>DATEKG010000371.1:0-7972 GCA_035277565.1 Pseudolabrys sp.
CTTCACGGCCAACCGCGTGGACGCGCAATGTATACCGGCGGGCCTGACGATGGCGCCGCAGACGCACGAGATAGACCTCGCCGTCGAAATCGATCGTGATCGCCGACGGCTCGCTGATGCGGCGAAAGAGCATTGCTCGCAACGGTATCGACATTGCCGGCCCAGAATCAGGATACACCGCGAGTGTGCCACACCCCGGTGAACAAATGCGAGGTCAACGCAAGACCTGCAAGTTCAGCGTTCGGCGACAGCCTTGAGCGGCACCACGCGCCGCTGACGGACGTCGTCACACGAGAGCACGAAATCCGAGATGCGCGGCGCGATTTCCGCGCGGAACCGTGAACCGTTGAACACGCCGTAGTGACCGACAGCCGGCTGCAGATAATGGACCTTGTGCTCATCCGGTATGTTGACGCACAGGGCGTGCGCGGCCTCGGTTTGCCCGACACTCGAAATATCGTCGTTCTCACCCTCGACAGTCATCAATGCCACACGGCGGATGGCGGCGGCATCGATCGGCCGGCCCCGATGCGTCATCTGTCCCTTCGGCAGCGCGTGACGGATGAAAACCGTGTCGACCGTCTGCAGATAGAATTCCGCCGCAAGATCCATCACGGCGAGATATTCATCGTAGAATTCGCGATGCTTCTGCGCGGAATCGCCGTCGCCCTTGACCAGATGCAGGAAGAGATTCTGGTGGGCCTCGATGTGGCGATCGAGATTCATGCTCATGAAGCCATGCAGCTGCAGAAATCCCGGATAAACGTCGCGCATCACGCCAGGATTCGGAAACGGCACCTTGGTGATGACATTGTTGCGGAACCATCGCAGCCCGCGGCGTTCCGCCAGCTTGTTCACGCCGTTCGGATTGATCCGCGTGTCGATCGGTCCTCCCATCAGGACCATCGAATGCGGCACGTCCGGATCGTTGTCGGCTTCCATCAGCGCGACGGCCGCAAACACCGGGACTGAAGGCTGACACACGGCGACGACATGAAGATCGCCGCCGAGCAGATGAAAGATTGAGATGATGTAGTCGATATAGGTATCGAGATCGAAACGCCCTTCGGCAAGCGGTACCATGCGCGCATCGACCCATTCGGTGATGTAGACCTCGTGATTGGGCAGGAAGGTCTCGACCGTGCCGCGCAGCAGCGTCGGATAGTGACCCGACATCGGCGCAACGATCAGAAGTTTCGGCTGCGGGCGGCGGGGCGGACGCTCAAAGGTGCGTTCGAAATGCAGGAGCCGGCAGAACGGGCGTTGCCAGATGGTCTTTATATTGACCGCAATCTTTTCCCCGCCGATCGTCGTTGAATCGATGTTCCAGTCAGGCTGGCGATAGCGCCGCGTGGAGCGCTCGAACAATTCCATCGTGGCCGCGACCGACTTGCCGTAGGCCGTGTGCGAAAGCGGATTTGCGGGATTCTTGAAGAAGAGTCGCGTTGCATCGGCGAATGCGCGTGACGGATTGAGCGCGGCATGCGCCATTTCGTAGAACCAGTACATGGGCGTTGCGAAAAACGCGCCGCCACCCTCGGAGAGCGTTGCCGCTCCGCCGAATTCACCAATGGCCATTGAGTCCCCCGACCCTCGCTGCGGTGCAGCAGACTGTCGCTTTTCGCTCATAGCGTCAACATAGAGATAAGGTGTTCGCATCAGGTTTACAACGCAGATGCGGTGCATAAGTCCCAAAAAACACAGCGTTTTCTGCCTTACTCGCCGGTTTGCAGGAGGGATCCCTGGATCCGCGCGCTGTGCAAAAGCCCGAAGAAAGCCAATGACGCGGCAGCGAAGAAGACGGCATTCAGCGCCAAGGCCTCCGCCATGAGATCGGCCCGGAACACATGGTCGATCACCAGCGCGCGCATGCCTTCAAACACGTAGGTCGGCGGCAGGGCCCAGGCGAAGTATTGCAGCCACTCCGGAAGCACCGAGACCGGGTAATAGACGCAGGTCAGCGGCAGAAAGAGGAACATGATGGTCCAAGCCATGCTTTCGGCGCCAAGCCCGTTCCGCAGCAGCAGGCCCGCGACAAATATGCCGACCGACCAGCTCGTCAGAATCAGATTGGCGAAGAAAGCGGCAAGTGCGAGCCCAAGCGACCACAGATTGAATCCGAAAAATGCGATCGCCAGCAACGAAACCGGAATCATGCCGATCGACAGCCGCACGATGCTCATGATCATCAGCGCGAGCAGAAATTCCGCCGGACGCAGCGGCGACATCATGATGTTGCCGAGGTTGCGCGCGTACATTTCTTCGAGGAATGAAATCGAAAAGCCGAGCTGCCCGCGAAAGAGAATATCCCACAGCAGAACCGAGCCGATGAAGACTCCGCCCGCGCGCGCGAAGAAGCCCGCATTCTGGGAAATGTAGACCTGCAGGAATCCCCACATCAGCATCTGCACGGTCGGCCAGTAGATCAGATCGAGGATGCGCGGCCACGATGACCGCAGCAGATACCAATAGCGCCGCACCATCGCGGCGACGCGGTTGAACGAGAAGTTCATGCTCTGGTTCCGGCCTGCATCGTTGACGCGGTTGAATCGGTGATATCGGGGATGACGATCATTGTGCAGCCTCGCTCTGGCGCCGCCCCCGCGCGACGTCGAGAAAGACTTCCTCCAGCGTCTCGCGGCCGTAGCGGGCGAGCAGATGTGCCGGTGTATCGTCGTCCTCGATGCGGCCCCTCTTCATGATGATGACGCGCTCACACAGGCGTTCGACCTCGGCCATGTTGTGCGAAGCAAGCAGCACAGTGGCGCCGCGTTCACGGCGATAGCGTTCAAGGCGCGAACGGACCCAATCCGCGGTGTCGGGATCGAGCGATGCCGTTGGTTCGTCAAGAAGAAGCACTTCCGGCTCATTGAGAAGGGCCTTGGCGAGCGACACCCGGGTCTTTTGCCCCGCCGACAGCTTGCCGGTCGGGCGATCAAGGAATTCCGTGAGGTCCAGATCCGCGGCCAGCCTGGCGATACGGCCATCGATGTCGGCGACCGCATAGAGCTGCGCGAAAACGGAGAGATTCTGCCGGACCGTCAGTCGCATCGGCATGTCGACATAAGGGCTCTCGAAATTCATCCGCTGCAGCACGCGGTGGCGCTCGCGCGGCATCTCGGCGCCGAGCACAGTGACCATCCCGGAGGTCGGGGTCACGAGGCCCATGATCATTGCAATCGTCGTCGTCTTGCCCGCCCCGTTTCCACCGAGCAGACCGGTGATCGAGCCGCGCGGAAGACGAAACGAAATGCCCGCAACAGCCTCCACGCCCTTGTATCGCTTCAGGAGGCTGTCGGCGGCAATGGCGAATGAGCTCTGTGCATCCATGCGACGAAAGATGTGACGCTACGCCGCAGAAAGCGCAAGGCCCGGCCGGGAATGTGCTGCAGCTACATATTTCCGGGATACTTCAAGAGTGTCCGCGCAGATCGTACACTGGCCCAATGCCCGCGCCTGCTCCCGTCCGTCATCACCCGCGCCGCAATGTGCGCCTCGATACGCTTGTTCGACTCCGCTGGCTCGCAATCATCGGGCAGACGACGGCGGTGCTCGTGGTCTATTTCGGACTCGACTTCGATTTTCCGGTCTATGCGTGCCTGGGCGTCATTGCCCTTGCAGCCTGGCTCAACGTGGCATTGCGTATTCGCTTTCACATCACGGAACGGCTTGAGCCCGACCGGGCCGCATGGCTTCTTGCCTTCGACATTGCGGAGCTGGCGATACTGCTTTTCCTCACCGGCGGATTGCAGAATCCGTTCGCGTTTCTTTTCCTTGGGCCGGTCCTGCTGTCGGCGACGGCATTGCCGCCGCGGTTTACTTTGATATTGGGCGCCTTTGCGGTCGCCTGCGCGACCATTCTGGTGTTCGTGCATTACCCGTTGCCCTGGGACAGCGAAGACCCGCTGCAGCTTCCACCGATCTACATGATGGGCGTCTGGCTCTGCATTCTGCTCGCCATCGGATTCATCGGTGTCTATGCATGGCAAATTACGGAAGAGTCGCGCCAGCTATCGGACGCGCTTGCCGCAACCGAGCTTGTTCTCACGCGCGAGCAGCATCTTTCCCAGCTTGACGGCCTTGCGGCAGCGGCGGCGCACGAGCTCGGCACGCCATTGTCGACAATCTCCGTCATCGCCAGGGAGCTCGAACGCGCCATCGCGCCGAACGCACCACATGGTGACGATGTGCGGCTTCTTCGTGAACAGGCCACGCGATGCCGCGATATTCTCTCAAAAATCACGGAACTATCGGGCGGCGGGGAACCTTTCGACCGCATGCCGCTGACATCCCTCATAGAAGAAGTGGTTGCGCCGCATCGCCACTTCGGCGTGAGCATCGATGTGACGGCGCCCGAGAATCGGAGCGCTGAACCGGTCGGCGCGCGCAATCCGGCCATTCTCTATGGCCTCGGCAACCTGCTCGAAAATGCCGTCGATTTTGCGCATGACCGCGTTTCGGTCGATGCCCGATGGAACGATGAAACGGTTGACGTGACGATTGCCGATGACGGTCCCGGTTTCGCACCCGAGATCATGGGCCGGATCGGGGAACCTTACGTGACCAGCAGGCCCGGCAATTTGCAGGACGCCGGCGACGAGCCGATCGGGCTCGGTCTGGGCTTTTTCATTGCGAAAACGCTCCTGGAGCGCGCCGGCGCCGCGGTTTCCTTCGAAAATCGTGCGCAGCCGGCGCGGGGTGCAATCGTCAGGCTGCATTGGATACGCAGCGATTTTGAACGCCGCCCGGGCCTTGCTGCCGCTTGAGGCCGGGCCCTTCAATCACTATTTTTTGCTGTGTGATTGCCGTCTGCACGCGTTAATATGCGCCCAATTGGCGCACCGCCCAGGTGATACATGGATGGTGATACATGGACATTGCAACCAGCGAGACAGCCGCTCCGGCGGCGAAGGTCAAAATTCCCGGCGAACGAACGCTTTTGATCGTCGAAGACGATCATTCTTTTCTGCAACGCCTCGCCAAGGCTCTTGAGCAACGCGGATTTCTTGTCTCGATAGCGGAATCGGTGGCGGACGGCCTGCTTCAGGTCGAAAAGTCTGCGCCCGCCTACGCTGTCGTCGATATGCGGCTCGATGACGGCAACGGCCTCGACGTAATTTCCGCGCTCAAGCGCCGCCGTCCGGATGCTCGCGGCATTATCTTGACCGGCTACGGCAATATCGCGACGGCCGTCAACGCCGTAAAAATCGGCGCGGTGGACTATCTGGCAAAGCCGGTGGACGCGGACGACGTTGCCGCGGCTCTTCTCGCGCAGGACAATGCCAAAATCGAGCCCCCCGAGAATCCGATGTCGGCCGACCGCGTGCGCTGGGAACATATCCAGCGGATCTATGAATTGTGCGGGCGCAATGTTTCGGAGACGGCGCGGCGGCTTAATATGCACCGCCGGACCCTGCAGCGGATTCTCGCAAAGCGGGCGCCGCGCTGAACGCTAGCCGACGTCCCCATAGGGCCCGGTCGGATCAGCGAGCGATTGCAGGCGCGTCGCCGCAGCGCGTGCGAAGAGCAGCATCATCGACTTGCGGGTGGCGGCCGGCAGCTTGTGCTCCGGCGCCTCGCACCTGAATTCGGCGCCGAAGGCGTCGGCGACGATAAGGCCCGTATCGGGCGGAAAAATCTCGCACGGGACATCCACGGTGGTGGCGAAGAACAGCCGGTCGCAGTGAGCGCGGTAGTCCTGCCACTTCTGGTCGGCGCGGAAATCCGCGATCGACGATTTGATCTCCACGATCCAGATTTCACCCGCAGGATCGAGCGCCACGAGGTCGGCGCGCCTTCCCGACGGCAGCGGCAACTCGCTGACCACGCAGCGACCATGCGCATGCAACAGCCGGCCAGTGCCGCGCGCGATCGCGAGCGCGGTCTCCGACTGGCGGCCATCCACCGGCAGCTCCAGCGGCGCAGCGAAAATCAAAGCCATGGTTCTGCCGCCTTGCGCATTTGCCCGCCATCGATTTTCATGGCTAAGAGATAACGATGTTTCCGCCCGGTGCAAAGCCGGGTTCTCTTTATTGCGCCGCCCGGAGAGCCGCCAAGAAAATTGCCAAATAGATTACCAAGTAAATCACCAAGAGAATCACCATGAACATCGACTACGAGGTCGAATACGACAATCGCTCGCGTGTCCCGGAGCATCCGGAGATTTTCGCGCGCTGGCAGCGCGAGGGCGCGGCCTATCGCGCCGCCGCCCATAGTCCCAAGCTTGGGATCACCTATGGGCCGTCGATGCGCCGGACAATCGATCTTTTTCCGGCCAGGGACGATGGCCAGGCGCCGCTCGCCATGTTCATCCATGGAGGCTGGTGGCGCTCGCTCGAATCGTCGATGTTTTCCCAAATGGCCGCAGGTCCGAACGCGCGCGGCGTTACTGTAGCGGTCGCGGGCTATGACCTGTGCCCGCACTGCTCGATTGCCGACATCATCGAACAGATGCGCTCGGCCTGTCTTTTCCTCTGGCGCAAGCGCCGCCAGCGGATCCTTGCCTATGGGCATTCTGCCGGCGGACACCTTGCGGCGTGCCTCGCGGCCACCGACTGGAAGGCGTTCGGGGCGGATGTGCCGCCCGATCTGGTGCCGTCCGCCTATGCGGTATCCGGCGTTTTCGACCTCACGCCGCTCATGCAGATCTCGGTCAATGATGACCTCAAACTCGATGAAGCCGAGGCCCGCAACGTATCTCCGCTGTTTTGGAAAGTGCCTGCGGACCGAAGCCTGGACGCAGTTGTCGGCGCGCTCGAATCCGGCGAATTCCTGCGGCAGAGCAAGGCTGTCGTCGAAACCTGGCGGCAAGGCGCGGCCACGACGCGCTACGAGGAGATCGCAGGCGCCAATCACTACACCGTTGTCGATCCCTTGAACGATCCGAACAGCGCCATGACCGCGCGCGTCGCGGCGCTCGCGCATAGCGTCGGCCGCGCCGCCTAGAGCAGAATTGATTCAGGTTGACCAGACTTCGTCACGGCCGGACTTGTTCCGGCCATCCACGTCTTGCTTTGCCGACGCGCTTCTAGAAGAAAGACGTGGATGCCCGGCATAAAGCCGGGCATGACGTGGAGAGATGGCACCATCCCTCACAACGTCATGGCCGGACTTGTTCCGGCCATCCACGCCTTCTTTTCTGATAGGCTGCAAAGATGTGGACGTCCGCAACAAGTGGGGGCATGACGATTCAAATTAGACCGATCACACTCTGGCTCTGGAACCAGTAGCGTTTCGCCGGAGCGATGGTGAGCGCGCCACCAATAGCGACAATTAGCACGCGCATGAATTTTTAGCACGCGCATGAATTTTCGGCGGATCAGAAGAACGCCTGGATGCCCGTCTGCGCACGGCCGAGAATGAGCGCGTGGATGTCGTGCGTGCCCTCATAGGTATTGACGGTCTCCAGGTTCGAAAGCACGCGCATGACGTGATATTCTTCGGAGATGCCGTTGCCGCCGTGCATGTCGCGCGCAAGCCGCGCGATGTCCAGCGCCTTGCCGCAATTGTTGCGCTTCATCAGCGAAATCGACGGCGGCGCCGCCTTGCCTGCGTCCAGCATGCGCCCGAGCCGCAGCGCGCCCTGCAGGCCGAGCGCGATCTCGGTCTGCATGTCGGCAAGCTTTTTCTGCACCAGCTGGTTGGCCGCAAGCGGCCGCCCGAACTGCTTGCGCTCGAGCACGTATTGGCGGGCGCGCTGCCAGCAGAATTCCGCCGCCCCCATCGCGCCCCAGGCAATGCCGTAGCGGGCGTTGTTGAGGCAGCCGAACGGTCCGGCGAGCCCCTTGACGTTCGGCAGCAGACTGTCTTCCGGAACGACACAATCCTCCAGGACGATCTCGCCCGTGATGGAGGTGCGCAGCGACAGCTTACCTTCGATCTTCGGGGCGGAAAATCCCTTCGCGCCCCGCTCCACCAGAAAACCGCGGATGACATTGTCGAGCTTGGCCCAGACCACCGCGACATCGGCGAC
>DATEKG010000372.1:0-3154 GCA_035277565.1 Pseudolabrys sp.
ACCAACGACGAAGCGCAGCAGTGCAAACGACACCCAATCCCACGCGAAGGCGGAAAGCCCGGTGGTGAGCGAATAGGCGAGGATCGCCAGGATCATGGTGCGGCGCCTGCCGATATAGTCGGCCAGGATTCCGCCGATGAACCCGCCGACGCCCCAGCCGAGCAGCGTGATCGCGATGACCGTACCGGCATAGGCGGGAATCTGCGCGTACTGCGATGGATCGAGCAGTTGCCGCAATGCAACGCCAACGGTGAGGATCAAGGCGTAGGTTTCGTAGCCGTCGAACATCCAGCCGATATTCGAGGCGAGCATGGTCTTCCACTGGTTCGCGTTCAGGCTGCGATACCAGGGCTGTGCATCCACGGTCATGGTCGACATCATTCCCTCCCTGAGCTTTTTTCGCGGTCAGCCGGTTGCCCCGGCCTTGATGGTCCGTGCGGCTTTTTTTGACCGCGTTCGTCGTTGATATCACTAGCCTTTTAGCGCGATTTCAATTTGCCCCCCGACTCGACCCCCGTTCTGTCGCACCAAACGGAGAAATTCGCATGTTAGCCGGTGGCATCGGTAAGCCAAGGACATTAAATCCCAACGACAGCACAAACCGAGAAGGCGGCAGTAGTCTCTTGCACATGGAAAAGAAACGACCAGAGCCAGAAATCATCCCGCCCGGCAAGCCGGGGGGCGAAGCGGCCAAGGTGCGCTTCTTCGTCGCGCAGCCGAGCCCGTTCGCCACCGTCCTCGTGGTCCTGATAACGGGCCTGCTGCTGGCTCTGCTGTTCATCATGCTGGCGGGCGCTCTGCTCTTCGTGCTGCCGACGCTGATCCTGCTCGTCACCGCCTTCATCGTTGGCGGGCTATTGCAGATCTATTTCGGGCGGCCACGTTGACATGGCGAACCCGACGCCGAAGTTCGACAATCCCGCTTCTGCCTCGTGGTCCACAGCGGGGCCGGACGGCAGACCGATGCCCACGAACAGGCGCGACTTCGCGACCCTGGGCGAGGCCATCAAGTACGTCCGCAGGATGGAGCAGTGGGGGCGCGTGAGAGCCGTGGTCCGGTCGGCGCGGTGGAGCTACGACGCGGCCGCCGTCGAGGCGCTTGAGAGAGAGATGAGGGGGCGATGAACAAACGTCGTGGCCTGTTGCGGGGGTGGCTCGTTCTGTCCGTCTGCTGGCTCGCCATCATCGGTGTCGTTGCGTACATAAATATATTCGCGGGGCGCGAGACAGCCGCCTCGCAAAATGCTTGCGCAGACAAGAGGAGCGAGATCCCAGAGCTCGGAAATCCGTTCGAATGCTTCAAGAAACCGGTATTGGACGAAGCTACGGTAGGCCCGGCAGTCGCCGAATATCTCGCGCTCGCAGTGATTCCGCCTGCCGTGGTCCTTGGCTTTGGGTTAGTAGCAACTTGGGTATTCCGCGGCTTTCGTGAGAGATAGCGTGCTCATCAAGCGAACATGGCTGGTCTGACCCTCAGCAGCACGTGGAAGTACTTCGGCTTCGGCGACGGTGACGACCCGTCGTGCTCGACGGCGGGCGCGTCGTCGGCAGGCTGCACCCACACACGCTGCCGAAGCGACCGTGGTTCTGGACCATTACGGCACCCGAAGTGAAGCCGTCGGTCGACAATCGCGGCTACTCAGCGACGCGCGAGGAGGCGATGGCGGACATCCCACTTATTTGGATTCGACCTTTATTCCGGCAATCCAGCCTTTCGCAGTCCATCCTCGAGCCGCCTCAAGTCATCAGGCCGGCGAAACGGCAGCCATTCTTTGACGCTTGAAACGCGCATGGCGGGATTTACTTTGCGCAATTGCGCAACCGCCGCTTGCGCCTCCGCGTCACGTCCCGCCAGTGCATTCGCGGCCGCCAGGTCGCGAATTGCAGGCAGGTAATTCTCCCGCTCCTGCAATGCTTTTTCCGCCCAGAGCGAGGCGTCGTCATAGCGGCCTGCGACGAAGTGAGCGAATGCAGCCGCACCCAATGTCCGAAAGCTCATTGGATCGAGCGGGCTTAAACGTCGTGCATCGTCAATATACTTAATTGCCTGATCCGGTTCACCGAGAAAGGCGTTAGTCCAACCGCAGCTGACCAAGGTGCCGGCGAGGTTTGGATTTAGCTGCAACGCTCGATCCAGAATGGCCGCACCTTTATCAAGATCGTGGACAACAAAGACGAGCGCGTAACCCGCACCCGCCAATGCTGTCGCGTCATCCGGTCCCAAATCTACCGCACGTCGGGCCAGGCGCGCTGCCTCCGCGATCTCGTATGGACGGTTGGCCATCCACCCATTTCCCTTTCGCAGCACGAAACTCCACGCAGCCATGCCGTATGCTGCCGCGAAAGAAGGGTCCAGCTCGATTGCCTTGTTAAAAAGCCGCAGTGCTTCGTCGCTTGAGTCCTTGGTCCATTGATGCAAGCTCGCCATGCCCCGCAGATAGTGATCATAGGCATCGAGACTCTCCGTTGGCTTATGCTTGGCGCGCTCTATCTCGACCTGCTCCAGTTTCGGCGCGATTGCCCCTACGACGCGCGTCGTCACCTGATCTTGCAATTCAAAAATATCGGTAAGCTCCCCATCATAGCGTTCCGCCCAGATATGGTTGCCGGTTGCAGCATCGATTAGCTGCGCACTTATCCGAACACGATTGCCGCTTTTGCGAACACTGCCCTCAAGCACATAGCGGACCCCAAGCTCGCGCGCGACCCGCTTCACGTCGACTGCTTTGCCCTTGTAAGTGAACGTCGAATTGCGCGCGATAACGAAGAACCAACGCACTTTGGACAATTCGGTGATAATGTCTTCAGTAATTCCGTCCGCAAAATATTCCTGCTCCGGATCTCCGCTCATATTTGCAAAAGGAAGAACGGCTACAGAGGGCCGATCTGACTCTGTTCGATTTGTTTTTGCCGGGGTGACGGCCGCCTTGCTCGCCGGCGCGTCCCCGGCCAATTGAACGCGATGCACACCGACCGGGCGCGAAATATTCTTGACCGCCTGCTCGCCCATATCCTCGAAACCAAAACTAAGCTTGTCGCGTACCTGATCGTGCACAATGCTCGAAACCATGATGCCACCGGGGTCGGCCAGTGCCTCCAAGCGCGCCGCCACGTTGACACCATCACCAAAGATATCGTCGCCGTCGATAATGAT
>DATEKG010000373.1:0-3461 GCA_035277565.1 Pseudolabrys sp.
ACTGAACCGCAGCCTGGGACGACTTTACGCGAACGAGGGACGGCCCTCGATCCCTCCGGAGCAATTGCTGAGCGCCCTGCTGCTGCAAGCGTTCTACGGCATCCGCTCGGAACGCCAGCTGATGGAGCAATTGGACTACAACCTTTTGTACCGCTGGTTCGTGGGGCTGTCGCCGGACGATCCGGTCTGGGACCCGACCGTGTTCACCAAGAACCGCACCCGGCTGCAGAACGGCGAGGTGTTTGCCAAGTTCATGAGCAAGCTTCTGAACCATCCGCAGGTCAAGCCGCTGTTGTCGGACGAGCACTTTTCGGTGGATGGAACATTGATCGAGGCGTGGGCCTCGCAGAAGAGCTTCCGCCCCAAGGACGGCTCAGGCGATGCCGACGGCGGGGCCAACTTCCACGGCCAGAAGCGCAAGAACGACACGCACGCGAGCACGAGCGATCCCGACAGCCGGCTTTACCGCAAGGCTACCGGTCGGGAGGCAAAGCTGTCCTATATGGGCCACGCCACCATGGAGAACCGGCACGGGCTGGCGGTGGCCGGCATGGTCACGCTCGCCAACGGAACTGCCGAGCGCCGCGCTTCGGAGAGCATGCTCAAGGCCAAAGCCAAAGCGGCCGGCCGGCGCATCACGGTGGGCGAAGACAAGGCTTATGACACGGCCGATCATGTCGCCAAGCTTCGCGCCATCAATGTCACGCCGCATGTGACGCAGAACGAGGCCATCACCTCAACCGGCAAGCGCCGGCGGAGCGCCATCGACGCCCGCACCACGCGGCACCAAGGCTATGGCATGTCGCAATCGCGCCGGGCGATGACCGAGTGCATCTTCGGCTGGGGCAAGCAGCACGGCACAATGCGCAAGACCAAACATCGCGGCATCGCCAATGTCGCCGCCGACTTCCTGCTCAATCTGATCGCCTACAACCTGATCCGCATCCCCAAATTGGTCGCGGCGTAGGTGACAGAGCATTCAGAGCGCCAACGCCGCCGTCGAAATCAAACGGACAGTTGAACCGACCCTCAAAAGCACGAGAGCTATGGCTCAACTTTTAGGTTTTTCCGCGAACTGCTAGTCTGTGCGCGTTGCGAAACGCGCGCAGCGAGCGTCCGATTTGTCCTGATGTCTTATGCGGCAAGTTTCTTGCTCACAATTTCTGGAGCCTCGCCGCAGCGGCGTGACTGTGCGGCCCAATGACTGATGCTAGGCAGGACCCGGCCGTCGTGCATGACCCAATTGGGCTAAAGCGAGATTGCGGTGAGGAAAACCGGCAGGACGAAAGCCGCCCGAACTAAACCATTGCGGGCAGTGGGCGTTTTGTTACTGTAAGTTGTGGCCGGTAGAGCTTGGGGGGAAGCCCGGTCGTGGGGACATGGGACCTCGCAGCAATCGAGCGGGCGTTTGCCGACGCGGCCGTTGACCCGTCGCGCTGGAACGCAGCGATGACGGTCGCCTCCGATGTCACCGGCGGCGCCGGCGCGGCGCTATTTCCCGTTAGCGGCCGACTGCCGTTTCTGCCGCACTGCGAAAAGATCGCGTCGGCTTTCGAAAGGTACGTTTCGGATGGGTGGATCAACCGCGACGAGCGCTATCGCGGTCTGGCAGCGGCGATGCGCAAAGGCGTCGCCACCGAACTGGACTTTACGACCCCGGACGAGATGGATCGCAATCCTTACTACCAGGAGTTCCTTGCCCCGCATAGACTGCGATGGTTCGCCGGCGTCTTGATCACCGCCGGCGAGGATCAATGGTCGTTGTCGATCCAGCGGTCCATCGGTCAAGGTCCGTTTTCACCGCGCGAGCAGCACGAGCTTGCGAAATTGTCGCCGCGCCTCTCCAGCGCCGCCGCTCTGGCACGCGCGCTGGGATTTTCCGCGGCCCGGGTAGCGCTCGATGCATTCGAGTTGAGCGGAACGGCCATCGTCCTGGTCAACCGCGCGGGTGAACCGATCAAATTGAATGGTCAGGCCGAAGCGTTGCTCGGTTCCGGCATTCGCATCAGCAAGAAACGCCTTGTCGCCGGCACGCGCGAAGCAACCGACGCCCTTGACCGCACGCTCCACGCGTTGATCTGGAGCAACCGTGATTCAGCGCTCATGCCGCCGGTGCGGCTGCCGCGTGAAGGCCGGCAGCCGCTGCTGGCCTACCCCCTGAAGCTGTCGAGCGTAACCGCAAACGTGTTTGCCGAATGCCAGGCGCTCCTTGTACTGGTCGATCCGGAGGGGCGAGTCCGCGCTCCCGAGCTGGTAATCCGTACTGCTTTCAAGCTCAGCACCGCCGAGGCACGGCTGGCATCGCGGCTCGCAACCGGCGAAACGATTGAATCGGCGTCCGACGTACTCGGCATCGCGAAAGAAACGGCACGAAATCAGCTCAAAAGCATATTCGCGAAGACCGGCGTGCACCGGCAATCCGAACTGGTCGCCCTGATTGCCTCGCTGCTCGGCCCGTTTGTCGGTGGCGCATAGCCCAGCGGATTGACACCCGAGCAGATTCATACCTCGCAGTTCGATTGCCACTTCGGCGCGGTTGAACATCGGCCGTCACACCACGCGCCCTCAAGACCGATTCAATCGATACTCGCGGCCAAGGTGCTGTCCGCTTGCAGTCTGCTCTTTGCGTTTCGTTGGAGCGGGCATCCTTCAGCGGATGCGAGACTCACACTTTGCGTTACTCGGCCGCCTGGCGCGCCTTGCGTCGCTCCGCACGGTCCTCCAACCAGCCGAGGGAAAAAGCAAATCCGGCAATGAGACTCGTGGCGAAGACCAACCACAGCAGCGCGTAAATTTCATTCTGGCTCATTCGCGCAACCTCCCAAGGAAAGCACGACCGAGCACATGTAAGGCCCCACCAAGAGCGAAACAACAGAGTGCGACAGCAAACATATATCGGCTGTCGACCGCGCTGTGCGCAAGCTGATAGGCCAGTGCGGCCGCCGGTGCGAACACTCCAGCGGCTACAAGCGCCGTAGCCAAAGCGTTGAGCCATGCAGCGGTCGGCTTGGTTTGCTCATTGTGAACCAGAAACATGGGACGTCCCGTGGCTGCAACTGTTGTTCTTTTACGTGTACAACTTGTAAGAGAATGTCAATAATTTTCCCTCCTTCAATGTGGCCGCCGCGAAGTACAAGGCGGTCAGGCCCCTCTCAGCACCGCCTCGATCGACACGCGCGACCAGGGCGCCGTGGTGGGCACTAAGCAGCCTGACGAGCGACCTTGATTCGCACCGCAAGGCCTGCGCGCGTTGCCAGATTGATCAACGCATCCAGGCTGAACTTGTTAATGCGGCCGCGCAACAGGTCGTTCATCCGCGGCTGCGTCAGGCCCAGTCGCTTCGCGGCGACGGCTTGCGTCACATCCCAGGCTGCGACACTCTCGCGAATTGCGATCATCATTTCGGCGCGCGCCTTCATATTCGCCGCCCCGGCACGCGACGGCTCGATCGCATCCCACAC
>DATEKG010000374.1:0-5978 GCA_035277565.1 Pseudolabrys sp.
TGTTGCGAAACGGGAAGATCTTGTGGCGACGGCGGCCGATTTGTTTAAGGTGGTAGGCTCTGGCGCGGTGAAGATCCCGGTCAATCAGAAGTATTCGCTCAAGGATGCGGCGAAAGCCCACAGGGAAATGGAAGGCCGGGATACGACAGGCTCGTCGATACTGGTGCCGTAGCGATCCGTTTCTGCCGGCATGCGCGGTGGCGCTGTTCTGTTGCGTCGCCGCGCCGGCGCGCGCGACCGACGTGACTGACTCCGAGGCGCTGGCCATCGTGCAAAAGCATTGCGTCATGTGTCACTCGGACTATCCGACGCATGAAAGTTTCCAGCAGGCGCCGAAAAACATTACCCTGGACACTGTCGGCGCTCTAAAAATGCAGGCCGCCGCAATCTACGTGCAAACAATTCAGACCAGGGCGATGCCGCTTGCCAATCAAACCGGCATGACCGGTCCGGAGCGTGAAGCGCTCGGCCGCTGGCTCAAGGATCAAAAGTGAGCACCGACACGCGTTCCTGGGGAATTGTCTCGACGTTTTGCCTCGGGGCAATCGCTCTGGTGGTCAGCCAGCTATCCGGCGTCGCCGCACTCATCGAATGGTACGGGCTGGAGGTGCGGAACGTATCAACCATGACGGAGCATGGAGGCGCCATTGTCCTGTTCATTTTTGTAACAGCGCCGGTTCAGGTCGTGATGCTTGCATTGGCGGCCGGCGCCAAAGCGAGCGTCGCCGACTATCTCGGCTACAAGCTGCCGACTCGCGGGGAGTTTATGTTCAGCATCGTCGTGCTGGCGGTGATGATCGCAATCGGCGATGCGGCCAGCTGGCTGGCCGGACGAGGGGTCGTCGACCGGTTTCAAACGGATATCTACGAGTCGGCAAAAAGTGTCAGCGCATTGCCGCTGCTGATCGTTGCAATAGTGGTGCTGGTGCCGGTGAGCGAAGAAACGCTCTTTCGCGGCTTTCTGATGCGCGGCTGGCTGCGTCCGGGAAAGTCGGCGTGGCCTGCAATACTCGTCACTGCCGCTCTATTTGCCATTATTCATGTGCAATATGACTGGTTTCTGATCCTTCAGGTCTTTGCCTTCGGTGTGCTGTTCGGATGGACGCGATGGGCAACCGGATCGACGATTTTGACCATGATGCTCCACGCTCTTGTCAATCTTGAAGGGATGGTGGAAACGTTTTTTACCTTGAGCGGCTGAACCGGTGGCGTTCAAAGCAAAGCTGCGATCCGTGCTATGGCCGGGTGATGATTGATGCCGGCAGGCAAGCGGGGCAATCCGATAACGCCCGCCGACCCGGCAAAACGTGAAATGCTGCCGACGGTATCTTCCAGCTCCACGGTATCGCGGTCGCCCTCGTTGACGACGATCACCGCCGTCGCAAGTTTTCGCTGCGTCAAAACGTTCAGCGCAGTGAGCGTGTGACTGATCGTGCCGAGGTATCCGCCAACGACAAGGATCAGCGGCAAATTCAACTCGCTCATCCAGTCAAGAACAGTTCGCCGGGCATCGAGCGGCACCATGATGCCGCCCACGCCTTCAATGAAAAGGGGGCCGGTGGCCGTTTCGATCGCCGAGCGGCTGAATTCGATCAATTTGGGGAAATCAATGGTGCGGCCTTCGCGAGCGGCGGCAAGATCCGGCGACAAGGGAGCGCGGAAGCGCCACGGGGCGATTTTGTCGATTTCAGCCGCTGTGACTGAGCGCCCTAGCGCCTTGAGCAGCACCGCCGGATCACTGGTTTCTGCAACAGATGAATCGTAGCCGCTGACAACCGGTTTAAGGGCGGCAACGGGCTGGTTGGATTCGCGCAGATACCTGACAAGAGCCGCAGTGACAAATGTCTTGCCGACGTCCGTACCCGTCGATGTGACGAAATAGGCAGCCATGCTGTCAGGCCAATATTTTGTCGCGCACGATATCGGCCAGGCGGTCTATCTCTTCCTGCGGGTGTTGCGCGGTGAACGTAAGACGAAGACGTGCCGTTCCGGGCGGAACTGTCGGGGGACGAATGGCGACCACCAGGAAACCTTCATTCTCAAGGTAGCCGGACGCCGCAAGCGCCTTGCCTTCTTCGCCGACGATGATCGGCACGATAGGACTCTGTGCCGGGGGCAGTCCGGCGCGTGCAGTGAACGCCTTCGCTCTTTCAACAGGCCGAGCGGCATAGGCGGGCTCGCGTTCGATGAACTCAAGGGCCGCAATCGCTGCAGCGACGCATGCCGGTGGCAGGCCGGTAGAATAGATCAGCGGGCGTGCGCGGTTTCGCATGAGTTCGATAACCGGACCGGAGGCGCAGAGATATCCCCCGTATGATCCGATTGCCTTCGAGAGGGTACCCATCTGCAGCGGCACGGGGATATGTGTGTTGCCGTGGAAGCTTGTACCGCGTCCGGCACCGAGAACGCCGATTCCGTGAGCGTCATCAGACATGAGCCAGGCGTCATACCCGTCGGCGAGGGCGAGCAACTCTTCCAGCGGCGCAACGTCGCCATCCATCGAAAAGACGCCGTCGGTCACAATCAGCGCATGCCGGTGACGAACACGATAGGCGTCCAACAGTTCTTTGACATGGGCAATATCGTTATGGCGAAAAGTAAGGACGCTGCCACGCGACAGCTGCGCGCCGGCATGGATACAGGCGTGAGACAGCTCGTCGAGCAGGATAAGGCCGTCGTGTCCGATCAGGGCCGGAATAATTCCGGCATTGGCCAGATAGCCTGAACCAAAAACACAGGCCGCTTCCGTTGATTTCAAACGCGCGAGCTTGTCTTCAAGTTTTGCATAGAGCGGATGATTGCCGGTAACGAGGCGGGATGCGCCGGAGCCCGCGCCATAGGTCTCGATCGCGTCGATCGCGGCCGCCTTGACTGCAGCGTTTTGGGTGAGGTTCAGGTAATCATTGCATGAGAACGAAAGAAGCTGGCGTCCTCCGCGCTCGACCCAGATACCGTCTTCCCGCAGCGTCTCGTTCAGCGAACGATAGAGCTGTCGGCGCTTGAGGGCGTCCAGCTTGTCTTGCGCGAAGGCGTCGAGCGAGTGCATCTGTAACCTTGCCAGATCGTGGTCCGATGCTTAGCACGGATGGCGCAGGGAAGTGCACGATGCCGACCGAAAGCTCAAAAAACCTCGTGACGGCAGGCTGGTATGCCTCCGGACTCGAGCATATCTGGCTTCCTTATGCCCAGATGAAGACGGCGCTTCCGCCCCTTCCGGTCGTGCAAACACACGGCACGCGTATTCTGCTGGCAGACGGACGCGAACTCGTCGACGGCATTGCCAGCTGGTGGACGGCGTGCCACGGCTACAACCATCCGCATATCGCTCAAGCCGTCGAAGCGCAGCTCAAGTCGATGCCGCACGTCATGTTCGGCGGTCTTGTTCATGAGCAGGCACTGAGGCTTGCCCAACGGCTGACCGGCTTGCTCCCGGGAGATTTGAAACGGGTGTTCTTTTCGGACTCCGGATCCGTTGCCATCGAAGTCGCAATGAAAATGGCGGCGCAGTACTGGGCCAATACCGGAGCGCGCGAGAAAACGCGGTTCGTGTCCTTCAAGGGCGGCTATCACGGCGACACAAGCGGCGCGATGAGCCTGAGTGATCCGGATACGGACATCCACGCGACGCTGCGCGGAGGCTCAACAGACAATTATGTTGTCTTATTGCCTCGGGACGATGACGGGGCCGCGATGGCGGAACTCGAGGCATTGCTCGACAAGCACAGCCATATGATAGCTGCCATTGTTGTAGAGCCTCTGGTGCAGGGTGCTGGCGGAATGCGCTTCCACGGCACCAGGGTCCTTCAGCGCCTGCGCGGGCTGGCAGACAAGTATCAGCTGCTGCTGATCTTCGATGAAATTTTTACCGGCTTCGGTCGCACCGGGGCGATGTTTGCCTGCGGGCATGCCAAGGTCGCGCCTGATATCGTCACGCTCTCGAAAGCCTTGACCGGCGGGACGCTGCCGCTCGCCGCGACGGTTGCGACCCGCAAGGTTTTTGATGCCTTCTGGTCCGACGACCCACGAAAGGCGCTGGCGCACGGGCCCACCTTTATGGCCAATGCGCTTGCCTGCGCGGCGGCCAATGCGTCTCTTGATTTGTTTGAGCGTGAGCCAAGGTTACGTCAGGTCGCGAATATCGCAGCCGCCCTTGCGGATGGCCTCGCCGTATGCCGCGATTTCCGCGGCGTGAAAGACGTGCGGGTCATGGGCGCCATAGGCGTTGTCGAGCTTGACCGCATCGGCGATCTTAACGGTCTTCGCGCACGATTTATCGACGAAGGCGTATTCATTCGCCCGATTGAAAATGTTGTGTATCTGACGCCGGCGTTTCCGATATCGACGGACGATCTGTCGATGCTGATTGATGCCATTGTCCGCGTCCTGCGCGGCTAAAAATCAAAAGCCGACGGCGGTTCCGTGCAGGTCGTATGCATCGGCCCGTTCGATCTTGACGGTTGCCAGTTCGCCCACACGCAGGGGCCTGTGGCTTGCGATGTAGACGGCGCCGTCGATTTCCGGCGCATCGGCCATCGTGCGTCCCTTGGCGACCGAAGATCCGATTTCGTCGACAATGACCTTCTGACGGGTTCCGATCTTGCGCTTGAGCCGCCGGGCCGAAACCTTCTGCTGGGTCTGCATGAATCGATGCCAGCGGTCTTCCTTGACCGTGTCGGGCACAAGTTCTGCAAGTTCGTTGGCGGCTGCTCCTTTGACTGGTTCATATTTGAAGCAGCCGACCCGGTCGAGTGAAGCCTCTTCAAGCCACGCAAGAAGAAATTCGAAATCGGACTCGGTTTCTCCGGGAAAGCCAACGATAAATGTCGACCGCAGTGTGAGTTCGGGGCATTGCGCGCGCCATTGCGCGATGCGCTCGAGCGTCCTCTCCTGCGCGGCGGGCCGTCGCATGCGCCTGAGGACCTCCGGCGAGGCGTGCTGGAAGGGGATATCGAGATAGGGCAGCACTTTTCGTTCTGCCATCAGCGGAATGACATCGTCGACATGAGGATAGGGGTAGACATAATGCAGACGCACCCAGATCCCGAACTCACCAAGAGCGGTGGCGAGATCGATGAATTTTGCCCGGACATCTCGCCCGCGCCACGGACTTGTCGCGTATTTGATGTCCAGTCCGTAAGCTGACGTATCCTGCGATATGACGAGCAATTCCTTGACGCCGGCGGCAACGAGCTTTTCCGCTTCGCGCAGCACGTCCGCTGCGGGACGCGACACAAGATCGCCGCGCAGACGCGGGATGATGCAAAACGTGCATCGGTTGTTGCAGCCTTCGGAAATCTTCAAATAAGCATAGTGGCGCGGCGTCAGCTTGATTCCTTCCGGCGGAACCAGATCGAGAAATGGGTCGTGCATCGGGGGCAGCGCCTTGTGCACCGCCTCGACGACCGTTTCATATTGCTGGGGGCCGGTGATGGCGAGAACATTCGGATATTCGGAGGCGATGCTTTCCGGCTCGGCGCCCATGCATCCGGTTACGATGACTTTGCCGTTTTCCTTGAGCGCAGTACCGATAGCCGCAAGCGATTCAGCCTTCGCGGAATCGAGGAATCCGCACGTATTGACGATGACGACGTCGGCTCCCTGGTGCTGCCGCGACAGCTCGTAACCCTCTGCGCGCAGGCGCGTGACGATGCGCTCGCTGTCCACGAGTGCCTTCGGGCAGCCAAGCGATACAAATCCCACCTTCGGCGCGGAGGCGGCCTTGCGAGCAGTGCTTTCGTCCATGGAGTGCAGGGGCTAGCCGCGTTTGGCAGCAATATCAAGGGCGGCAACGAACAGGGTCAGCCGCCAAAAACCGGCAGTCAAAATGTGCCGCCGGCTATGCGTTTCGCAAGGCCTCGGCTTCGGCATAGAACTTCTTTTCCCAGGCCTTCTGGTTATCCATGCCTTCCCGGATGAACGGCGTAAACATGGCCAGATGCAGCAGCAGCCAATTGACGAAGTTGGCCGGGAACCGCAGC
>DATEKG010000375.1:0-2421 GCA_035277565.1 Pseudolabrys sp.
GGCGTTCGGCTTCTACGTGCAGAAAGGCTTGTTCGAGGAATATGCCGGCTTCGGGCGCGGCCACGGGCATGATCTTGCGCCCTTCGACACCTATCACGAGGTGCGCGGCCTGCGCTGGCCGGTCGTCGACGGCAAGGAGACGCGCTGGCGCTACCGCGAAGGCCTCGACCCCTATGTGAAGCCGGGCAAGGGTCTCGAATTCTACGGTTTCCCCGACGGCAAGGCCCGTATATTTGCGTTGCCCTACGAACCTCCGGCGGAATCCCCGGATGCCACCTACCCTTACTGGCTTGTCACCGGCCGTGTGCTCGAGCATTGGCATTCCGGGTCGATGACGCGGCGCGTGCCGGAGCTTTACCGCGCATTTCCTGAAGCGCTCTGCTTCATACATCCCGACGATGCGGCCAAGCTCGGCTTGCGCCGCGGCGATGCGGTGAAGGTGGAGTCCCGGCGCGGATACATCCTGACGCGGCTCGAAACGCGCGGACGTGATCGCATGCCCCCCGGCGTGGTTTTCGTCCCCTGGTTCGACGAAAGCCAGCTCATCAACAAGGTCACGCTTGACGCGACCGATCCGATCTCGCTGCAGACCGACTTCAAGAAATGCGCCGTCCGCATAGCGCGGGCCTAGGGGGACGGATCATGACAATCAAGCTTCGACCGATCTTCGTGGCGGCGCTTATTGCGGTGTCATCAGGTGCCGTGGCGGCCGAAACCTTTTCAGCGCTGCGCGGGTCCACCCCTCTCAATCAGGAAGGGACGCCTCCCGCCATGACTCCTGAGCTCAATACCTCGGTACGAGAGCCGAGAAACTATCCGGAGCAGCCGCCGGTCATTCCGCACGCGATCGAGGGCTATGAAATCACCACCAATGCAAACAAGTGCCTCTCCTGCCATGCGCGCACGCGCGTGCATGAATCGCAGGCTCCGATGGTCAGCATCACGCATTTCTTCGACCGTGACGGCCAGGTTCTCGCGTCCATTTCACCGCGCCGCTATTTCTGCACCGAATGCCATGTCCCTCAACATAATGTGCGCCCTCCGGTCGAGAACGACTTTGTCGACATCGACACCTTGCTGAAAGTGAAAGGCCCGGATTCCGGAGCGCGACGATGACGGCCGGCGGCGTTCAGCAGCCCTCGCCCTCGTTCTGGCGGCGCGTGCTTGCCTTTGGTCTGGATATCTGGGGCGTCCTGCGGCGGCCGAGCGCCGTCTTCAGCCTCGGCTTTCTGGTCCTTGCCGGTTTTGTCGCCGGCATCATCTTTTGGGGTGGCTTCAATACCGGACTCGAACTTACCAATACCGAGACTTTCTGCATTTCGTGCCATGAAATGCGCGACAATGTTTATCAGGAACTCAAGACAACGGTGCACTACACCAACCGCTCGGGAGTGCGTGCCCATTGCCCCGATTGTCATGTGCCACACGACTGGACGGACAAGATCGCCCGCAAGATGCAGGCCTCGAAAGAAGTGTGGGGAAAGATTTTCGGCACCATCAATACGCGCGAGAAATTTCTCGACCATCGTCTTGCCCTGGCGATTAACGAATGGGCGCGGATGAAGGCCAACGATTCCCTGGAATGCCGGAATTGCCACAGCGCCGAGTCGATGGATATCACGCGCCAGAGCCCACGCGCGGTCGAGGCGCACCAGCGCTTCCTCTTCACCGGCCAGAAGACCTGCATCGATTGCCACAAGGGCATCGCTCACCACTTGCCCGACATGCGCAACGTTCCGGGCTGGCAATGATCAATACGACGAGGCGCCCCACGTGCCAGGCACGTTCGGCGCCTCGACCGGAATCTGCAACGCTTATGAGCTGACGCCAAGCACCGTGACAGCGCGGCGGTTCTGCGACCAGCAGGAGATGTCGTTGCACACGGCAACCGGCCGCTCCTTGCCGTACGAAATCGTGCGCATGCGTTGTGCCGCGATGCCGCGCGAAATCAGGTAGTCGCGGACGGTCTGCGCCCGGCGGGCGCCCAGCGCGATATTGTATTCGCGCGTGCCGCGTTCGTCGGCATGTCCTTCAATGGTGAACTGGGCGTACTGGTTGTAGGTGTTGAGCCACTGCGCCTGCTTGTCGAGCGTCGCGCGGGACTGTGCTGTGAGCTCCGACGAGTCGGTGTCGAAGAACACGCGGTCGCCGACATTGACCACGAAGTCCTGCTGGCTGCCTGGCGTGGCCTGGCCCGCTGCATTCGCCAGGGCATCCTCGCCGTTCTTGGCACAAGCAGAAATCGCCATGGCAGCCGCCAACACGGCAGCGACACGAGCAACCCGCAGCATTTTTCCCATATCGATCATTTCCGGTGCCTCCATTTCACGCCAACAGACCGGAGCTTGCGTGTGGGTCTAGCAGGCCGTTCGTTAAGCGAACGTTCCATCAACCTTGATGGAACATTGCACAGGCCCGTTA
>DATEKG010000376.1:0-9908 GCA_035277565.1 Pseudolabrys sp.
CACGAGCGCAAGCAGTGCCGCCGCTGCCGCTGCCAGTTGTTTTGTCATGATGCGGTCTCCCCCCGAATGTGTTTCCCCGGGCGTAAGCATCTCCGTTTTCGCCATCCGTTGCCAGAGCCTGCCGGATGGAACCAAAGGTTCCGCCGTCGATTGTACGGCTGGGTATTGCGTTGGGCGTTTCGGTTGTGCGGTGCAACGACAGGGGTGGAGCAATGCATATTTCGGATCAGGGAATCCTCGTCATATTGCTTGTCGGTCTCGTCGCCGGCTGGCTTGCAGGCAAGATCGTCGAAGGTGGCGGCTTTGGGCTGATCGGCGATATCGCCATCGGCATTGTGGGCGCGCTGATCGGCAGCTGGCTGATGCCGCGGCTCGGCATCCATCTCGCCAGCGGTATTCTGTCCGCGATCATCGTCGCGACCATCGGCGCCGTGCTGCTGCTGGTGATTGTGCGCTTCGCGGGCGGCACCTATCCGCGCCGGCGGTCTTGGCGCTGGTAGATTTGGCGCCGCTAGATTTGGCACCGGCCGCTGGCGCGGGTAGCCGCCATCGGGCTACGCTGCTGCAGATCAATCAGCCCTGACGGCCGTGCCATGTCTTTCTTTGCGCTGCTGCTGAACGCGCTCTGGATCGTCTGCGGCGGCCTCTATATGGCGGTCGGCTGGTTCGTCGCCGCCATCCTGATGGCCATCACCATTGTCGGCCTGCCGTGGACGCGGGCGGCCTTCAATATCGGCGTCTATACCTTGCTGCCCTTCGGGCAGAAGGCCGTGTCCCGCGCTGAATATAGCGGAGCCGAGGATATCGGCACCGGCGTGCTCGGCCTGATGGGCAATATCATCTGGCTGGTGCTCGCCGGCTGGTGGCTGGCGCTCGGCCATCTCGTGACGGCGGTCCTGCTCGCGATCACGCTGATCGGCCTTCCGTTCGCCTGGGCGCATCTGAAGCTCGCCGGCATCGCGCTCTGGCCGATCGGCAAGATCATCGTGCCGGCGGATGCCTGAGCCGCGGACGCAGATGCAGCGACCACGCTCGTCGGACAGTCACAACATTTTGTCATTGCGGCGCGCGCACGTGCGCGAACCCGCCTGCGGGCCGAAGCATCAAGCAGCAGCACTGTGCCTTAGACCCTTCGGCGGGCGTAGGCCCGGAATCCAGAACGAAAGTCCGAGCGTGCATATGGATTCCGGATCGCCGCTGACGCGGCGTCCGGAATGACATCCGAGGAGCGTGGAGGACGTGCCGTTAATGCTTCCGCGCGGCGACGCGGAAGCCGATGATGGTGGTTTCGCCCAGCGCCTTGGCGGCTTCGAGCCGGTGCAGGCCCTCGACCAGCACGAAGCGCGCGCCGTCTTCGCGAACCAGGATCGGCGTCTGCTGGCCGTCCGCGAGCATGCTTTGCGCAATTTCCTCGACGCGCCTGGGATCGAGCGTCTTCCGGCGCGCGGTCGGCACATAGATATTGGCGACCGGAAAGGTCTCGCGTTTCATCATGGCCGGGGAAAGGTAGCATAGTTCGGCCTGCGGCCGCGCGTGCAACACACCACGCTGATTCCCGCGCGCCAGTTTTTCTGCTGCGCCCATTTTGCGGTCGTCCCCGCGACCCAGCCTACGCTCGCTATGCGAGCTTCGGCGGGTTTGAGTCCGCCGTAGCGTGGAGCGCGAAGGCGGAAAGCGGAAAGCGGGGAACCATACGCTGTGCCCTATCGAGGGGCTGCGGAGTATGGGTCCCGGTTCTCGCTTGCTTTTGCTCGCTCGCCCGGGACGACTGGGTGAGACTAATCAGCATGACGGCAAGGGAGTTGAGAGCCCTCACGCGTAATAATCCGACGCCACGGTCTGGTCGGACGGCGCGCGCGACGCGCGCATCGCATCGAACACCGGCGTGAGCACGATGACCACGATGAGATTGAGGATCACGGTGTAGAGGGCGGTGTAGCCGGGGAAGGTCCAGCCGCCGATCGCAATCGCATAGGTCGGCGTCAGATTGGCCGCGATCGCCATCGCCGTTCCCGCCGCCGTGCCCACGGCCCAGCCGACGAGCAGCGCCCAGTCGTTGAACCAGCGCGTATAGACGCCGAGCATGATGGAAGGCAGCGTCTGGATGATCCAGATGCCGCCGAGCAGCTGCAGGTAGATCGCGAATTTCGTCGGCACGAAGATGATGAAGATCAGCGCGCCGAGCTTGACGATCAGCGACACCCATTTCGCCATCTGCGCTTCCTGCCTGTCCGTCGGGGTCCGGTTGATGAATTCGCGATGGATGTTGCGCGTGTAGAGATTGGCGGCGGCGATCGACATGATGGCGGCCGGCACCAGCGCGCCGATGCCGATGGCGGCGAAGGCAAGCCCGACGAACCATGACGGGAAGCTGTGCAGGATCAGCGCCGGCACCGCGAAATTATTGCCGAATTCCCTGAAACCGCCTGCAAATTGCGGAAGCTTGTCGACGCCGGCCGCGATGGCGAAGAAGCCGATCAGCGCCAGGAGGCCGAGCATCAGCGAATAGCCCGGCAGCAGCGCGGCATTGCGGCGGATGGCGTGGCCGCTGCTGGCGCTCAGGATGCCAGTCATCGAATGCGGATAGAGGAAGAGCGCGAGCGCCGAGCCGAGCGCGAGCGTGGCATAGGCGCTGTAGGAGCCGGTGGTGTGCGGCCCCGGCGTTGCCAGCAGCAGCTTTGCCGGCGGGACCGCCGCGAAGATCTTGCCGAAGCCGCCGAGCTGGATGGGGATGACGATGATCACAGCGAGCGCCGTGATGTAGATAAGGATGTCCTTGACGATCGCGATCGACGCCGGCGCGCGCAAGCCGCTCGAATAGGTGAAGGCGGCGAGGATCACGAAGGCGATGATCAGCGGCAGGTCGTTGGCGAGGCCCGTGCCGGAAATGCCGAGCGCCCCGATCACGACCTGGATGCCCACCAGCTGCAGCGCGATATAGGGCATGGTCGCGACGATGCCGGTGATCGTCACCGCCAGCGCCAGCCAGCGGTTGCCGAAGCGGCCGCGCACGAAATCGGCCGGCGTGATGTAGCCGTGCTTGTGGCAGACATGCCAGAGCCGCGGAAATACCAGAAACAGGATCGGATAGATGACGATCGTGTAGGGCACCGCGAAAAAGGCGACCGCGCCCGCCCCGAAGGCGAGCGCCGGCACGGCGACGAAGGTGTAAGCCGTGTAGAGATCGCCGCCCACCAGAAACCAGGTGACGACGGTGCCGAAGCGCCGGCCGCCGAGCCCCCATTCATTCAGCAGGTTGAGATCGCCCTTGCGCCAGTTGGCGGCAGCGAAGCCGAGCCAGGTGATGAGCGCGAACAGGATGATGAAGACGACGAGGGCAGTCCAGTTGATGTCGTGCATCGGCGCTTTCCCTCAGGGCCCGCCCGTGCGCCGGCGCTCTTCGGCCTCGACCGCGAAATAGACGATTGCGGTGAGGATCGCGGCGATAATCACCCAGAGGAGCTGGTACCAGTAGAAGAAGGGCATGCCGAGCCAGGCAGGATCGGCCCTGTTGTAGAAGGGCGGCCACAGCACGGCCACGAACTGGATGATGAAGAGCAGGTACCACCAGCTCCATCCGCTCGATCGGGACGGGGTGTTGTTGTTCACGGGCGTTCTGCGTGTCTGCGCCACGCGCGTCACTCGCCAATCAATCCGCGGCCGTCAAGTTTTGTCGCCTGGAAGTGCAGGCGGACGGGCCGGGCAGATAATGGCGGAGGGGGCGGAAAGTTCCGTGGTGAAAGGGCGACGAACACAGCGCCGTGCTTGCCATCGGCGAAGCCGTGCAGGAGCGGCTGCAGGCCGTGCAGGACGTCTGGCTCGGATTGCTTCAGGATGCGGCGAGCCTGGCAGAGCGCGGCCGAAGTTGGGCGTATGATCCTTGCTTATCCGCAATCGAGCGCTTCGATGCTCAGGATCGTCGGGAGGTGCCGTGCGATCTCGTGCCAGCTTTCACCCTCGTCGAGACTGCCAAACACAGAGCCACTGTTGGTCCCGAAGTAGACTCCCGCCGGCTCGCGCTCGTCATGCGCCATGGCCTGTCGAAGAACGGTGAAGTAGCAGGCCTCCTGAGGCAGCCCATCGCGCAAGGCCTGCCAGCTCCTCCCGCCGTCCCTTGAACGCCATACCGCCGCGGCGGCATCGGGCGGAAAACGGCCTGCCGTGTCGCCGTTCAAAGGCACGGTCCAGAGGGTTTCCGGATCCCGCGGATGAACGCAGATTGGAAATCCGAACGTTGACGGAAGGCCGCGGGTGATGTCGTCCCAACTCCGCCCCCCATCGGCGGAACGCCAGACGCCATGGTGGTTCTGTTGATAAAGAATGTCAGCGGGGCCCGGTGCCCGCATCATGTTGTGGACGCAATGTCCGATTTCACCGTCGCGCGGTGCAGCGGGATGGGAGTGCTCTGTGCTGGGCTGCGCATTTGACAGTCGATTGCGGCGATCCCAGGTCGCACCTCTATCCTCGGTCGCAAAGACGCCGGCCGCCGAAATCCCGATCCAGAGCTTTTCGGCATTTTCCGGATCAAACAAAATCGTATGCAATACCAATCCGGCGCCGCCGGGGGTCCAACTGTCGGCAGAAGGATGATCGCGCAAGCCTCGCACTTCTTCCCAGTTCTTGCCGCCGTCACGGCTCGCTAGCAATCTTGCCGGTTTGGTCCCGGCATAGAGGGTGCCGTCAGCGTAGCCAAGCGACCAGATTTGCGAGAACTGATCTCCAAACGGCAACGGCTGGCTGGTCCAGTTCATCATTGCGGCGAGCTGCGGGTCGTTGGCCGCCCAGTCATCGATCTGTCCTTTTGAGAGTTTTGCAACCTCCCAGGTTGCGCCCAGGTCTGCAGAGCGCCACACGCCCGCTCCGTGGAATTCGCCACCCCCGCCCGCCCACAGTGTCCGCGTGGCAGGGTCACCGATGATGTGATTGATAGGCCAGCCATCGCAGAATGGCCCCCTGACCGTCCAGCCATTCCGGTCGCCCCTGCCTGATATCAGAAAGGCGCCCTTCGTCGTGCCGACAAGTATCGTAACTCCATCCTGGTTCATCGCAGCAGCTCTCCGGTTGGTGGACTGCACTCTGCTCTACATATCCTGCGCGCGTGCGGCGGCCGATTGTTGCTCACGCGGCTTGATTTTGGCCTGCATCAACTTTTCTTCCTAGGACGATTGAAGAGCAGTTCGATGTAGCGGCGCAAATGGTCGATCGATTCAGCCGCGAGCCTGGGACCGCCGGTGGCTTTCGCAAGAATGAAGGCGCCTTGCAGCACTGCTTGTGTGTGGAGGGCCAGGCTGCGAGCGGTCCATTCCGCCTTGACGCCGTGGGCTTTGATTGCAGCGGATATATCCGCTTCGATCTTCCCGGCATGATTGCGGATCGAACGCGCGCATGCATCGCGGATCGCCGGATGACTGTCATAGGTTTCCTGCACCATCGTACCCACGAGGCACGTGAACTCAGGGACCGTGCCGGTCAAAAGTGCCTTGCGGAAGTCTATGTAACCGAGCACACGATCGAGCGGATCCGGATAGATATGATAGGGCGCCGCCGCGAAAAGTCCGTCGGTCATCTCCGACCAATAGTCGGCGGCCGCAACGGCGAGATCGTCCTTGCTCCTGAAGTGATGAAAGAAGGCCCCCTTGGTGACGTCGCTGGCCGCGCAAAGATCGTCCACAGTTGTTGCCGTGTAACCTTTGGCACGGATCACCATGAGTGCAGCGTCGAGAATTTTTCCCTTCGCCGATTGCCTTTGCTGGCGTGCAGACACGTCTGCCTCCATTTCACCTTCTCAGCACGCCGGTGTTGTGCATGCGACGCCACTTGACGCGGCGGTACACAAAACTGGCGATGTTCAGGGAGGCCGAGATGATGCCGACGCCGTAACAGACGATCTGGGTCGCGACGAGGAGAGTGTCCATAGCCAGAGCCCCTTGCTTCGGCAGGTTCCCGGTTCAGGCGCAGACCGGTCAGTCGTCCGCGTCCATTCCCCGTTCGTACCGACTAGTTGGTATGTTGTCAAGAGACTATTTTGCTGAACCGGCTGGTCCGCGACCGCTCTTTGGGTACGACACCGAAAAAAACCAACTTTCAGCGTCACTTATTTGATCCACCTCCGGTGCGTTTGTGGGGGCGAACGCGTAGCTGACCTGTATTCGCGGTATTCAGTAGCGGCCACGAAAAATTGAGTGACGCTTGCAAACGCGGTCACGCATCCAGCCTGTTATGGTAGGGCATGATAAATCGACATGGCATGATAAACCGATTCACGACGGCACAATCGACCGCGGCCATACGGCGCCGGGGAACTGCCGTCATGGTGACGCTCGCGGCGCTGACCGCACTGACGGCACTGACGGCGCTGACCGCCGACGCGGCGACCAGGCAATCGCGCCCCGCGCCGGCCAAGGAGGAAACGGCGCCGCGTGAGGCCGGCGAGCCGATCATGGCGATCGTCTCGATCAAGTCCCAGCGGGTCACTTTCTACGACGCCGAGGGCTGGATCCTTCGTGCGCCGGTATCCACCGGCATCGAGGGACGCGAGACGCCGGCCGGCGTCTTCGCCGTCATCGAGAAGGACAAGGACCACCACTCGACGATGTACGACGATGCCTGGATGCCGAACATGCAGAGGATCACATGGAACGGCCTCGCGCTGCATGGCGGGCCGCTGCCCGGATATGCGGCCTCGCACGGCTGCATACGCATGCCCTTCGGCTTTGCGGAAAAGCTGTTCAACAAGACGCGGATCGGGATGCGGGTGATCATTTCGCCGGACGACGCGGCTCCGGTCGAGTTTTCCCACCCCGCACTCTTCAAGCCGAACGCCGAGGCTCTCGCGGCTGCTCCGGCGAAAGCCGAAGCGCTCGTTCGCGCGGCCGCGGAGGACGCCAGGGCGGCTCTCGAGACGAAACAAGCCGCCGCGAAAGCGGTGCGCGACACGGCATCGCTGACATCGTCGCTGCGAAAGCTGGAATTGTTCAAGCGGAGGGCCGACGCCGAGCTCGCCTCCGCCGACAAGGCGCTTGCCGCTGCATCGACGGATCAGGCCAAGGAACAGGCCCACAGTCGCGCCGAGGACCGAAAGCAGAAGGCCGCGGCCAAGGCCGCGGAAGCGGCGGCGCAGCTCGACGCCGCGAGGGCCGACGCGAAGTCGAAGCTCGACGCCGCCGCCGTCGCAAAGGACGCCGCCAAGGCGGCCGAGATCAAGAAGGCCGCCTCCGCCAGGGCAGCGAGCGAGGCGAAGCTCGCGCTCGAACCGGTCTCGATTTACATCAGCCGCGCGACGCAGAAGCTTTACGTACGACGCAACACGCACAAGCGGGCGCCGGACGGGGGCGGCGAGGTGTTCGATTCTTCCATTGAGGTTCCGGTTACGATCCGCAATCCGGGGAAACCGATCGGCACGCACGTGTTCACCGCGGTGGCGCGCCAGGACGCCGGCAAGGACGCCGGTTTGCGCTGGACCGCGGTCACGATCGATGACGCGGACAATGCCAAGGATGCGCTCGACCGCGTCACCATCCCGCAGGATGTGCTCGATCGCATCGGGCCGACCGTATCGCCGCGATCCTCGATTGTCGTCTCGGATGAGCCGCTGAGCACCGAAACCAATTATCGCACCGAGTTTGTCGCCGTGCTGAGCGACCAGCCGCAGGGCGGCTTCATAACGCGCGAGCCTTCGGCCGATTCCTACGTTGAGAACGACGACGCCCGGTTCGACAATCCCCGATACGACAACCCGAGGTACGACAGGGGCTTCGGGTTCTTCTTTCAGCGCGGTTGGAGCGCTCGACCTTACAATGCCCGCCGGCCGGGCGGCTGGGACTATCGTTGAATGCGATGGGATACGATGCGAGGGAGCTAAATGTCCCTCACACCCTGTCGACGAACGAATCCACCACGCGCTTCTCGCCCGCCTTGTCGAAGGCGATGGTGAGCTTGTTGCCGTCCACGGCAACCACATTGCCGTTGCCGAATTTCTGGTGAAACACCCGGTCGCCGACGGTGAAAGTTGACACCGTGCCGGTGGATTTGGCGATCAGCTCGCCTTCGATGACGAGAGGCTTGCGCCGGCCTCTCGCTCCCTCTCCCCGCCGGGGTGAGGGGCTTTCCGTCCCTGCGGCGCGGCCTCTTCCCCCCGTGGAGAGGCGATCCGGGTTTGTGTCGCCGCCCGAGCCGAACTCGGTATCGTCATAAACGCCATCCGGCACGTAGCGCGGCTGGCCGTTCTCGGAAAAACCACCACGGCCTTTTCGCGATTGCGCCCGCTGCCAGCCGGGCGTGGTGTAGTTCGAGCCGAAGGAATTCATCTCGTCGAAGCGCGAGGCGCCGTAGCCCGACATTCCGAAGCCGCCGCCCGCGGCTTCCTTCACCTCGACATCGGCCTCCGGCAGTTCGTCGAGAAAACGCGAGGGCACGGTGGACGTCCACATCCCGTGGATGCGCCGGTTGGTGGCGAAGAAGATGCGCGCGCTCTTGCGCGCACGCGTCAGCCCGACATGGGCGAGGCGGCGCTCTTCTTCCAGCCCGGCGCGGCCGCTCTCGTCCAATGACCGTTGATGCGGAAACAGGCCTTCCTCCCAGCCGGGCAGGAACACGCAGTCGAATTCGAGGCCCTTGGCGGAATGCAGCGTCATGATGTTGACAGCCTGCTCGGCTTCGCCGCTCTCGCGGTCCATCACCAGAGAGATGTGCTCGAGAAAGCCCTGCAGGTTCTCGAATTCCTCCATGGAGCGCACGAGCTCCTTCAGGTTCTCCAGACGGCCGGCCGCATCGGCGGAGCGATCCTTCTGCCACATATCGGTATAACCGCTCTCGTCGAGCACGATCTCGGCGAGCTCGGTGTGCCGCATCGAGTCTTTCTTCGTGCGCCAGCGATCGAAGCTCGCCATCAGGTCGCGCAGCGCCTGGCGCGGTTTTGGCTTCATGTCGTCGGTTGCGGCGATCGCGCTGGCCGCTTCGGTGAGCGGAATGCGTTTCTTCCGCGCGAAATCGTGCAGCATCTGCAGCGCGGCATCGCCCAGCCCGCGCTTGGGCACGTTGACGATGCGCTCGAAGGCGAGGTCATCCGCCGGCTGCGCGATCACGCGCAGATAGGCGAGGGCGTCGCGGATTTCGGCGCGCTCATAGAAACGCGGGCCGCCTATGACGCGATAGGGCAGGCCGAGCTGGATGAAGCGGTCTTCGAATTCGCGCATCTGGAACGATGCGCGCACGAGGATGGCGACTTCGTCGAGCGGATGATCCTCGCCGCGCTCGCGCGCCGCGCGCTGGAGCTGCTCGATCTCCTCGCCAATGGCGCGGGCTTCTTCCTCGGAGTCCCAGGCGCCGGTGACCTGCACTTTCTCGCCCGGCACATCCTCGGTGCGCAGTGTCTTTCCAAGGCGGCCTTCATTGTGCGCAATGAGATGACTTGCCGCCGCAAGAATATGTCCGGTGCTGCGGTAGTTCCGCTCAAGGCGGATAACCTTCGCGCCCGGAAAGTCGTGCTCGAAGCGCAGGATGTTGTCGACCTCGGCGCCGCGCCAGCCATAGATCGACTGGTCGTCATCGCCGACGCAGCAGATGTTTTTGGGGGCGCGGGGTGTGCGATTCTCGTCATGGCCGGGCTTGTCCCGGCCATCCACGTCTTTGGCCATTTCAGGAAGACGTGGATCACCGGGACCCGCGCTTTCAGCGCGGCCCGGTGATGACAGCGAAAGAGCCGTGGTGCTGGATTCCGGGTCCGCCACTTCCTGGCGTCCCGGAATGACAGACTCGTCATGGCCGGACTTGCTCTGGCCATCCACGTCTTTGGCCATTTCAGGAAGACGTGGATCACCGGGACTTGCGCTTTCAGCGCGGCCCGGTGATGGCGGGGACAGGGCGGTTCCGGATTGCGCCGCCGTCTGCGCCAGCAATTTCAGCCACAG
>DATEKG010000377.1:0-3182 GCA_035277565.1 Pseudolabrys sp.
CTGTCGCTCATTGAACCGCCCTACTGCGCGCGGCTTGGAATTCCATTCAGCTACGATCCCGGTCCCGGTCTTCTTTCGATGGAGGCCATCGCCAATCCGCCGGCCTACGACCGCGCACGTGCAGCGGTGCGCTATGATGACGTCGCGCGCAGCCTGGTTCACAAGTTCAAGTACAATGACAGGCTGGATCTGGCGCCACTGATGGGACGATGGATGGCGCGCGCCGGCCATGAGCTGCTGGCCGACACAGATGCACTGATACCGGTGCCACTACACTGGCGCCGGCAATGGGCGCGCCGCTTCAATCAGTCCGCGGCGCTTGCCGGTGCGATTTCGCAGGCGTGCGGGGTCTCCGTCGAACAGGGCGCCCTCAAGCGCGTGCGGCATACGCCGCAGCAGGTTGGACGGTCGAAAGCCGACCGCGCCGACAATGTGCAGGGCGCATTTGCCGTACCCGATGAGCAAAGGATCGCCGTATCAGGGCGCCGGCTGATCTTGATCGACGACGTCCTCACGTCGGGGGCAACCGTCGATGCCTGTGCGCGCGCGCTCTTGCGCGCAGGCGCTGCCCATGTCGATGTCCTGGTGTTCGCACGGGTTGTGGCGCCGGCGCGCGCACCCATATAAAGAGGCTTCGAGAGTGCCGGAAAAGCCATGCCGCCCGTCGAAATTTACACCACCCGCTATTGCCCTTATTGCTCTGCGGCCAAGGCCTTGCTGAAGCGAAAAGGCGTGGACTATAGCGAGATCGACGTCGGCCGCGACTGGGAGCGCCGGCAGGAGATGATCGAAAGGGCAAACGGACTTATGACCGTGCCGCAGATCTTCATCGGAATGCTGCATGTCGGCGGCAGCGACGAGCTGCACGAGCTGGAGCGTGAAGGCAGGCTCGATCCGCTGCTGGCAGGCAACGAAACCGCGCCAAAGGCCGCACCATGACCGCCGGTACTTTCAAGGCAGCGATGATCCAGATGCGTTCAGGTCTGGCGGTAGGCGCAAATGTCGACGCCGCAGTCCGCCTCATCGGCGAAGCAAAAGCCGCCGGTGCCGACTATGTGCTCACACCCGAGATGACCAATATCCTGGCTGCAAATCGCGAGCAGCTTTTTGCCGCGGCCGTCGAGGAGCAGTCCGATCTCGCACTCGCGACCCTGTGCGAGCTCGCACGCAAGCTTGGCATCTACGTCCATATCGGCTCGCTGGCCATCAGAATCTCTCCCGATCGCGCAGCCAACCGTTCCTTTCTCATCGATCCGAAGGGCGACATACTCGCGCGCTACGACAAGATCCATATGTTCGATGTCGATCTCGCGGGTGGCGAGAGCTATCGCGAGTCGCGAAATTATCGGCCGGGCGAGCTTGCGGTGTTGACCGATATCCCGTGGGGACGCATGGGCATGACCGTGTGTTACGACTTGCGCTTCCCCGCTCTTTATCGCGCTTTGGCGGAAGCCGGTGCGACCATGCTGGCAATTCCCTCGGCATTCACAAAACAGACCGGTGAAGCACACTGGCACGTGCTGCTTCGCAGCCGCGCGATCGAAAACGGCTGTTTCGTTTTTGCTGCGGCGCAGGGCGGCAAGCACGAAAACGGCAGGGAGACATTCGGCCATTCACTGATCGTTGACCCCTGGGGGCGCATCATAGCCGAAGCTGGAACCGAGCCGGGGATCACCGTGGCCGAGATCGATCCTGCGGAAGTCGCCAATGCCCGCGCGCGCGTGCCCTCGCTGCAACATGGCCGCCGTTTCGAAATTGTCGAACCGATGGCCGAGCCGGCGCACCTGCATGTGATCAGGAAGGCCGAATGATCCGCTACGCCCTCGTTTGCAAGAACGGCCACGAATTCGAAAGCTGGTTTCAGGATTCGGCCGCCTTCGAAAAGCAGGCAAAACGCAATCTTGTCGCCTGCCCGCAGTGCGGATCGGCCAAGGTGGAGAAATCCATCATGGCGCCCCGGCTTTCGTCGAGCACGAAGAAGCGCGGCCCCGTTGTCGAGGCTCCGCCTGCGCCGGAACCACCTGCAGCTCCGCAGACCCCGGCACCGGTCGCCATGATCTCTCCGCAGGAACACGAGGTTCGCGCCAAGCTTAAGGAGCTCCGCGACCATCTGACAAAAAATGCCGATAATGTCGGCGCAAGATTTCCGGAAGAAGCACGCAAGATGCACTACGGTGAGATCGAACACCGCTCGATCTACGGTATAGCCTCACCCGAAGAGGCGAAAGACCTGTCCGAGGAAGGCATCGAATTTCACCCGCTCCCGATCCTTCCGGACGAGCGAAACTGAGCGTCAATACGCCCAGACCAGCAGCGCGACGCCGATAACGACGAGCACAATTCCAACTGCTTCCCGTCCGGTTGTCGGCTGCTTGAAAACGAAGCGGGTTACTGCCTGCGCGAACAATACTTCGACCAGAGCGAGCGTGCGCACATTGGCCGCCGTTGTGATGGCGAAGGCGAGAAACCAGAATTCCGATGCGAATGCGCCCATAAAACCGGCGAAAAGCGACGGGCGCCAGGCCCGGGCAATCGCGTGCAGGACCTTCGGATCGCGAAGGACGAGGTAGGCCGACAACAAGGCTGCCTGGATGACCAGGCCGACGGTCACCGTAAATGTTGCCGCGAGCACGAAATCCTTGAGGCCGAGCGACAGGATCGCGCCGCGATAGCTGATCGCCGACAGCGCAAACATGGTGCCGCCGGCAAGGCCGATGATGGTTGAACGTGTCGTGCCGCCATCCGCGCGCCCTTTGAGGGAAATCACGATCACGCCCGCCGTGGCGATCAGGATTGCCGCGGCCGAGAGGGGCGTCACCTTGTCACCCAGGAAAATCAGCCCGAACAGCGCGACCTGCACCGGCTCTGTCTTGATGTACGCATAGGCCACGACAAACGAGCGCTCTCCCATCGCGGCCAGCATGAGCGCGGTGGCCGCGATCTGCCCGAGAGCGCCTCCGAGCACCCATGGCCAGAAGCCCTGCGGAACCGCCGGCAAATGGTCGCCGGTCGCCGCCAGAAGGCCGCCAAGAAAAAGCAGAGCAAAAGGAAAACCGAAAAGAAAGCGCACATGCGTGGCGCCGACCGTGCCGAGGGTCGACGTCAATTCGCGCTGCATGGCGTTGCGCGCAGTCTGCGCGGCCGCCGCAATCAGCGTGAAAATGGTCCAGAGCATGCCGGGT
>DATEKG010000378.1:0-25824 GCA_035277565.1 Pseudolabrys sp.
GTGTGGGAGCCGGAAGAGCTCTACTGGGGTCCGGAAGGCTCGTGGCTCGGCGATGAGCGCTACAGCGGCGAACGCCAGCTCGCGGAGCCGCTCGGCGCCGTGCAGATGGGTCTTATCTACGTCAATCCGGAAGGTCCGAACGGCAATCCGGATCCGGTCGCGGCGGCCAAGGACATCCGTGAAACGTTCTTCCGCATGGCGATGAACGATGAAGAGACTGTCGCGCTGATCGCGGGCGGTCACACTTTCGGCAAAACTCATGGCGCTGGCGATCCGTCGCTGGTCGGACCGGAGCCGGAAGCCGGCGCGCTTGAAGATCAAGGCCTCGGCTGGAAGAGCAAGAACGGCACTGGCATTGGCGCCGACGCCATTACCGGCGGGCCGGAAGTCATCTGGTCGCAGACACCGACAAAATGGAGCAACCACTTCTTCAAGAACCTGTTCGAAAACGAGTGGGAGCTGACAAAGAGCCCGGCCGGCGCGAAGCAGTGGAAAGCGAAAGGCACAGAAGCCGACATTCCGGACGCCTATGACAGGTCGAAAAAGCATGTGCCGACCATGCTGACGACGGACCTCTCGCTGCGCTTCGATCCGGCTTACGAGAAGATTTCCCGCCGCTTCTATGAGCATCCGGACCAGTTCGCGGAGGCATTCGCGCGCGCGTGGTTCAAACTTACGCACCGCGACATGGGTCCGCGCGCGCGCTATCTCGGTCCGCTCGTCCCAAAGGAAGTGCTGATCTGGCAGGATCCGGTCCCGGCTCCCGGCCGCAACCAGATCAACGACAAGGATGTCGCTTCGTTGAAGCAGAAGATTCTTGCGAGCGGTCTGTCGGTGCCGCAGCTCGTCTCGACCGCGTGGGCATCGGCCTCGACATTCCGCGGAACGGATAAGCGCGGCGGCGCCAACGGCGCCCGCATTCGTCTGAGCCCGCAGAAGGATTGGGAAGCGAACAATCCGCCAGAGCTCGCCAAGGTGCTCAGGAAGCTTGAGGCGATCCAGGGAAAGTTCAACAAGTCGGCCAGGGGCGGCAAGAAGGTCTCGCTCGCGGACCTGATCGTTCTCGGTGGCGCTGCCGCGGTCGAAAAGGCCGCCAGGGCTGCCGGCGTTAATGCGAAGGTCCCGTTCTCGCCCGGCCGGACGGATGCTTCGCAAGACCAGACCGACGCCGACTCGTTCGCGCCGCTTGAACCGCGCGCCGACGGCTTCCGTAACTACGTCCACAGCACGAAGATGCAGTTCATGGAACCCGAAGAGGCGCTGGTGGACCGTGCCAACCTGCTGCGGCTGACTGCACCGGAAATGACGGTGCTCGTTGGCGGCTTGCGCGTGCTCGGCGCCAACACCGACGGTTCCAGGCACGGCGTCTTCACCAGGAAGCCCGGCACTCTGACGAACGACTTTTTCGTCAACCTGCTCGACATGGACACCGAATGGCAATCGGCCGGCGACAGTGTGTATGAGGGTCGCGACCGGAAGACCAAGGCGGTGAAGTGGACCGGCACCCGTGTAGACCTGATCTTCGGCTCGCACTCGCAGCTCCGCGCCTTCGCGGAAGTCTATGCGTGCAGGGACTCGAAGGAGAAGTTCGTGAAAGACTTCATTGCGGCTTGGACCAAAGTGATGAACGCGGATCGCTTCGACCTTTATTCCGGCCAGCGGAAGGCCGCCGCATAACGCTTGCTCAGGCGCAAAGTGAAACGGCCGGGATCACGCCCGGCCGTTTTTTCAAGGTCAGTACGACACACGCTATTGCCCGCCGTTCTCCACCGAGCCGCCGCTGGCCTTGAGCGTACCCGGATGCGGCATGGCGATGACATTATAACCCGAATCAACAAAGTGGATTTCGCCGGTAACGCCGGTCGACAGGTCGGACAGCAGATACAGACCGGCCCCGCCGAGTTCGTCCAGCGTGACGCCACGGCCAAGCGGCGAATATTTCTGCTGGAAGGCAAACATGTAGCGGGCGTCGGTGATGCCGGCGCCGGCAAGCGTGCGGATCGGCCCCGCCGAAATGGCATTGACCCGGATTTTCTGCGGGCCGAAGTCGACCGCGAGATAGCGGACAGACGCCTCAAGTGCGGCCTTTGCCACACCCATCACATTGTAGTTGGGCATCGCGCGAAGACCGCCATTATAGGTCAGCGTGATCATGGCGCCGCCATTGGGCATCAGATCCGCGGCACGCCTGGCGGATTCCGTGAAAGCATAGCAGGAGATGACCATCGTGCGGATGAAGTTCTCGCGCGTGGAATCTGCGTAGCGGCCTTTCAGCTCATTCTTGTCGGAGAACGCGACCGCATGGACGAGGAAGTCCATCGTGCCCCATTGCTTCCTGATCTCCGCAAAGACGGCATCGACCGAGGGAATGTCCTCGACATCACAAGGCATCACAAAGGACGAGCCGGCCTCGTCAGCAAGCGGCCTCACACGCTTTGCCAGGGCATCGCCCTGATAGGTGAAAGCCAGCTTCGCGCCGTGCTGGGCCAGTGTCCGCGCAATTCCCCAGGCGATCGAGTGGTCGTTCGCGACGCCCATGATCAGCCCGCGCTTTCCATCCATCAGCCCCGACATGCCCAGCCTCTCCATTGACGCGCCCGGCGTGACGTCGGGTAACCCGCGTCTTCCTGCCTGTTATTGTCTTAGAGACGTGGATGACCGAGACAAGAGGGCCATCGCACTTCTTCATCTGAGGAACAAGTCGATCACGCATCCAGCCGCTTGAACACGATAGACGCATTGGTCCCGCCAAAGCCGAACGAATTTGACAGAACGCAACCGAGCGCAACATTATCCTGGCGCTCGCGCACGATCGGAATGTCGGCAAATGCCGGATCGAGATTCTCGATATTCGCGCTCTCGCAGATGAAGCCGCTCTGCATCATCAGGAGCGAGTAAATCGCCTCCTGAACACCGGTCGCGCCGAGGGAATGGCCCGTGAGCGATTTCGTCGCCGAAATCGGCGGACATTTTGCGCCGAAGACCTCGCGGATGGCCTCGATTTCCTTCAGGTCGCCGATCGGCGTCGAGGTTGCGTGCGGATTGATGTAATCGACAGGCGCTTTGACGCTCTCCAGCGCCATCTTCATGCAACGCACCGCGCCCTCGCCTGACGGCGCCACCATGTCATAGCCATCTGACGTCGCGCCGTAGCCGCCGACTTCGGCGTAGATCTTTGCGCCGCGCGCCTTGGCATGATCGAGGTCTTCGAGAACAAGAACGCCGGCGCCCCCGGCGATGACAAAACCGTCGCGATCCTTGTCATAGGCGCGCGAGGCCTTTTCAGGCGTCGCATTGAATTTGGACGACATCGCGCCCATCGCATCGAACAGGACTGACAGCGACCAGTCCAGCTCCTCGCAACCGCCGGCAAACACGACATCCTGCTTGCCCCATTGAATAAGTTCAGCGGCGTTGCCGATGCAGTGATTGGATGTCGCGCAAGCGGACGAGATCGAATAGTTCACCCCCTTGATCTTGAACCAGGTCGCAAGCGTCGCGGACGCTGTCGACGACATCGCTTTCGGCACTGCAAAGGGACCGACACGTTTCGGGCTTTTTGTTCGCGCTGTGTCGGCGGCTTCGATAATGGCGCGGCATGATGGCCCGCCGGAGCCCATCACGATGCCGGTGCGCTCATTCGACACGTCGCTCTCTTCGACGCCGGAGTCGCGGATGGCCTGCTCCATGGCGACATGATTCCAGGCGGCGCCGCCGCCGAGAAAACGCATCGCGCGGCGGTCGACAACCTCTTCAGGATCGAGACTGGGTGCGCCGTGAACCTGGCACCTGAAGCCGAGCTCGGAGTATTTATCGGCGCGCACGATGCCGGATTTGGCCTCGCGCAAACTCGCCAGCACTTCCTGCGTATTGTTGCCGATGGACGACACAATACCCATTCCGGTGACGACGACACGTCGCATGATGCTATGATCCCTAATTCCCGCAGCGGTCTGTCGCTGATTGGACAAAGATCGGTCCGATGAGGCAAATCCGCAAGGCCTTCGCCTCAGGCGCTGCTCGGCTGCAAAGCCTCGTCCTGCTTGAACAATCCGACCTTGAGGTCGCTGGCGCGGTAGATGATGTTGCCGTCCGCCGAAAGCCAGCCGTCGGCAATTCCCAGCACAAGTTTCGAGCGCATGACACGCTTGATGTCGATGCCGTAAATCACTTTCTTCACCGTTGGAAGGACCTGTCCGGAAAACTTGAGCTCACCGAGACCAAGCGCGCGGCCCTTGCCCGGCGCACCGAGCCAGCCGAGGAAAAAGCCGACCAGCTGCCATAGCGCATCAAGACCGAGGCAGCCCGGCATGACAGGGTCGCCTTTGAAATGGCAGAGGAAAAACCACAGGTCAGGTTTCACCGCCAGCTCGGCGCGGATGAAGCCCTTGCCGTGCTCGCCGCCCTCTTCACTGATTTCGGCGATGCGGTCGAACATGAGCATGGGCGGCAGCGGCAACTGCGCGTTGCCTGTGCCAAACAGTTCGCCGCGGCCGCAGGCGAGCAGCTCTTCATATTCGAAGCTGTGCCTCCGCGGTTCCGTTGACATTGCATCCCCGTGCATATGGCCAGGCTGAATTCCCATATAGTTTTGGTAACATACCAGACCTAGCGGGCAAAGATGGCGGCAGACGGACGAACAACGCGTTGGTTCTGTCGCCTAAGGCCTTGATCGGACACGAATGCCGCCAGTTGCGAAGCGGTTGCATCTGGCGGCCCTACATCGTATATGTTGCGAACGAAACGGTTTTTCGCCGGTTTCTCTCATGGGACCGGCTGTTCAGGCATGAATAGAATGACTGCATGAATAGAATGACACCGATGCGCAATGTGGTGATGCCGAAGCTGATCGCGGGCACGAATCCTTCGCCGGACCGGTCTGCTTTCACGGGTTGCCCGTGGCATGACGTCAAGGCCATGTTACGTCAGGTCGGATTGCGGCCGACGCGCCAGCGCATGGCCCTGGGCTGGCTTCTCTTCGGCAAGGGTGACCGCCATCTCACCGCCGAAATGCTTTATGAGGAAGCGACGCGCGCCAAGGTGCCCGTGTCTCTCGCGACGATCTACAACACCCTGCACCAGTTCACCGAAGTCGGACTTCTGCGCCAGGTCGCCGTTGACGGCTCAAAAGCCTATTTCGACACGAATGTCACCGCGCATCATCACTTCTTTGTCGAGGGCGAGGATGAAGTCCTCGATATTCCAGGCGCGGAAGTGCTCATCGGCAAGACACCGACGCCGCCGGAAGGTTTTGAAATCGCGCGCGTCGATGTTGTCGTACGCCTGCGGCGCAAATCCTGATCTCAAGACCTGATCTCGGATCCCGCGGCCAGAGCGTGATCTGTCAAATTTGAATCGTCATCACCGGGCTTGTCGCCCGCAAGTCGGGTATCCCGACTTGCGGCATCATTAAATGCGGAAGTCGGGCGGGCCCGACTTCCGCTGATCCCGTTTAGGCGGCCACGGTGCCTCCATAAGCGAGATGGCCGGGACATAGGCGTGCCAAAGCACGCCGTCCTTCGAACGGCTATGCCCGGCCATGACCTTGTGAAGGACGGTGCCGCCTCTCCACCGTCATGCCCGGCACTCAGGTCCGGCTTTCAGCCGGCCCGAGCACAAGCTTTATGCCGGGCATCCACGTCTTTCTGCTAATGGTGCGGCAGCAAAGCAAGGCGTGGATGGCCGGAATAAATCCGGCCATGACGGATGAGATGCTGTGCCACGTACCCTGCGTCATTTGTGCCGGGCATCCACGCCTTTCTTCTAATGGCGCGTCAGCGAAACAAGATGTGGATTGGCCGGGAACCCGCCTTCGCTCGCATTGCGAGCTTCGGCGAGGCAGGCAAGCCAAGCCATGACCAGGTCTGGTCAACCTCAATCAATTCTGCTCCAGGACAACAGCGGCGCAGAAGCGGACATTGCACGAGGTCCGAGAAGGGCCCAGAAGCTGACGACGAAGCAAGCCGCCAAAAGAGGCATCTTTAATCGCTTTTCAATTCGACGCTGGCCTCGTCGTCATGGATCGCTCGTCCTGCAACGGCGGCTATGCGTACAGCAGTCCGTTGTGGAGATTGATCTCGATCAGCCGACCGTCGTTGGTGTCGACATTCCCCTGGTCGGCGACATAAAGGTCCATGCGGGTCGGATCGTCGCTGGCCGGTGCCAATGTCAATCCCTGGACATCGACCCCTATATTGCCGGTGGGGTTGCGATAGCCGGCGAGAGCAGTGATGTCATCCAGCACCGTGCCGGCGTGGTTGACGACCTTGATATCGTAATTGTTGCCGGCGACAAAGAACACGTCATGGACGGGATCGTAGACCGCCGCCTCGGGACTGCCGATTGGCTGCCCCTTAACCGCTGCGGTGAGGTCAATGACAGAGAAGATTTGCGAGCCCGTGCCGTCGGTTTCAACGATCTTGGGGTGTCCGAAGTCTCCGCCATTCACGATGAAGACATGACCGTTGTTTGGGTTCACCGTCACGTCTTCCGTGTCGTCGCAGCCCAATGCCGTGAGTGAAAAGCGCCCAACCTCCACGGTGGGATTAGCCGGGTTGACGATTTGCATCTCCAACTTTTCGTCGTCGGATATGTACATCAGCCCGGTCGAGGGGTCGTAGGCCAGACCGGCCGGCTTGGTGCTGAAGCTCAACGGGAGCGCGTCGCCGGACTGCAGCGTGCCGTCAAGGTTCAACCCGAACAGCGTGTCCACGCCGGTCAAATGCTGCACCCTTGTTAGTTCAAGCTGTGGGTCGGCCAGGAAGAGAGTGCCCAGGCTGGGCACATAGGCCAACCCCATCGGGTCAGGGCTGCCGAACGTTGTCGTGTCGGTGATCGCAACAACTTCGGGGGACAGCGGCGCAAGGGAGCCGCTCGCCGTGCTGCCGGCAATGGAGAACGCCGTGCTGCTGGTCACGCCCACGGCCGACTCGAGCTGGAGGCTGAAGGAATCGACCTGTGACGGATTACCATCAAGCGCATTGACCAGGACGGTGGCGCTGGTGCTGCCGGCAGGAATCGTCACCTGGCCATGGGAGACGCCGACGAAGTCGCTGCCGGCGTGGGCCGTGCCGTCCATCGTCGAATAGGTCAGTAGCACGTCCTCGTTCCATGGCGCAGACAGATCGATCGTAAAGCCGACCTGTGCGTCCGCGCGCTCCTCTATCGGACCCGGACCGCTATGCACCGTCACGGTCGGTGGCGTGTTGAAGACTGCGAAGTCGGCGGCGCTCGGGGTGGCGTCCAGGTTGAAGGTGGCGAGCGCGGTACCGTGCGTGGGCCCTGCGCCGTCCGGATCCCACATCAACGTATGCGTAGAGGCCGTGGACGAGAACACAAACTGCCCATGACCGGACGCCGTGCCCTGTACGATGCTTGCCGAGCCGGCCACGGCCGCGAAGTAGGCGGGGTCGAGCACCAGATTGCCGGTGCCATCATCGACCAGACCGTGGCCCAGGCTGAGCCCATAGTCGCTGGCATAGATCCCGACATGGTCATGATCCAAGGCCGAGAAATCCTTGACCTTGTCGGTGCTGGTCGCGTCGGCAAAGTTGAATACGAACGTGTCCGAACCCGCGCCGCCCGTGAGCGTGTCATGTCCCGGCCCGCCGATCAGGGTGTCAGCGCCCGTCCCACCGTTCAGAGTGTCGTCACCAGCCGCTCCGCTCAACACGTCGCCCGCATTGTTCGCAACGAGCTTGTTGTTGAGGTCATTGCCTGTGCCGTTGATCGGCGCCGTTCCCATCAGATTCAGCTGCGCGACGAATTGAGGCAGAGTGTAGGTGATCCAGCTCTGCACCGTATCGTTGCCGCCCGCGGTCTGCTCGTTCACGACATCGCCGATGTTCTCGACCCGGAAGACATCGTTGCCGAGGCCTCCATACATGATGTCGGCGCCTGGTCCACCGTCCAGCAGGCTGCCTCCGGGCCCGGCATAGAGTATGTCGTCGCCGGCTCCGGCGTAGAGCCGCTCGCCGCTGCCAAAGCCATAGATGAGATCACGCTCGCCGGCGCCGATGAGCGTCTGACCGTCCGCGGTGCCGGTTATCGTTTTGAATTGCGAGATTCTCATAGGCACATCTCCTTCCTGCCCGTGAGCCGGAAAGATACATCCGGGCCGGAGGCGAGGCCGTCAGCTCTTTCGGGGTATGTGATCTCTCTTGGGGGTTAGAGTCGTCTCGCCGCGGAGCGCCAGGAGCCGACGGTCCACCGCCAGATCTCCTTTAAAGTCAGCACGTTGCCAGGCAGTCTCGACGTTCGCAGGGCGCCCTAGTCGACCTTCTCGTTCGGGTAGGCGCCCCAAAGCCGTTCCTGGCGAATATAGCCATCAAAACCCTTGCCGCTGAACTGACACCAGGCGCCGTCGCAGGATTTGAGCGCGCCCAGGACACCGGACTGGAGCCGCGCGGTCACTGCGGATTCGACGTCGGGACTGTCATACAGTGGTACGAGCTCGTCTTTCGTCCGCGAAAGCACCATGGCCGTGCGCTTGCCCGACAGGAGCGAGTGGTAGACCCAGCCCTCGGACCCCTCCCAGTCGCGGACGCGCCGCCAATTTTCGAATTCGGCGGTAATCTCGACCGGCATTCCGGCGTGGGTATAGACCCAACGAACGTCCTGGTCCTTGTTGGGGCCGGAGCGGACATTGACCCGGTCCGACTTGAGGCTGACAAAGCGGGGAACCGGAAGGCCGCTGACCGATCCGGTCGCGAGTTCGCCGGCGGCATGGAGCGGTGCCGGCTGGAACGCCGCAATACCGGCAGCCAGGGCAACCCAGCCGATCACCGTCCGGAAGCTTTGTGTTGTCAGGCCCATCTGGTAGGAAAAAAGAGCGGCGTTCAGTGTCGGGCGCAGTGTCGACGAGCCCGGTTAATGAGGACTAAATCGCCGGCAAGGCGGCCCCGCCGCCAGTTGCCGCAGTGGGGTGAGATGGCGAAGAGCAAGAAGCCGCTGGTTATCGTGACACGCAAGCTGCCCGACCCGGTCGAGCTGCGGATGCGGGAACTTTTTGATACGCGCCTCAATCCCGACGACAAGCCGATGACGCAAAGCCAACTCGCGGAGGCGGTCAAAACCGCCGACGTGCTGGTGCCGACCGTCACCGACAGAATCGACGCTTCGGTCCTGAGCAAATCGGGCGAACAGCTCAAGCTGATCGCCAATTTCGGCAACGGCGTCGACAATATCGATGTTGCGACGGCAGTTCAGCGCGGAATCACAGTCACCAATACGCCCGGAGTCCTGACCGAGGACACGGCCGACATGACGATGGCGCTGATCCTGGCGGTTCCGCGGCGGCTCGTGGAGGGCTCGCACGTTCTCTGCTCGGAAGCGGACTGGACCGGCTGGTCGCCAACATGGATGCTCGGCCATCGTATCTGGGGCAAGCGCCTCGGCATCATCGGAATGGGCCGCATCGGGCAGGCGGTCGCTCGGCGCGCGCGCGCTTTCGGTCTGCAGATTCACTATCACAACCGCCGCCGCGTGGCGCCCAAGACCGAAGAAGAGCTCGACGCGACATACTGGGAGAGCCTCGATCAGATGCTCGCCCGCATGGACATCGTGTCGGTGAACTGCCCGCATACGCCGGCAACGTATCATCTGCTTTCCGCGCGGCGCCTCAAGCTGCTTCGCCCGGAAGCCTACATTGTGAACACCTCGCGCGGCGAGGTCATTGATGAGAACGCGCTCGCACGCCTGATCGAGGCGGGCGACATCGCCGGCGCCGGCCTTGATGTGTTCGAGCACGAACCGGCGGTCAATCCCAAGCTCGTCAAGCTTGCGCGCAGCGACAAGGTTGTGCTGCTGCCTCACACGGGCTCGGCGACGATCGAAGGCCGCATCGACATGGGCGAGAAGGTCATCATCAACATCCGGACATTCATGGACGGGCACCGCCCGCCGGACCGCGTTTTACCGTCGATGCTGTGACAGATCCCTGATTGTCGGATTCCTGCCCGTCAGCGGGTTGTCCGGATCCCACGCATAGTCGAGAGTCTCAAACCGCATCGAGCGCGCGTCGACCATCAGGAGGCGACCGACCAGGCCTTCGCCGAAGCCGACGATTTCGCGGATGACCTCAAGCGCCATCAGCGAACCGAGCACGCCCGGCAAGGCGCCGAGAATTCCGGCTTCGGAACAGGCCGGCACCGTACCCGGCGGCGGCGGCTCCGGAAACAGGCAGCGATAAGTTGGATTGCTGGACCCATCGGCGCGCGTTTCGTGCGCGCGGATCGAGGTCAGCGAGCCGTCGAATGTTCCCAGCGCGGCGGTCACGAGGGGCTTCCTTGCAAAATAGCACGCATCGGACACGAGGTAGCGCGTCGCGAAATTGTCGGAGCCATCCGCAACGATGTCATAGCGGCCGATGAGAGCGAGCGCGTTGTCAGCCGTCAGGCGCATGCAATGCGCTTCGACCGCGACGTGCGGATTGAGCCCGCCGACGGCCTCGCCGGCACGCGCGGCTTTCGGTTTGCCCACGTCGGCCGTCGAGAAGATGACCTGCCGCTGCAGATTCGACAGCGACACCGTATCGTCGTCGACGACGCCGATCGTCCCCACCCCTGCGGCGCCCAGATAAAGCATCACGGGCGCGCCGAGGCCGCCGGCGCCGACGACAAGCACGCGCGCAGCCTTGAGCCTGGCCTGGCCCGGACCGCCTATTTCGCGCAGCACGATGTGGCGCGCGTAACGTTCGAGTTCGTCAGCATTGAGCATTGAAATTAACCCTATGGCGGCGCGGCGCTTTGGGCCAGCCCTCCTGTTTACTCTCACTGCCGCACCATCCCCAGCCTGCCTTGCGCCTCCATTCGCATGGGCTAAGGTGAACAGAAAATAACCGGGGACGGCATTCACGTGATGCGTTTGGCTGCGCCGACGATAGTGGTGGCGCTTGTGCTCGGCACCGCCGCGGCGCCGGCGCAGGAATCACCCGGCATTATTCCGATGCCGGCCCCATCGGCCGCGAAAGAAAAACCCGGACATGCAGCGCCGCACGCTGCGACCGCAAAACGGAAAACTGCTGCGCCCAGGATTGCAGCGACCAAAGCCGCGGCTCCAAAGATCGATGCGCCGGATACCGTCCAAGCGCGGCCACCGGAAGCCGCGCCTGACCCGGCAAAGGCCGATCCCGGGAACACTCCTGCGGTGACCGGCAGTGATCGCGTCAAGATACAATCAGCCTTGCTCTGGTCGGGCGATTACACCGGCTCGATCGGCGGGGATGATCCGTTCTCGTCGGCCGTCAGGAATTATCAGAAGCGCACCAGGGCGAAAGTGACCGGCGTGCTCAGCGCCGCCGAGCGCGACGCATTGCTTGCCGCCGCGCAAACGCACGAAAATGAATTCGGCTGGACTGTTGTCGTCGATCCGGCGACCGGCGTTCGCGTCGGCTTGCCATTGAAACTGGTGTCGCAGGCGCGCGACGCGCCGCGCGGGACGCGCTGGTCGTCGGCTCATGGCGAAGTGCAGGTCGAAACCTTCCGCATCAAGAATCCCGACCTCAAGCTGTCCGCATTCTTCGACCAGCAGAAGAAAGAGCCGGCGAACCGCAAGATCGAATTCAGCACATTGCATGACGAGGATTTCGTCATCGGCGGAATGCAGGGATTGAAAAAATTCACCGTGCGCGCTTACGCGCGCGATGGGGAGATCCGCGGCGTCACGGTGCTTTTCGACCAGATGATGGAGACGATCGTCGCGCCGGCCATGGCGGCGATGGCGAGCGCATTTGCGCCGTTCCCGGAGCGCGGCCTGCCCTTTGCCGCGATGGCGAGGTCCGTGGAGTATGGGAGCGGGCTTGTCGTGAGCCGGCAGGGCCATATCGTAACCGATCGCAAGCTCGCATCGGGCTGTCAGGTCATCATCGCATCGGGGCTCGGCGACGCCGATCGTGTCGCAGAAGACGATGACAGCGGCCTGGCGCTGCTGCGCGTTTATGGGTCGGTCAAGGCGCCGCCGGCAGCCTTGAGGTCTGACGCCAAGCCATCGGGCGATGTCATTTTGGTCGGTATTCCCGATCCAAAGGAGCAGAACGGGCAGACGAAGCTCACGGAAATCAAGGCGCGCCTGACCCGGGCTGACGGAATTGAGTTGCGTCAGCCTGTGCCGATGGCGGGATTTTCCGGGGCCGCCGCCATCGACGCCGAGGGCCAGGTTCTCGGCCTGATGGAGATGCGCAATTTTGTGCTCGCGAGCAACGAGCCGGCAGCGCCGCCTGTTCACCTGGTGCCCACCGAAACCATTCGTGCATTCATCGCCGCCAACGGCGTGACGCCGGGAGACGGTCCGACGGACGCCAGGGCTTCAGTGGTGCGGATCATCTGCGTCCGGAAATAAGGCTCCGCGGCGCAAGCCCTGCATTATTTGTTCTTCCATTGCGGCGGACGTTTTTCGATAAACGCCTTCATTCCTTCCTTCTGATCTTCCGTTGCAAAAAGCGAATGGAAGATGCGCCGCTCGAAGCGAACGCCTTCGGCAAGTGAGGTTTCGAACGCTGCGTTGACCGCTTCCTTGGCGGCGAGAACCGACGGCAGCGACATGTTGGCAATCGTCTCGGCAACCTTCATTGCTTCGTCCATCAGGCTCGCCGCCGGCACGACACGTGCGACCAGACCCGACCGTTCGGCTTCGGCGGCATCCATCATGCGGCCGGTCAGGATCAGATCCATGGCTTTCGCCTTTCCGGCCGCGCGCGTCAGTCTCTGCGTACCGCCGATGCCGGGGATGACGCCGAGCTTTATTTCGGGCTGCCCGAATTTCGCGGTATCGGCCGCAATCACGACGTCGCTTTGCATCGCCAGTTCGCAACCGCCGCCGAGCGCAAAGCCGGCGACCGCGGCGACGACCGGCTTGCGAGCATGCGCGACAGCGTTCCAGTTCGAAACGAAGTTTCCGAGATAGGCATCGATAAACGGCTTGTCGGCCATCTCCTTGATGTCGGCCCCGGCCGCAAAGGCCTTTTCATTGCCGGTCAGCAGCAGGCAGCCGATCCTGTCGTCGGCATCGAAAGTCTCGACGGCCCGGGTCAGCTCTGCGATCAGCGCCTTGTTGAGCGCGTTGAGCGCCTGCGGCCGGTTGAGACGAATGATCCCGACCCGGCCACGCGTTTCGACGACAATATTTTGATAGCTCATGGACCGACCTTTGGTTCAATCGAGTTTCGCACCGGACCGCCGCACCACATCGGCCCATTTTGCGGAGTCCGACCTGATCGTTTCCGCAAACTCCTCGGGCGTGCCGCCGGCCGGTTCGTCGCCGATCTTGGAGAACTTTTCCATAAAGGCGCTGGACACCAGCGCCTTGTTTACTGCGGCGTTGAGCTTGTCGACAATCGGGCGCGGCACATGCGCGGGCGCAATCACGCCGGTCCAGGTCGGCGCGAGATAGCCGGGGACCGTCTCGCCGATGGTCGGCAATTCGGGGAAAGCCGGAGATCGCTTGGCGCCGCTGACGCCGAGCGCGCGGACTCTGCCGTCGCGCGCGAATGGCGCGATCGACTGCAGGCTTTCAAACATGAGGTCGACATGGCCCGCCATCAGGTCGGTGATCGCCGGCGCACCGCCGCGATAGGGCACATGCACGATCTGCGTTCCCGTCATGTATTTGAACAATTCCCCGCCGACATGGCCGGGCGATCCGTTGCTCGACGACGCATTGGTCAGCTTGCCGGGATTTTTCTTCGCATAGTCGATCAGCTCCTGCACGGAGTGGACCGGCAGTTCGGGTGAGACCGCGAGCAGCAGGTGCCCGCGTGCGATCAATGCGATCGGCTGGAAATCGCGTTCGATGTCATATGGCAGCTTCGCCACCATATGCCGCGTGATAGCCAGCGCGCCGATCGGACCCATGCCGATCGTGTAGCCATCGGGGGCCGATTTCGCGACCAGATCGAGGCCGATCGTGAGTGCGCCGCCGGGCCTGTCATCGACGATCACCTGCTGGCCGAGCTGTTTTGAAAGCTCGGCGGCAAGGATGCGGGCGATATTGTCGGTCGCGCTGCCGGCGGCCTGCGGGACGATGAACCGGATGGGACGGTCGGGATATTCAGCTGCAGTCGCGTTCGTCAGCGCGACGCCCAGCAACAAGAAAATCAGACCGAGCCTGCGCATGTCGTCCTCCCCGTCCGGAGCCGGTAACGTGGCCTATTTCTGGCACGAGGGGCAATAGAAGGTGGAGCGGCCCGCCTGGACGATGCGCTTGATCTTGCCGCGGCATCCGGGACAAGGCTTGCCCTCGCGATCATAGACCAGAAAATTGTGCTGAAAATCACCGAGCGAACCGTCGGCCCGGCGATGGTCGCGCAGCGAAGAGCCGCCCGCCTCGATGGCATCGAGAAGCACGGCCCTGATCGCTTCGACCAGTTTTCCCGCCCGCTCATTCGCCCTGCCGTGACGATCGGCGATCGTCGAGGCGCGCCGCTTCGGCGACAGCCGGGCGCGGAACAGAGCCTCGCACACATAGATATTGCCGAGGCCGGCGACGACGCGCTGATCGCTCAGCGCCGCCTTTAATGAGGTCTTCCTGCCGGCACAGGCTTTCGCCAGCATTGCGGCGTCAAACTCGTTTCCAAGCGGTTCGGGACCGAGCGCGCGCAACAATGGCTCCTGCTCGAGCCTGGCGCGCGGCACAAGCTTCATTGAGCCGAAGCGCCGCGGATCGTTGAATGTCACAGTCGCGCCGTTCGACATGTGAAAGACCACATGGTCGTGCGCAGTGCTCTTGCTGCGCTCGTGATAATATTGTCCGGGCGCGCTGTCCTTGCCGAGCCGGAACGAGCCGGACATGCCGAGATGCATCAGCAGCACGTCACCGGATGAAAGATCAGCGAGCAGGTATTTCGCACGGCGGCCGAGCCCTGCCACGGTTTTTCCGCGCAGCCTTTCGGCAAAACCCTTCGGCAGCGGCCAGCGCAGATCGCCGCGCCGCACCTCGACCTGGGCGAAACGCTGACCTTCCATGGCGGGCGCGAGACCGCGCCGCACCGTCTCGACTTCCGGCAATTCGGGCATGATTAACCGCTCCCGCGCTCACACATAGCGCCCCCACGCCGCTCGCGCTATGGTCCTGCCCGCAAAGGACTATTGGCCATGTCTCCAGGCGGCGAGCAGACGCATTTCGGCTACGAGACCATCCGGCTTGCCGACAAGCAGGAGCGCGTCGACGACGTGTTTCATTCGGTCGCCCGCCGCTACGACCTGATGAATGATCTCATGTCCGGCGGGCTGCACCGCGCGTGGAAGGATGCGCTGGTCACGGCCGTAAACCCGCCGAAGAGTGACCGCGAATTCAGCGTGCTCGATCTGGCCGGCGGCACCGGTGATATTGCCTTCCGTATTGTTGGTACCGGCGGCGCCGGCACCCGCGTGACGGTGTGCGACATCAACAGCGACATGCTCGATGTCGGACGCGAGCGCGCCCTCAAGCGCGGGCTCGAAAGCGCTGTTGCGTTCGAGCAGGGCAATGCGGAAGAACTGCCCTACGCCGACCGCAGCTTCGATCGCATCACGATCGCCTTCGGCATCCGCAATGTTCCGCGCATCGATCGTGCGCTGCAGGAAATCTATCGGGTGCTCAGGACCGGCGGCCGTTTCCTCTGCCTGGAGTTTTCCTCCGTTGACCTGCCGGCGCTGGATCGGCTCTATGAGCTCTATTCATTCCAGGTGATCCCGCGAATCGGCGAATGGGTCACGGGCGACCGCAACGCCTATCAGTACCTCGTCGAATCGATCCGGAAATTTCCGAAGCCCGGCGCCTTCGCAAAGATGATCGAGCAGGCAGGCTTCCGCCGCGTTACCTTTACGCCCATGACCGGCGGCGTCGTGGCGCTCCATTCAGGCTGGCGTTTGTGATCGCGGGCGTTTCACACCTCCTTCGACTTTCGCGCGCCGGTTTCGTATTTGCGCGCGAAGGCGTGTTCGCACTCGTCGATACGCGGCCGTTGCCATTGCCCGCCAAGACGCTGATCTCCCTCGCGCGCCTGCTCGAACGTCCTGGCGCCAAGAGCGGGGAAAGCCGTCTGGCCGCGGCGCTGACCCGGCTGGGACCGACTTACGTCAAGCTCGGGCAATTTCTTGCGACGCGGCCCGACGTTGTGGGCCCTGCGATCGCCCGCGACCTTGAAAGCCTGCAGGACAAGATGGCGCCGTTCCCGCAAAGCGATGCGGAGACAACCATCGCACGGGCCTTCGACAAGCCGCTGTCCGCCCTCTATGCGAGCTTCGGTCCGGCGGTCGCCGCCGCATCAATCGCCCAGGTTCACAGTGCCGAAGTCGAGATCGGCGGCAAACGCAAGGCGGTTGCGGTGAAGGTGCTCCGGCCCGGCATTGAGCGACGTTTCAAGTCTGACCTCGATGCATTCTTCTTCGTGGCCCGCAAGGCCGAAGCATTTTCGGCGGAAGCGCGACGGTTACGGTTGATCGAAGTGGTTTCCACACTGGCCCGCTCGGTCGCGATTGAAATGGACTTCCGTCTGGAGGCCGCGGCCGCTTCGGAAATGGCGGCGAACACGCAGGAAGATCCCGATTTTCGTGTGCCTGCAGTCGACTGGGACCGCACCGCGCGCGAGGTGCTTACGCTGGAGTGGATCGACGGCATCCGGCTCAGCGACCATGGCGCGCTGGCTGCCAGGGGATTTGACCTCCCTGCGCTGGGCCGCAACGTGATTCAGAGCTTCCTGCGCCATGCGCTCCGCGATGGCTTCTTCCATGCCGACATGCATCCGGGAAACCTGTTTGTGGATGACGACGGCAAACTCGTGGCCGTCGATTTCGGCATTATGGGGCGGCTCGGGCCGAAGGAGCGGCGGTTCCTTGCCGAGATTCTCCTCGGTTTCATTACCCGCGACTATCACCGGACGGCACAGGTGCATTTCGACGCCGGCTATGTACCACCTCATCACTCGGTTGAGAGCTTTGCCCAGGCAATCCGCGCGATCGGCGAGCCAATCCATAACCGCACCGCCGAAGACATCTCGATGGCAAAGCTGCTGATGCTGCTATTCGAAGTGACCGGCCTGTTCGACATGCGGACGCGGCCCGAGTTGCTTCTGCTGCAGAAAACCATGGTGGTGGTCGAGGGCGTGGCCCGCTCGCTCGACCCCAGGCTCGACATGTGGGTTACAGCCGATCCGGTGGTGCGCGAATGGATCGCGCGCAATCTCGGCCCCGTCGGACGCCTGGAAGACGCCGTCGAAGGCGCGGGTGAAATCGGCCGTTTTCTAGGCGAAGTGCCAGGCCTCCTCACCCGCGCGGGCTCGCTGCTCGATCAGGTCGACACGATAACCCGAAACGGGCTCATCCTTTCTCAGGAAACGGTCGCGGCGATCGGTGCGGCCGAAGCGCGCCGCAACCGCTGGACCGCCATTGCGCTGTGGGTGATCGCGGCACTTTTGGTCTGGATTGCGTGGCGGCTGTTCTAATCAGGAGCCGCTACCGAACCGACAGAAGCTCTCTCAGCTTGTCGAGGCTCTGGCTCCACCCCGCCTCCATGCCGGCGAGCATTTGCGGTGCGATCGGGACCATGCCGACAGCGCGGCTTTGCAGTGTCAGCGTCGTCTTTCCCGCGCTTTCGGCGAGCGTCATCGTTGTCTCGCCCTCAAGCAGATGATTGCCATCGCTGTCGACGGCAATATTGGTGAACACAAGCCGTTCGCCGGGCACGACTTCGCGGAACACGCCTTTCATCGGATAGTCGGTCCCGTCCGGGCCGCGCATGACAATGCGCAGGCTGCCACCCACGCGAACGTCAAGCTCGCAAACCGGATTGGTGAAGCCGCGCGGACCGAACCATTGCATCATCATGTTCGGGTCAGTCCAGGCCTTCCACACCAGCGCACGCGGTGCATCATAGACACGCGTGATGGTGACACTCGCCTCACCATAGGGCGCGGCTTTCGCTGCGGCACTCATTGCGCCTGCCCCGCATAGGCGCGCTCGATTGTCGCGACATCGAGCTTTTTCATGGTCATGAATGCATCCATCACCCGCGCGGATTTGGCGGGGTCGGGATCAGTCATCATTTTTGGGATCGAGGCCGGCACGACCTGCCACGACACGCCGAACCTGTCCTTGAGCCAACCGCAGGAGCCTTCCTGACCGCCTTGCGTGAGCTTGCTCCAGTAGTAGTCGACCTCCTTTTGCGTTTCGCACAGCAACTGAAAGGAGACCGCTTCATTGAATTTGAAATTCGGCCCGCCGTTCAGGGCCGTAAAGGTCTGGCCGTTGATCATGAATTCGACGACCATGACCGAGCCTGGCGGTTTGCGGTGCACGTCGCGACCCGCCTCGGTGTAGCGGCTGACCTTCCCGATTGAATTTTCGAAAATCGAGCAATAGAAATTGGCGGCTTCTTCGGCCTGCGTGTCGAACCACAGGCAGGGCGTGATCTCGCGGGCGAGTTTCATATTGGCATCCTTTCGAACGCTGGCACGACTAGGCACTGACGATTGTCTTGAAACCGCCGAAGATCATTCGCTTGCCGTCAAACGGAACCTTCCTCGATTTCATCATCGCTTCGATGCGTTTGTCCTTCATGACCTTCGCCATGATGCGATCACGGTCGGCGCGCGACCGGTAAACAATGTAGGAGAATACGACCATCTCGCCGCGCTTGAGCTTGACGCTGCGCGGAAAGGACGTGCGTTTTCCGTAGGGCACGTCATCGGCGGCGTTTTCGCGGAACTCCAGTGCGCCGTATTGCCGCCAGATCTTGCCGGCCAGCTTCGCCATGCTGCGATAGCGCGCCAGCTGGTTCTTCTTCACCGGTACGATGAAACCATCGATGTAGGTCATCGGACCTCCTGCCTGGCTTTTGCGAGATAGGCTTCGAGTTGTTCAAGCGTGCCGCTCCAGCCTTGCGTCATGCTGGCGTGACCGGCATCGAAGGTCTTGCGCTCCTCTTCCGTCGCCTCGAAAGGCGTCCAGCGCACGGTGAATTTTGTTTTACCGCCCGGTTGTTCCTCAAAGGTGAAAGTCGAGAGCATTTGCAGCGGCCAGTTCAGCGCCATCGGGTGACGCGTGACTCCGCCGGCCTCATCGGAGAACGAGTTGATGAGCACGATGCGGCCGGGCGGAGTAATTTCTCGGTAGGCGAATTTGCCCCACATCGATTTGCCGTCCGGTGTCTGCATGCCGTAGTGGTAGATGCCGCCGACACGCAGATCCATTTTCGACGCAATGATTTTGACGCCTTTCGGTCCCCACCACTGCTTCATGTGTTCAGGATCGGTGAAGCATTTCCACACCAGTTCGCGCGGAGCATCGAGCACGCGCGAAATCACGAATTCTCCCGTCATCGCCGTCCTCCGTTTTTGCCAGTGCAGCCGATGTCAATGCGGTTGGATGATGACCATCCAGTGAACACCGAATTTGTCGGTCAGCATGCCGAACCGCGGGGAGAAAAACGTCTTGCCCAGCGGCATTGTCACCTGACCGCCGGCGGACAGCGCGTTGAACTTACTGTCGGCGTCGGTTTCGTCTGTCGCGTTGAGCGTGAGGGCAAAACCCTTGAAGTCCGGATTGCCCTTATTGCTGCCGTCGGACGCCAGCACCTGCGCTTCACCGATTTTGAGCGAAGCGTGCATCACCTTGTTCTCGTTGGTGGGCGTGACTGCCGATTTGTCGGGGCAGTCTTTCCAGCGCATCAGCATCGCCACTTCGGCGCCGACCGCCTTCTTATAGAAATTGATCGCTTCCTCGGTGCGGCCTTCGAAGAACAGATAGGGTTGGATTTGCATCGCTCGGTCCTCCTCATTTGCGGCCGATTTTACGGCCTTTTCCGAATGTCGTGGACAACAGTTCAAGCGTCTCGGCTGACCATTGACAGATACGTTGATATCAACATAATAGACGCATGTCAATTCGGAGTGAGAAAAATTTCGAGGTTCCGCTCGCGGCGACGCATCTCGTGCGCGACAGCTGCCTGTGCCTGCATGTGCATCGCGCGGCGCGCGCCCTGGCGCGACGGTTCGACGACGTGTTGCGGCCGCTCGGTCTCACCAGCGGACAGTTTTCGCTGCTGATGTCGCTCAACCGGCCGGAGCCGCCAACACTCGGCAGCGTCGCCTCCCTGCTCGCGATGGATCGCACAACGCTCACCGCCAATCTCAAGCCGCTGGAACGGCGCGGGCTTCTCAAGGTGTCGGTTGACAAGGAAGATCGGCGCAGCCGCCGTCTCGTTTTGACGGCCGCCGGCCGTTCCTTGCTGTCGAAAGCCTATCCGGTGTGGCGAGGAGCGCACGCCGAGACCGAGCGTCAGCTCGCCGGGATCAGCGCCGATACGTTGCGTAACGCGCTGCGTGCGCTTTCGTAGGTCGACGGTTCGCCAAGCGGTCATGCGTGTCATGCCGCCTTTGCTTCAACATGCGCAGCGAGACGCGCCATTGTCTGCGAGAGTCCTTGGTCGGCGCCGTATTCCTTGATCACATGGGCACGCGCTTCAGCTGAAGGGAAACGCCCGTGCCAGATCAGGCGCGTCCTTGAATTGCCGAGGGCTTCGAAGGTCAGCGTCTGCGTGAACCTGACGGGCTCAACATCATCTCCGCCGTCATGGCGGTAAACGATGCGCTCGGGCGCAACGATTTCGTCGTAGGTGATCCTGTTCCGGTAGTCGCGGCCATCGGGCCCGTGCATCACGAAACGCCAGGTGCCGCCTGGCCGGAAATCAAACGAATGCGTTGTCGTTGTGAATCCATCAGGACCCCACCACTCCGCCAGGCGCTTGGGGTCGGTGAACGCGGCAAACACCAATGTGCGTGGCGCCTCGAATACTCGATTACCGATTATCGAACAGGGATCGGAATCGAGGTCGATGCTATTTCTTGCGCCCATTCTTTCTCTCCTTCGCTTGCAACGTCTTGAGATATTCGTCGAGGCGATCGAGGCGCTGCTCCCACAGGCGGCGATAGGTTTCGAGCCAATCGTCAACGCCTTTCAGTGCCGCGGGTTCAAGCCGGCACGGCCGCCACTGCGCCTCGCGGCCGCGCGCAATCAAGCCAGCGTGCTCCAGTACCTTCAGGTGCTTGGAGACAGCGGGCGCGCTCATCTTGAACGGCTTGGCAAGCTCGCTCACCGAGGTTTCGCCCAGGGCAAGGCGCGCCAGAATGGCGCGGCGGGTCGGGTCGGCGAGCGCCGAGAATGTGGCGCTGAGACGGTCGGGTGGCATGGCGATTCTTTATTAACTGCTAAGTTAATTAACTGTCCGGTTAAATAGCCGCCGGAGCCCGCTCCGTCAAGCTGGCCGATGTTCCAGCCGGATCACGCTTTTGATTGCACTGATTGCATTGCAATCATATGTAGGTTAAGCTGCTGGATAGTCATAGGTTTCCGATGGGCTCCCTCACCGTCAGACAGCTGGACGACCGGCTGAAAAGGCTTCTGCGCCTGCGCGCCGCCCGCAGCGGCCGCTCGGTCGAGGACGAGGTGCGCACAATATTGCGCGATGCCGCCGAGGCGCTCGGACGCGAGACGCTCGATCAGTTCGAGCCGCCCTCGCGCCAACGCAAGCCCGGCGCGCAATCACCGCACACGGCAGAGCAGGCGGGCAACAACCCGGTTCTTCTGATCATCGGCGGCGGGATCGCCGCCTACAAATCTCTCGATCTCATCCGGCGCCTGAGAGAGCGCGGCCTCACCGTGCGCTGCATCATGACAAAGGCGGCGGAGCATTTCGTGACTCCGCTCTCGGCCGGCGCGCTTGTCGGCGAGCGCGTGTTCACCGAATTGTTCGACCCCGGCAGTGAATTCGACGTCGGCCACATCCGGCTTGCGCGTGAGGCGAGACTCATCATTGTCGCGCCGGCAACCGCTGACCTGATGGCGAAAATGGCGGGCGGCCACGCTGATGATCTTGCGACAGCGGTACTGCTTGCGGCCAACTCCAGAATTCTGCTTGCGCCGGCGATGAATCCCGCCATGTGGTCGAACAAGGCAACGCAGCGCAGCCTCGCGCAGCTTGTTGCCGACGGCGTCGCAGTCGTAGGGCCGAACGAAGGCGAAATGGCCGAAGTGGGCGAGCGTGGATTGGGCCGCATGGCGGAGCCGAACGAGATTGCAGCGGCAGCGGAAAGGCTCCTCAACGATAAATCCGCAGGAGCACTCGCGGGCAGACGTGTGCTTGTCACTTCAGGCCCGACGCATGAACCCATCGATCCGGTGCGCTATATCGCGAACCGTTCCTCCGGCAAGCAGGGCCACGCAATTGCGGCCGCTGCCGCTGCCGTCGGGGCCGATGTCACGCTGGTCAGCGGGCCGGTCAATCTGCCGGATCCGCCTGGAGTCAGCATAATCAAGGTCGAAACCGCACGTGACATGCTGCATGCGGTTGAACGGTCGCTGCCCGTCGATGTTGCAATATTCGCAGCCGCGGTCGCCGACTGGCGGGTCGCCAATGCCGGCGCGCAGAAAATCAAGAAGCAGCCCGGCAGGGCCGCGCCCGATTTGCCGCTCGTGGAAAATCCGGACATTCTCGCAACGATCGCGAAACGAAAAATCCAGCGCCCCCGATTGGTCATCGGCTTCGCCGCCGAAACTGAAAATATTGCGGCGAACGCCAGGGCGAAGCTCGCGCGCAAGGGCAGCGACTGGATACTCGCCAACGACGTTTCGCCGAAATCGGGCGTGATGGGCGGCGACAGCAATACCGTCACGCTAGTGGACGCGTCCGGCATCGAAAGCTGGCCCCCGCAAAGCAAGGAAGACGTTGCCGCCCGGCTGATCGGACGCATTGCTGGAGCGCTGGATGGAGTGAAACGGTGAGCGAGATCGAACTGCGGATTGCGCGCCTCGCGCATGGCCACGGCTTGCCTCTCCCCTCCTACCAGAGCGCCCATGCCGCCGGGCTCGACCTGCTGGCGGCGGTACCGGCAGACGGTCCGCTTTCAATTGCGCCCGGTGCCCGCGAGCTCGTCCCGACCGGCATCGCGATCAGCTTGCCGGAAGGCTGCGAGGCCCAGGTGCGGCCGCGGTCCGGCCTGGCGGCCCGCCATGGCCTGACGGTACTCAACGCGCCCGGGACAATCGATGCGGACTACCGCGGCGAGATCCAGGTTCTCCTCATCAATCTTGGCCGCGAATCAGTGGTCATTACCCGCGGTATGCGGATCGCCCAGCTCGTCATCGCCCCCGTTGCGCGCGTCCGCCTTCTGGACGTCGCAACCCTCGACAAAACAACGCGCGGAGGCGGCGGATTTGGCTCAACAGGCAGCTGACAGGCCCGGCCGGTCAGTAACGTGGTCAGTTGCGACCTCGCCATTTCTCAGGTTGAGGCCGGAAATCAAAGGCATCGCACGCGCCGTTCACGGTCTGGACTCTTTCGGCGCGATTCCCCTTGGGGTTAAAGTCAGTTGATTCGCGGAATGGCGTGGCGGACGCCGTCCGCATTCCTGGGGCACGTCTGAATGCCGGAGACAATCCGGGCGGCGAACGTGAGACTGCGTTCTCGTCCGCGACGAGGTGGATTCCTGCCTGCCTTCGTCATCGCGATTCTTTGGGTTCTCTGCATCACGCCGGTCCACGCCGACGCTGCCTATGCGACGGTCGCAACCGACGCCGTTCATCGCGTCATGACGGTGCTGCGCGAGCGCGAAATTACGCTGCTCACGCTCATCCTTGCGCTGCTTGGATTTGTGTTGCTGGCAATTGTCGTTCTTCTCCGTATGCGCCGGACGGCCGATCGTGTCGAAGCCGACGCGCGCGATGAGGTCGCTGCACTGCAAGCCGATACCGACCGGATGAGGGCGCTGCTTCTGTCAGAGCCGCAGGTTTTCATAACGTGGCGCGCGGCCGCCGAACAGCCGGAGATCATCGGCGATGCCGGCATATTTGCACCGGGCGGAATTCCCGAACGCATCCTCGCATTCGGAACCTGGCTTGAACCCGAAGCTGCGCGCCGAATGGAGCAGGCCGTCGACCTTCTTCGCAACGAGGGCCGCGGCTTCGCAACGATCGCCACCAGCAGAGCTGGTCACCCGGTCGAAGCGGAAGGCCGCGCGATGGGCGGGCGCGCGATCCTGCGGCTGCGGGATGTCAGCGGGATTGAACAGGAACTTCTTGACCTCGCCGCCCGCCATGACGCACTGCTCAGCGAACTGGAAACGACGAAATCCCTGCTCGACTCCCTTCCGGCGCCGGTCTGGGCCCGCGAAAACAACGGCCGGCTTGTCTTTGTGAACGCGGCTTATGCGCGCGCGGTCGAGGCCGGCGATCCCGAGGACGCCGTGGCGCGGAATCTGGAGCTGCTCGATCAGTCCGCAAGGAGCGAAATCAGACGCGCCCGCGCCCTCGGGCAGTCTTATTCCGGCCGGGTGCCGGCGATCTCCGCCGGCCTGCGCCGGGTCTTTGACGTCATCGACGCGCCCGGCGCGAACGGAAGCTCGGGGATCGCCATCGACCGCACCGAAACCGAGGACATGCGTACTGAACTCGCGCGCATGGTCGACGCGCACCGCCGCGTGCTCGATCAACTCGCAACGGGTGTGGCCGTCTTCAACGTCGATCGCAAACTCACCTTTTACAATGCAGGTTTCCGGTCGCTGTTCGAACTCGATGCCGGCTTTCTCGATCAGACGCCCACCGATGCAGCCGTGCTCGATGCATTGCGCAGCAAACGAAGACTGCCGGAGGAGCAGGATTTCCGGCAGTGGAAGCAGCACCTCTACGAGGCTTATCGCGCCGTCGAACCCAAAGAGCACACCTGGCACTTGCCCGACGGGCGCACCTTGCGCGTTGTCACGACGCCGAACCCTGAAGGCGGCGTGACTTATCTTTATGACGACGTTACCGAACGTCTGGACATGCATCGGCGCTACGATGCCTTGATCAAGGTCCAGAGCGAGACTCTCGATCATCTGGCCGAGGCCGTTGCCGTGTTCGGAAGCGATGGCCGCGTGCGTCTGCACAATCCCGCATTCCAGCGGATGTGGAAGCTCTCAGCCGAAGCGCTCGATCAGCATCCTCATGTCGAAGCTGTTACCGCCTGGTGTCAGGCCCTGCATGACGACAATGCAGTATGGCGAAACCTGCGTGCTGCCATCACCGCGATCGACAATCGCGAACCGACCGAGGCGCGCATCGAACGCCGCGACGGCGCGATCATCGAGGTATCGACCGTACCGCTTCCGGACGGCGCCACCCTTGTTGCCTTCCGCGACATTTCCGACACCGTCAATGTCGAGCGCGCGCTGCGCGAGCGCAACGAGGCGCTTGAGACGGCAGACTCGATCAAGATCGATTTTGTCCACCACGTTTCCTATGAACTGCGGTCGCCGCTGACCAATATCATCGGCTTTGCAAACCTGCTCGGCGATCCGGCATTCGGTCCGCTCAATCAAAAACAGGCGGAATATCTCGGCTATATCACGGCCTCTACCAATGCCCTGCTCGCACTCATCAATAACATTCTCGATCTCGCGACCATCGATGCAGGCGCGATGGCCTTGAATCTCAGCGACGTCGATATCCGCACCAGCATGGAAGCTGCGGCCGAAGGTGTGCAGGATCGCCTTGTGCAAAATCGCATCAACCTCGACATCCGGTCGTCGTCGAATATCGGCACTTTTGTTGCCGACGAAAGGCGGCTGCGGCAGATCCTGTTCAATCTTCTCTCCAACGCGGTCGGCTTTTCACCCGCCGGTGAAACCGTGACGTTTTCGGCGGAACGGCAGCCAAACGCCGTCATATTCAGCGTATCCGATCACGGCCCGGGAATTGCCGCTGAAGCAAAAGACAAGGTGTTCGACTGGTTCGAAACCGATTCGCGCGGCTCCGGACATCGCGGCCCAGGGCTGGGACTTTCGCTCGTGCGCTCGTTCGTCGAATTGCATGGCGGCAG
>DATEKG010000379.1:0-5022 GCA_035277565.1 Pseudolabrys sp.
TCCTTGGTGAAGTCAGCGATCGCCATCTTGGCCGCGGTCACCGACCCCGGCCCGCCGATATCGGCATAAAGGCTCGACATGTCGCTGAGCACGCCGATCTTGACATTGACCTGCTGCGCACTCGCCGCACCGCAGGCAAGAATCGCGGCCAATGCCGCCACTCCCATCGTTCGTTTCATCAAGCTGCTCCTCCTTGCTGTTGGTCGTCTGTAGCGTTCTCAGCCGCTGACCAGCGGGCAGCCGCTGTCCTTGACCGGCCGGAACGCCTCGTTTGCCGGGATCGTGACCAGCAATTTGAGGAAGTCGCCCGGATGCTTGGATTCCGCAGGCGACTTCACCTGGTACAGATACGCATTGTGGATCTTGCGGCCGTTCGCTTCGATCGAGCCCTTGCCGAACAGCGGATCGTCGGTCGCCATCGACTTCATCTTCGCGACCACCGACTTGCCGTCATGCTCGCCCGCACCAAGCGCGACCCGCGCCTTGAGATAGTGAAGGATGCTGGCATAGACGCCGGCCTGGTTCATCGTCGGATATTTGTTGGTGGCGCCGAGCTGCTGCTGCCAACGCCTGGTCCATGCACGATGGGCATCATTCGCGTCGAAATAGAATGTCGTGGTCAGCACCAGCCCTTGCGCCGTCTGCAGCCCGAGTGCATTCACGTCGCTCACGAACACCAGCAGCCCGGCGAACTTCTGCCCGCCCTTGACGATGCCGAATTCGGCGCCCTGCTTGATCGAATTGATAGTGTCGCCGCCGGCATTCGCCAGACCGATGACCTTGGCTTTCGAGGCCTGCGCCTGCAGCAGGAACGAGGAGAAGTCGGACGTATTGAGCGGATGGCGGACCGCGCCGAGCACCTTGCCGCCATTGGCTTTGACGACCGCGGCCGTGTCGCGCTCAAGCGCATGCCCGAATGCGTAGTCGGAGGTGAGGAAGAACCAGGTGTCGCCGCCGGCCTTCACCATCGCCTTGCCCGTGCCATTGGCAAGCATCCAGGTGTCGTAAGTCCAGTGGATCGTGTTGGCGTTGCATTTCGGGCCGGTCAGATCGGAAGACGCCGGTCCCGAGGCGAGGAAAATCTTGTTCTTCTGGCCCGCGATCTGGCTGACGGCGAGCGCCACGCCGGAATTGGGAACGTCCGAGATCACGTCGACCTTGTCGACATCGAACCACTGATTGGCGATCTGCGAGCCGACATCGGGCTTGTTCTGATGATCGCCGCTGATCACCTCCACTTTTACATTGGGGTGATCCTTCATGAAATCCGACGCCGCCAGTTTGGCGGCTGCGACCGAGCCGGGCCCCGTCGCATCGGCATAGAGGCTCGACATATCGGTCAGTACGCCGATCTTGACGTTGATCTGCTGCGCGCTGGCTGTACCGCAAGCCAACAGGACGGCAAGGGTGGTCAAACTCAACACTCGTTTCATCGACATAATCCTCCCTGGTTATTGCCGTGACGGCTTTTCGTTCTAGACGCCGAGATAATCGTGCAACTTCTCGACGTTGGCGTCCAACTCGGAATTCGCGAACCGGTCAATAATACGACCATGTTCCATGACGTAGTAGCGATCGGAGACGGTCGAAGCGAAGCGAAAGTTCTGTTCCACCAGCAGGATCGTAAACCCCTGCTCCTTGAGCGCGCGGATCGTCTTGCCGATCTGCTGGATGATGACGGGAGCAAGCCCCTCGGTCGGCTCATCGAGCAACAGCAGGCGCGCGCCGGTCCGCAGGATGCGGCCAATGGCCAGCATCTGCTGCTCTCCCCCCGACAGCTTGGTGCCCTGGCTGGAGCCGAGCCGTTCCTTCAGGTTCGGAAACAGGCCGTAAATCTGGTCGAGCGAGAGCCCGCCCGGCTTCACCACCGGCGGCAGCAGCAGATTTTCCTCAACCGTCAGGCTGGCGAACACGCCCCGCTCTTCCGGACAGAACGCGACCCCGGCGCGGGCGATCTGCTCCGAACTGCACGCCGCCAATTCCTGGTCGCGGAATCGTATGGAGCCGGTGCGCTGGCCGACCATGCCCATGATCGATTTCAGCGTCGTCGTTTTCCCCGCGCCGTTGCGCCCGAGCAATGTGACGACTTCGCCCTCGTAGACGTCGAATGTCACGCCATGAAGAATGTGCGACTCGCCGTACCAGGCCTGCAGATCGCGGACCGCGAGCAGTGCCGCGCGCGTGTCAAGCATGGCCCACTCCCATATAGGCCTCGCGCACCTCGGCATTGTTGGACACGGTATCGTAGTCGCCTTCCGCGAGCACACGGCCGCGCGTCAGCACCGTAATATGATCGGAGAGATCGGCGACCACCGGGAGATTGTGCTCGACCATCAACACGGTGCGATCCGCGGCGACACGCTTGATCAGCTGCGCGACGCGGTCGATGTCCTCGTGCGCCATGCCTGCCGTCGGCTCGTCAAGCAGAAGCATTTCCGGGTCGAGCGCAAGCGTGGTGGCAATTTCGAGCGCGCGCTTGCGGCCGTAAGGCAGCTCAACCGCGGTCCAGTCGGCCAGCGACGACAGGCCGACATCGGCGATCAACGCCATCGCCCGTTCGTTCAGATCGTCCAATATGGCCTTCGACCGCCAGAAATCGAAGGAGGTGCCGCGCTCGCGCTGCAGGGCGATGCGCACATTTTCCAGTACGGTCATGTGGGGAAACACCGCCGATATCTGGAACGACCGGACCAGCCCGAGACGGGCGACCAGCGCCGGCTCCATGGCGGTGATGTCCTCGCCCTTGAACAGGATGCGGCCGCGCGTCGGGCTGAGGAATTTCGTGAGCAGGTTGAAGCAGGTCGTCTTGCCGGCGCCGTTCGGCCCGATCAAGGCATGGATCGTCCCGCGCCTGACGCGCAGGCTCACGCCGTTGACGGCAATAAAACCTGCAAATTCCTTGGTCAGATCCTCGGTCTCGAGGATCATCTCTTCACTCATACGCAGCTGCCCCTCTTCCCGCCTAGTTGGCAGGATTTCGCAGCGGGCGGCAAGGGCTACGAAAGGCCCGGCCTGAGGCCTGATTCGTTGACTATATGGGGCTTGTTCTGGTCGCCCGGCGCTAGCCGGTCCTGAATTTCTTCGCCAGGGCGTCGGCATTGCGCGCCAGCAGCCCGACATCGGCGCCGACAGCCACAAACAGATAGCCCCAATCGATATAGCGGCGCGCCTCCTCCTCATTGCCCGTGAGAATGCCGGCCGGCTTGCCGACGGCCTTGAGGCGCTTCACGGCATCCTGCATGGCCGCCTGCACATCGGCATGCTGCGGGTTGCCGAGATGGCCAAGCGAAGCAGCGAGATCCGACGGGCCGATAAAGACGCCGTCGATCCCTTCGACTTTCGCGATGGCTTCCAGCTGGTCGAGAGCCATGCGCGTCTCGGCCTGGACAAGGACACAGATCTCGTCATTGGCCTTGTTGAGATAGCCGGGCACGCGGCCATAGCGGCTGGCGCGCGCGGCGACGGACACGCCGCGAATCCCCTGCGGCGGGTAGCGCGTCGAGGCGACCGCGCGCCTGGCTTCCTCAACGCTCTGCACATAGGGAAACAGCAAGGTCTGCGCGCCGATATCGAGCGCGCGTTTCGCAAGAACGGCATCGTTCCACGCCGGCCGGATGATTGGCGTCGCCGTGCCGCGCTGGATCGCCTGCAATTGTGTCACCAGATCGGGAATTTCATTCGGCGAGTGCTCGGTGTCGAGGAGGATCCAGTCGAACCCGCTTTCCGAAATGATCTCGGCGGCAATGTTGCTGCACAGGCTCGACCACAATCCGATCTGCAGCTTGCCCTGCGCGAGCGCGTGCTTGAATGCGTTACGTTGCATGTCCGGCATGATTGTTCTCACACAAATTGAATCGCGATGCCGCCCAGCGGCCCGAAGTCGGCGTGAAGCGTGTCTCCGGGCTGGGCAAATACGACGCGTGTAAACGAGCCGGCAAGGACGATGTGTCCGGGTTCGAGCGCATGTCCGTGCGGGCCGATCTTGTTGGCTAGCCAGGCAACGCCCAGTGCCGGATGACCGAGCACGCCGGCCGCGAGGCCGGTCTCCTCGATCTCGGAATTGCGGTACATGATGCCGCCGACCCAGCGCAGATCGACATCCGTCGGCCCGACCGGGCGCCCGCCCATCGCAATGCCGGCGGCAGCGCCATTGTCGGCGACAGTATCGACGATCCTGCGCGGATCCTGAATGCGCGCATCGACGATTTCAATCGCCGGCACGACATATTCCGTCGCGCGCAGCACATCGGCGAGCCCGACGCCGGGCCCTTGCAGCTTCTTTCCCATGATGAAGGCAAGCTCGACCTCGACGCGCGGCTTGCAGTAAGCTGCGTGCTTCACCTTGGCGCCGTCGGCGATCAGCTGGTCATCGAGAATGTAACCGTAATCCGGTTCGTCAATCATCGAGGAACGCTGCATCGCCTTCGAGGTCAGTCCGACCTTGTGCCCGATCAGGCGGGCGCCGGCCTTGATCCTGCGCTGCGCCACTTCCGTGGAGATTGCGTAGGAATCCTCAATGGTGATGCCGGGAAAGGTGACGTGCAGCTGCACCGCCTGCTTACGGTCTTTTTGAGCCGCCATCAGAATATCGGCGGCCTTTTTTCGGTCGGCGTCGGACAGCATTCTCTCCCCCGTCGGCTTTGGAGCCGATCCTGTACCGCCTGGGGAAGGAAAATCAAATGACTTGGACTTGGGCTTGGACTTGGCCCGCGGAAATCATCAGAGAGGTGCCAGCTTTCGATTGATGAAAGCCAGCATTCGGGCCAGGGGACGGCGAATAAACGGTACATCGACGGCAACAAGCGCGAAGCCAAGCGGCAACATCCAGAAGCCAAGCAGAGGCAGAAAGCCGAGCATTCCACCGAGCATGAGCGCAGCAGTCAGAGGAATACGCCACCAGATCGCGCCCGGCCGGCGCGCGGCCACCATCAGGCGTCCTGCCCAGGCCGGCATCCGCTTTCGCAGGCGGCGCATTTCAGCATTGAAATCGGGCGGCCGCGTCATGGCCGTCAAAGCCGGCGC
>DATEKG010000380.1:0-37709 GCA_035277565.1 Pseudolabrys sp.
CGTGCGGCTCTCGCCTTTGAGGATGTCAATTTCGACAAGCTTGTACGGAATGCCGAGGCGGGCCAGCGCAAGGCGGACCTTGTAGCTATTGCCCGAACGCTGCATCGAGTAGAGCGTGTACATTCAAGCCCTGATTTATCCGTACGAGGTCGCGTAAGAAGCGGCGCTTTGGCAGTCACGCCATGCGCTACCCCCATGAGACATGTTCATTAGGACGAAGAAAGTCCGGCAATTGCAAGGCCGCCGAACTGCGTTGTAACGAAAATGTTAAGATCGTATTCGCTGCAGTGCAGCGAGCAGACGCGCCATCTCCGGCGATGCGTTACCTTGGAATTCTATTCCGCCGCAACGCGGTGCGCGCGCGCATATTCCAGAAGCGCATCGTCATCGACCGGAATTATGGGTGCAAAGTCACGGTGCGCAATCCATTCCGGCCGCGTGAATTTCGTAATGTGATTGGAGACGGCACAAAGTGTCAAATACACAATCTTGCGTGGATAGGGCGTGATGTTCGGCGGGGAGGCATGCACGAGGTTGCCGTGGAACATCAGCACCGAGCCGGCCTTGCCGGTCGGGGCAACAATCCCGACACCGCCAGGTTCCGCGGCCTCGCCGGCGAGCCGGGTTACGGTTTCCTTGTCGAGCGTCCACAACGGGTACGAAGTCGTCAGCTTGTCGTGCCCCGCGGCGAATACGCCCTGCTTGTGACTCCTGGGGATCAGCAATAACGGGCCGTTGATCGGCATCACTTCGTCGAGGAATACGGCGATATTCATCGCACGCGCTTCAGGCATCCCGTCATCGCGAGCCCAGGTGCCATAGTCCTGGTGCCATTGCCAGACATCACCCTCGAACGCGGCCTTGGCGTTCAACTTGAACTGATGGACGTAGACGTCTTCGCCGAAAAGCTGACGTAACGGCTCGACCAGACGAGGGTGCCGGGCGAGGAGGCCAAAAACCTCGTTGAACGTGTGCGCCGCAAATGCGGTTCGTGGGGCGCCGGTTTTCTCGCGCCATACTTCCTGCCTGTCGAGCTTGAGGATGTTGTCCGCCTCGATGCGCAGCAGCGCGATCTCTTCTTCGGAAAAGCAACCGGGGAAGAAGACATAGCCCTCGTTGTCAAAGGCCTTGAGCTGTTCGCTTGACAGGTTCATGGCGCACTCCCGTGGAACGTCGGCCGCTTCTCGGCTCTTGCCACGTATTGTACCGGCAATTTGGGTTAGCGCCAACGGGGCTGCAATCCGGCAAACTCGCGGTTGCGTCGCGGCGAGCCGATACAGTTCAAGTTAGTGTGTATTCAGGCTCGAGCGAGGCTCGGTTTGCTGCTCGGTACGCCGATTTCCCGGCGCGCCCGGTGAATGGCCATATAAAATATAATGAGCTGCGCGATGAATCCGAGCGGAATACCTGTTGCAGTCGCGACCGGCCGCGTCAGCAGCGGCGCTGTCCAGCAGAACGTCAAGGCCGATATTTCGAAGTTCCGGAAACCACGCGCGAGTCCATGGCGGGTGTAGAAGGCGATCGCGACCGCGAGCATCATCAGGTCGTAATCGAGAACATAGGGGGTGGCGATGAGCACTGCCGCGGCAAGGGCCGATGCCTTGAGGTCGAATGCTGCCGTGCTGCGCCAGAGCCAGACCAATCCTGCTGCGACTGCGATCGCGAGGACAGCCTGGACCGAATAGGCCATATCGATGCTGCCGCCCCACATCCGCACCACGGAGAACGCGCTCTGGATTTTTTCCCAGCCGGTATCCCCGGCTTCGAGCACAATTCGTCTTGTCAGCGTCGTCGAAGCGGCGAACGCTTCCCACACCCTGGCGCCGAACAGCAGGAATGTTGTCGCGCATGCCGCAGCGACGGTGCCGCTCGCTGCCGCGATGACAGTCCATCGCCCGGTCGCCAGCAACACCAATGGAATGAGCACGCCAAACTGGGGCTTGTAGGCGAGCATCCCGATCAGCAGGCCGGCGACGACAGGACGTTGCTCGAGCAGGAGCAACGCGCCGCCGAGCAAGGCCGCACTGATAAATCCATTCTGACCGTGTCCAAGATTGACGAACACCGCTGGAAAGGCGAGCGCAACCAGAAGCGTTTCCCGCTTCGGCACAATGGCGCGCATGGCGATGACATAGGCGGGAAGCGTCACCGCCATCCACAGTGACAGCGCCCACGCATATGGAAAAAGGGCGAGCAGCGCCGCAACTGCGAGGAAGATCGGCGGGTAATGCCAACCGTAGAACGGGATGTCCCGTCCGCCGAACACCGTCTTTTCGACCGCGTATTCGCTCGGCCAGTCATAGGCGGCCTCCGGCTTGCCCGCGATGACGAGCGTGCCGGCCGCATAGACATTTGAAAAATCGGTCCCCAAAGGCTTGTTGTTGCGATCAATCAACCCGTGCGAGAGCGCGATCCACATCACGGCCCCAAGCGCATAACCGGCGACCAGGATAACCGCATATCCGCGCAGTCGATCCGGCGTAAGCCAGGCCCCGGTCCTGATTTGGCTCCATATGGAAGTCATGATGTGGAAGTCATGTCCGCCCGCGGGTGCAAGAAGGCCCGCGGAACCCTAAGGCCCGCCGATTTAACACTTGGTTAGCCCCTCGGACGCGCGGAGATCCGGGCGGTGGCGCATTGATTTCCGTGACCGATCGGACCGATCGAATTTCTTGACCAAATGACCTCTTGCTGGACTCGGGTCCCGGCATTACGACAGGGGCAGCGCATCCCTTGCGGAGAGAATTGGAGAGTTCGATGGCCTTCCTCGCGGACCAGCTCAAGCGCATCAAGCCGTCGGCGACCATCGCCGTCACGGACAAGGCGCGCGCGCTCAAACTGGCTGGCCGCAATGTTATCGGGCTCGGAGCGGGGGAGCCGGACTTTGATACGCCCGACAACATCAAGCAGGCCGCGATCAGGGCGATTGAGAGCGGCAAGGCGTCGAAATATACGAATGTCGACGGCATTGCCGAACTCAAGGAGGCGGTTGCGAAGAAATTCAAGCGTGAAAATGGTCTGGACTATAAGCCAAGCCAGATCACGGTCGGGACCGGCGGCAAGCAGGTCCTCTACAATGCCTTTGTAGCGACGCTGAATCCCGGCGACGAAGTCATCATTCCCGCGCCATATTGGGTGAGTTACCCGGACATGGTGCTGCTTGCGGGCGGTGAGCCCGTGGAAGTCGTCACCAGCATGTCCTCGGGCTTCAAGATGACGGCGCAGCAGCTCGAACGCGCCATCACTGCGAAGACGAAATGGGTTTTGCTGAACTCGCCGTCAAATCCTACGGGCGCAGCCTATACACGCGCAGAGCTCAAGGCGCTGACCGACGTGCTTGTCAAGCATCCGCATGTCCACGTGATGACGGACGACATGTACGAGCACCTTGTCTACGACGACTTTGTATTCACGACGCCTGCCCAGGTCGAGCCCGCGCTCTATCCGCGCACGCTCACGATCAACGGGTGCTCGAAAGCCTATTGCATGACGGGATGGCGCATCGGCTATGCCGGCGGCCCAGAGCCGCTTATCAAGGCGATGGCGATGATCCAGTCGCAATCGACGTCAAACCCGACTGCCGTGTCGCAATGGGCTGCGGTGGAAGCACTTAACGGCCCGCAGGACTTCATTGCCAGGCACAACAAGATCTTCAAGGAGCGTCGTGATCTGGTTGTGTCGATGCTCAACCAGGCGAATGGCATCAAGTGTCCAACGCCGGAAGGGGCATTTTATGTGTATCCGTCCTGCGCCGGCACCATGGGCAGGACCACGCCGAGCGGAAAGAAACTCGCGGCAGACGAAGACTTCGTGACCGAACTGCTGGAAGCGGAAGGCATTGCCGTCGTGCAGGGGACAGCATTCGGACTCGGTCCGGCGTTCCGCATTTCATACGCAACGAAAACGGAAGACCTTGAAGAGGCCTGCAGCAGGATTCAGCGCTTCTGCGGCAATTTGAAGTAGTCGTTTTCCCTTAAGCCTCGCTCCGATAATCTGCGGGCATGATTCGGCTCGCGGTTGCGGCTCTTCTTTTATCTGCAAATTTCTTCCTTGCAGCCAAGGCGCAGGAGCATGTCGCGATCGGTACGCGGCAGCTGAGCGAAAACGGCGCACTGTTTCTTGCGGTGGCCCAGGGTTACTTCAAGGCCGAGGGCATCGATCTGGCGATGACGGCTTACGATTCCGACCGGACGGTGGCCGAGGCCGCTGCGGCGGGGGTCACGGATTTTGGGCTTGCTCGATTTACGCCGGCATTCTTCAATTTTGCAGGCAAGGGTTTGCTGAAGGCGGTCGCTGCACAGGCCCGTGAAAAGCGCGGGTTTGAGGGAGCTGAAATCGTCGCGTCCACCGCCGGCTATATAAATGGCCTGCATAAATTTGAAGATTTTGCCGGCAAGTCGGTTGCGATCGATGCGCTTGGTTCGGCCTCACACTACCAGCTCGATCAGATTGCCAGGATCAAGCACATCGACCCCGGCCGCATCACGATCAAGCCGTTGCAAAATGACGAGGCGATTGCCCGATCAGTTGGGGCAGGGCAGGTTGACGCCGCCATCATATCCGGGCCTTACGCACGGGAACTGCTGGCGGCAAACCAGGCCAAGTTCATCGGCTGGTATTCGGAACTCGATGAACAGCAACTCGGCGCCTTGTTTGTATCCGCCAGAATGATTTCACAAAGGCGCGCTGTCGTGGAAAAATTCGTGCGCGCGTATAGGCGCGGGGTCACCGATTATGCCGCCGCTTTGCTGCGAAAGGATATTCACCTCAAACGGACGTCCGATACGAAGTCACGTCAGGCTGCGGCGGCAATCGCTCGTTATATCTACCATGATCGCAGCGATGAAAAGACGGCCGCTATCGAAGTGAATGCTCATTATATCGATCCGCAGGCCCGGCTTGACGTTGCCGATATTGAACGGCAACTCGCCTGGTACAAGGCTCAGGCACTTGTCGATAGCAATGTCGACGCGCATGACGTCGTCGACTTGAGCTACGTCAAATAGCGATTTTTTCTGCACCGGCGGATTTGCGCACTTGCCAGCGTCCCCGCGGCCTGAGACGATAACGTCACAGGGCCGGGAAACCAGGTCCGACCTCCCGGCCGGCGAGGGAGGCAATTATGGGACAAAATGGCTCAGGTCCCAATGGCACAAGGAGTTCGGGTCCCCGGTGTATCGCGCTGGTGGGCCCATTCCAAAGCGGCAAAACCACACTTCTGGAAGCGATCCTTTCACGAACCGGTGCGGTTCAGCGTCAGGGAACCGTGGACGCGGGTACCACTGTAGGCGATGCCAGCAAAGAAGCGCGCCACCACAAGATGAGCGTAGAAGCAACCTTCGCCACCACCACATTCATGGGCGACAGCTACACTTTTATCGACTGCCCCGGTTCCATTGAATTCATCCATGACATGCGGAGCGTGCTGCCGGCAGTCGATGCGGCAGTGGTCGTGTGCGAAGCGGACGAAAAGAAGGTCCCGCAGCTCCAATTGATCCTGCGCGAGCTGGAAGATCAGAATATTCCGCATTTCCTGTATCTGAACAAGATCGACAAGGCCGACAAGCGCGTGCGGGAAACCATCAAGCTGCTGCAGCCGGCGTCACGCGTGCCGCTTCTGTTGCGGCAAATTCCGATCTGGAACGGCGATATCATCTCGGGCTTCGTCGATCTCGCGCTCGAGCGAGCCTATGTCTACAAGGAATATGCGCCGTCGGAGATTGTCGAGCTCAACGGTGACAATCTCGATCGCAAGAAAGAAGCGCGTTTTACCATGCTGGAGACGCTGGCCGACCACGATGACCAGCTGATGGAGCAACTGCTCGAAGATATAGAACCGCCCCGCGACAAGGTTTTTGATGATCTGGCAAAGGAACTGCGTGATCGCATTGTCTGTCCGGTATTTCTCGGCGTCGCAACGCGCAGTAACGGCGTGCTCAGGCTGCTCAAGGCGCTCCGTCATGAATCGCCCGGCGTTGCCGAAACGGCGCAGCGTCTTGGGGTGAAGACCGAAAGCGACGCGGTTGCTTTGGTCCTGAAGACATTTCACACCACCCATGGCGGCAAAATGTCGATTGCGCGTGTGCTTGCCGGCCAGGTCGGAGACGGCACGACACTGACGACTTCAGGCGGCGAAGCGGGACGCGTATCCGGTGTCTTCAAGTTGATGGGTCAGCATTTCGAAAAACGCGGGCAGGCCGTGAGCGGGGAGACGGTTGCTCTTGGCAAGCTTGACAATGCGAAGACGGGCGACACCCTTTCGTCCGGCAAGCAGCCGCACGCGGCGGTTACCGGGATCAAGCCCTATGCGCCCGTGCTTGCCATCGCGGTGCAGGCTAAAGAGCGCAAGGACGATGTGAAGCTCGGTCCGGCCTTCACCAAGCTCACGGAGGAGGATCCATCGCTGACGGTCGTCCATAATGCGGAAAGCCACGAAGTGGTGATCTGGGGACAGGGCGAGATGCATCTCCGGGTGGCGGCAGAACGGCTTGCCGACCGGTTTGCCGTTCCGGTTTCCACGCGCCCGCCGTCAGTCGGGTACAGGGAGACGATCCGCAAGCCTATTACCCAACGTGGCCGGCACAAGAAGCAGTCCGGAGGTCATGGCCAGTTCGGCGATGTGGTGCTCGAAATCAAGCCGCTTCAGAGGGGTTCCGGGTTCAAATTCGAAGATCGCATCACGGGCGGCGTCGTGCCGCGCAACTATATTCCGGCCGTCGAAGAAGGCGTTATCGATGCCCTCAAGCACGGCCCGCTCGGATTCCCGGTCGTCGATCTGTCGGTGGCCTTGATCGATGGCTCATACCATACAGTTGATTCCTCCGATCAGGCGTTCCGGACCGCCGGGCGCATCGGCATCGTGGAAGGACTTCCGCAATGCCAACCGGTTCTTCTCGAGCCCATTCACCTGGTTGAAATTGTCTGCCCCAGCGACGCCACCGCGAAAATGAACGCGATCCTTTCCGGTCGCCGCGGGCAAATTCTTGGCTTTGACACTCGCGAGGCCTGGGACGGATGGGACATGGTGCGCGCACAAATGCCGGAAGCGGAAATCGGCGACCTCATCATCGAAGTGCGGTCGGCGACAGCCGGTGTCGGATCATTTGTATTCAAATTTGATCACATGGCGGAGTTGACTGGCCGTACCGCGGACCAGATTGTCGCTGCACGCCGCGCTGCGGAGTAGGCTGCACAAAAGATATGGAAATTTAATACGCGCTGCCAAATTGCGGATTCACCGCAAGCCGGCGCGCCAACCATTATAATTTTCGGCATTTCGGTAAGAGGATACAAAGCAGGTTCAAGAGCAATTCCGCTCCGTTAACCGCCCAGCCGTCCTCGTCTCGCAAAATTCCGGCAGCGTGCAACGGATGATGCGGCATGCTCGAAGGATTTCGCAACTTGTTCTGGTCCGGGCCGGTGCCGTACTCCGACCCGAAGTCAACGATTCCGTTGAATGCGATCCTGCGGCACGATTGGATGGAGCTTTGGTATCAACCAAAGATCGAGCTCAGGACGACGCATCTCGTCGGTGCCGAGGCGCTCGTCAGGGCCCGCCATCCGACGCGCGGCATAATTCCGCCGGCGCTATTCCTGCCGGATGCGAATGAAGAGGACATGCACGAACTGACCGAGCGTGTGATACTGACCGCACTCGGTGATTGGGAAGACTTCGCCGATTACGGCGTTCCCATGAAGCTTGCGGTCAATGTTCCGGTCTCGGCTTTGATCAGTCTTCCGATCCCCCGGATGCTGCGGGAAGCGCGTCCGCGGGCGGCAAACTGGCCGGGCCTGATCCTCGAAGTGACGGAAGACCAGATCATCAACGACCTCGACCTGGCAAATGAAGTGGCAGCGTCGCTGCAAGAGCTCAAATGCGAGCTTGCGGTTGATGACTTTGGCGCCGGTTATTCGTCTTTGGTCCGTCTCACGCAGTTGCCGTTCAGCGAGCTGAAGATCGATCGCAGCTATGTCGCGAACTGCAATGAAGATTACTTCAACGCGAGCTTGTGTGAAACGATCGTCGAGTTGGGCCGGCGGTTTGGGCTCAGGACGGTCGCCGAAGGCATCGAGACGACGCACGAAAGCCACAAGCTTCAGGCCATAGGTTGCCAGATCGGTCAGGGCTATCTTTTCGCCAAGCCCATGCCGAAATCGGAATTTGCCGCCCGTCTGCGCCGGCGCGTCCAGGGCTCCGGAGCGCACCACGCCAGTCGTCTCGCCAGCTAGAGCGGAATTGATTGAGGTTGGCCAGACGATTCAAATTAGACCGATCATGCTCTAGCGAGCATGGAAATCGTCTATCGTCCGATGCTCCGGAACCGTGAGGCAGCAGATTGCCGCAGGACAGGCACCTCTCTCAGCCGTGACTTGCCAGCGGGCCACGCGCCTTCTACTTCTGGGTCGCGACTCCGGGAGGGTGCCTGCCATGAACATCATTCGTCGTAGGGGCTGGGAAATTCCCGGCCGCAACGCAACACCTGAATCGCTGGCGTTCAGCCGGCGCGGATTTCTGGCCGGCGGGACGAGTGCGATCATCGCGGCGCCCTATGCTGCCCGCGCTCAGCGCATGTCGGATCTTGCGAACCTGCCGGATCCGACCAACAATCTTTATCCCACAAAACGCAACGAAAAATACGTGCTCGATCGGCCGATCACCGACGAGAAAATAAATGCGCACTACAATAATTTCTATGAGTTCAATTCCTCGAAGGAAGTCGCGGCGCAGGCTGAACTGCTGCCAATCCGCCCCTGGTCGATCAAGATCGACGGCATGGTCGAGAAGCCGATCGAGATAGGCATCGATGAGCTGATTCGGAAAATGGCGCTGGAGGAACGAACCTATCGCCATCGTTGTGTCGAAGCCTGGAGCATGGCAATCGCGTGGACCGGGTTTCCATTTGCGAAACTTGTTGATCTTGCGCGGCCGCTCGGCTCCGCCAGGTTCGTGCGGATGGAAACGTTCAACGATCCGAAGGTCGCGCCCGGCATGCGCCAGCCATGGTTTCCGTGGCCTTATATTGAAGGGCTCACAATGGCTGAAGCGACCAACGAGCTCACGTTTTTGGCCACCGGCGCCTACGGGCATCCGATGGCAAAGCAGCACGGTGCGCCGCTCCGCCTCGCGGTGCCGTGGAAATACGGGTTCAAATCGATCAAATCCATCGTGCGCTTCAGTTTTACCGACAAACGTCCAACCGGCATGTGGGAGTCGTTGCAGCCGTCCGAATACGGATTCTGGGCGAACGTCAATCCCTCCGTTCCCCACCCGCGCTGGAGTCAGGCAACTGAAGAAGTCATAGGCACGGGCGAACGGCGGCCAACCCTGATATTCAACGGCTACGGCGAATACGTCGCCGATCTTTACAAGGGGCTGGAAGGCGAGCGCCTCTGGGCCTGAGAACGCTGCTGTACCGTCTGCGCCGCCGGGAGTATTGTGCCTGGGCGCGGGAAGAACAGCGGGAGGCTCCCATGTCCACGCAACAGCCCGATTTTCAACGCGTTCAGCGCGCGGTGGCCGGCGCACTGCGCGAACACTGGAAGATGTTTCTCATCGAAGGCATCGTGTTGCTGGTGCTGGGCGTGCTTGCTGTGCTCGTCCCCGTGATTGCGACGCTGGCGGTCACCATTCTGTTCGGGTGGCTGTTCTTAATCAGCGGCGTGGTCGGACTGGTCAGCACGTTCTGGATGCGGCACGCCCCCGGCTTCTGGTGGTCCCTCCTGTCTGCCGTTCTCGGCATTGTCGTTGGTCTTCTGCTGCTGGCGTCTCCGCTTGGCGGAGCGCTGTCACTCACGCTCGTGCTGATCGCGTTTTTCATCATCGAGGGTGCGGCGTCGATCATGTTTGCGCTTGATCACAGGCGCGAACTCACCGGACGTTGGGGCTGGATGCTGGTGAGCGGCATCATCGACCTGGCGCTTGCGATGATGATCTTCGCGGGACTGCCCAGCACCGCCGCCTGGGCTGTCGGGCTCCTGGTCGGCATCAATATGCTGTTCGGTGGCGCGGCATTGATCGCGATGGCGCTTCACGCGCGCAACGCCGCATAGTCCTTACGACTCGATTTCGCCGGCTTCCGCTTCAGCAAGCTTGGTGCGCCAATCGGTGCGCTTGAGCATGAATGCATAGCCTGCGAGAGCGAGCAGGCCGAGGCTGATCAGCATCAGCCCCAGCGAAATCGGGCGGCTGAAGAAAATAAGATAGTTGCCGTTAGACATGATCAGCGATTGGCGGAGGCTTTGCTCGAGAATAGGCGATATCACCAGGCCAAGAACAAGCGGAGCCGGGTCGAAGTCGAACTTGCGCAGGGCGTAACCGAGCACGCCCATGATCAACATGATCCAGACGTCAACGACCGAATTGTTCACCTCGTAGACGCCGATGATGCAGAACATGATGATAAGCGGGTACAGATAGGCGTAGGGAATCCGCAACACTGTGACGAACACGCTGACGAGGGGAAGATTGAGCAGCAACAGCATAATGTTGCCGACATACATCGACGCCACAAATCCCCAGAACACATCCGGGTGTTCGTTGACGAGCGTTGGCCCGACCGAGACGCCGTGAATCATCAACGCGCCGATCAGCACCGCCGTGATCGGACTGGTCGGAATGCCGAGCGCCAGCAACGGTACGAAGGCGCCGGTCGAAGCGGCATTATTGGCGGTTTCGGGACCAGCGACACCGGCTACCGCGCCTTTTCCGAATTCTTCCGGATGCCTCGATACGCGCCGCTCGACTGCATAGGACAGGAAGCTGGAAATGACATGCGCCGATCCCGGAATGATGCCGATGATGAAACCGAGCAGCGTGCCCCGGGTGATCGGCAGCGCCGATTCGCGCCATTCGCGGCTGGTCGGCAGCAGGTCACGCAGCCGCGGGCTGATGATATCCTTGACTGCGTCGGCGCTGGGCGTCGAAAGGATCTCGCCCAGTCCGAACAAGCCGACTGCAACCGGCACAATGCCGATGCCATCACCCAATTCGGCAAGATCGAAGCTGTAGCGGAAATGGCCGGTCATGTTGTCGATGCCGATCATGCCGAGCAGCAGGCCGAGGCCGGCCATCAACAGCGTCCGGATCAGCGACGATGACGACATGTAGGCGAGGAATATGAGACCGAGCACCAGAAGCGCGGTGTATTCGGGCGGTCCAAAGCGCACGGCGATAGTCGCGAGCGGCGGTGCGACGACGGTGAGCACGAGGACTCCGAAGGTGCCGCCGATCCACGAGCCTACCGCGGCGATGCAGAGCGCCGCGCCGGCGCGTCCCTTTTTCGCCATCGCGTAGCCGTCGATGCATGTCATCACCGACGACGCTTCGCCGGGAATACGCATGAGGATCGATGTCGTGGAGCCGCCGTATTGCGAGCCGTAATAAATGCCGGCGAGCATGATGATCGCCTGCGTCGCATTAAGACCGAACGTCACGGGCAGGAGTATCGAAATTCCGGCAAGCGGGCCGATGCCCGGCAGGACGCCGACGAGCGTGCCCACGAGGCAGCCGAGAAATGCATACCATGCGTTGGCCGGCGCCAGCGCAACAGAAAAGCCGTGAGCGAGGCTTACAAGAGTGCTTTCCACGGAATGACCTAAAATCCGAACGGGCCGGTGACGAGCGGAGTCTTGAGCGCGTAGACAAACAGTACGTAGGTTATGACCACAACCGAGAGGCTATAGACCGCTGCGGGGACGAAGCGCCGCCGCTCGATGATGATCAGCAGGGCCAGGATCAACAGTACATTCGTTATCACGAAGCCGAGCCATTCGAACGCGGCGATCGAGATCGCGGTAATGACAACGACCATAGCGGCATGCCTGGCGTCACTCCATGTCAGCGAGGCAAATTCCCTGCTTTCACCGGCGCGCAGCGCCAATACGAGTCCAAAAAAAATTGTCAGGCCTGCGACGATTTTCGGCATGAAGCCGGACCCCGGAAGCGACAGGGTGCCGGTCGGCAGGTCGCCGCTGAGCGCAATGATCAGTACGCCAACGCCGACAAAAAAGGCGCCGGCAACGTGATCAGCCCGCAAGGTCATGGAACGGCCCTCGTCCTAGATGCTTTGCGAAGCTCCCGCTGCGTGGAGTGCCGTGAGTCGTGCGGCATCATCCCTGCACGCGGCCGATGGCATTGATCGCGTCTACTTGACGTTTGGCGTCGGCGTTCCAGAACTTTGCGAATTCGGGCTGGTCCATATAGGCCAGTTCCTGGCCGAGGTTTTCCAGCGTATCGAGGAACTGCTTGCTGTGGGCGGCCTTGTTGAAGCCGTCGCGCAAGGTATTGATGATCGGCGCTGGCGTGCCCTTGGGCGCAAACATGCCGACCCAGAAATAATATTCGAGATCGTATCCGAGCTCGTTGAAGGTCGGGACGTCGGCCAGCACCTTGACTCGCTTCGCGCTCGATACGGCCAGCGCGTGCACTTTTCCTGCGCGAATGTGCTGTAGTGCAATCGACGTAGGCGACATGAAGAAGCTGACGTTTCCGCCGAGTACAGCGGTCACGGCAGGTCCGCCGCCATTGGTCGGCAGATGGCGAAGCTGCAGATTGCCCGCAGATTTCGCGAATATTACGGTGGGGATGTGCGACGCTCCATAAAGGCCCGACGAGCTGTAAATGATCTTGTCGGGATTTGCCTTGGCGTCGGCAACGAGGTCCTTGAGCGTCCGATAGGGCAGATCCTTGTTGGCAATCATGACGATCGGGTCTGCGATGACGCGGCAAATCGGGATGAAATCTGCATTGGTGAATTTCGGCTGACGCCCAAACAGCTTGTCCACCGCAGCGAAGCCGGAAATCGAGACAATATGGCTGAGCAGGGTGTATCCGTCCGGTTTGGCCGACGCCACATATTGTGCGCCTACGGCGCCGGCAGCGCCGGTCTTGTTCTCGAGAACGACCGGCTGCTTGAAGACAGTCTCCAACGCGGCATCCAGCGGCCGGGTGATGGTATCGCTCACACCGCCGGGCGGGAACGGGCTGATCATCGTGATGGCATGCGTGGGATAGACGTCTTGCGCGCGCACCGGGTGGGCCGCCAGTGCGGCGGCGGATGCCGCGGTACCGATGACGAAATTTCGTCGATCCATCTCGTTCCCCCTGTTGCCGGTACCGGTCGGTCCCGGCTTTTTGAATATGTGTTTGCTGTTCAACCCTGGACGCGGCCAATAGCTCTCACCGCATCGTCGACCCGCTTCCCGTCAATATCCCAGAATTTCTGGAAATCGGGCCCATCGAGATAGGCGAGTTCCTGGCCGAGATTTGCGATCGCAGTCATGAATGCCGGCGAGTGGGCGGCCTTGCCGATGGCCGCGCGCAGAATCTTCGTGATATTTGCCGGCGTGCCTTTTGGCGCGAAAATGCCGACCCACAGATAATATTCCACGTCGTAACCGAGCTCCTTGAGCGTCGGAACGTCCGGCAGCGCTTTCGAACGTTTTGCTCCGAATGAAGCCAGCGGCCGGAGCTTGCCGGCCTTGATATGCGGGAGAGACGCCGAAACCGACTGCGCCGTCGCCTGCGCGTTGTTGCCGAGAATCGCCGTAATTGCCGGGCCGCCGCCATTGGTCGGCAAGTGCCGGAGCTTGAGTCCGCCGACCGCCTTTTCCAGCATGGCCATGGGCAAATGGGTGGCGCCGTAGAGCCCGCCCGAACTGAAAACGATCGCATCGGGACGCCTTTTGGCGTCATCGATAAAGTCCTTCAGCGTCTTGTAGGGTTGTTGATCGTTCACGAGCAGCACGCAAGGATCGGCGATCAGACGCGCGAGCGGAATGAAATCGGCCCGGCTGGTCTTCACCGGCCGGCCGAACAGCTTGTCGACTTCGGCGTATCCGGAAATGCCCGTATTGTGCGAGAGCAACGTATAGCCGTCAGGCTTCGCGCTGGCTGCAACCTGGGCGCCGACCTGGCCGGCAGCCCCCGCCTTGGTTTCAATGACGACCGGCTGCTTCAGGATTGGCTCCATCGCGCTCGCAAGCGGACGGGTCACGATGTCATTTGCACCGCCAGGTGGAAACGCGTTGATAATCGTGATTGCGTGCGAGGGAAAATTCTCCTGAGCACGCGCCGGACCTGCCGCAAGCAAGGCGGTGGTGCCGGCGAGGAAACTACGGCGGTCCATAAAAAAACTCTCCGGCTGGAAGCAGCGGCCGCTTCATCCCTGAACGCGACCAATGGCGTGAACGGCGGCCTCGACCCGCTTGGCATCCTCGTCCCAGAATTTTGCGAAAGCGGCCTGGTCGAGAAAGGCGACCTCGTCGCCGATATTGTTGATCGCGGTCTTGAACTGATCGCTTGTGGCTGCCTTTTTGATGGCGTCGCCCATCGTCTTGATGACGTTGGCCGGCGTCCCTTTCGGCGCGAAGACGCCGACCCAAAGCGAGAATTCCACGTCGTAACCGAGTTCCTTGAGCGTCGGTACATCCGGCAACGACGCCGCGCGTTGCGGGCTGAAGCAGGCAAGTGCCCGCAGCTTGCCGGCCTTGATCTGGCCGCTTGCCGCGGCGACTGACGACACCAGAACCTGCGCGTTGTTGCCGAGAATTGCGGTCAGCGCGGGGCCGCCGCCGTTGGTCGGCAGGTGTTTCATCTGGATGCCGGTCGCTTTCATGAAGAGCGCGGTCGGCAGGTGAAGCGCGCCGTACAGACCCGACGAACTGAACGTCAACTTGTCAGGATTCTTTTTTGCATCGTCGACAAGCTCTTTCACGGTTTTGTAGGGCTGCTGGTCATTCACCAGCAGGACCATCGGGCCTGACGTGAGGCGCGCGATCGGAATGAAATCGGCGCGCGTGAATTTCGGCTGGCGACCGAACAATTTGTCGACTTCGGCGAAGCCGGAGATGGAAACAATGTGAATGAGCAGCGTGTAGCCGTCGGGTTTCGCGGTTGCGGCGACCTGTCCGCCGACCTGTCCGGCGGCGCCGGCCTTCGTTTCAATGATGCAGGGCTGCTTCAGGATCGGTTCAAGAACTGCGGCGAGTGGGCGGCCAACAACGTCCGCCGCTCCGCCGGGCGGGAACGGATTGATGAAGGTAATAGCGTGGGACGGATAAGCGTCCTCGGCCCGAGCTGACGGAACAGCGAAAGCGGCCGCAGTTGCAGCACTGCCGGCGACAAAACGGCGTCTGTCCACGTGAGTCCTCCCTGGAAACACTTGTTTTGCCGGAATTTGCCCCGGCATTTTTATTGGGTGGGATGCTATCGCCCTGCGCCGTGGGCAATCAAGCATCAATGATTGCGACCGCTCTCGTCCATCCAGCCGAACCACCGCGTACTTTCACCGGAAAACAGCTTACCGTGAAACCCGTGGGTGGAAGGGCCTCCAGATTGTGCAGCTTTTCGATGTGGCAATAGCCGATTTCGCGGCCGGCGCGGTGCCCCTCCCATATGAGGGACGCATCGTGCGTTTCGGCATATCTTTTCATCGTATGGATAAACGGGGCGTCCCAGCTCCAGCCATCGGTGCCGGTTACCCGCACGCCGCGCTCAAGCAGGTAGAGCGTGGCGTCGCGGCCCATGCCGCAGCCCCTGGCCACATAATCGGGCTGGCCATAGGCCATTCCGGCGCTGGTATTCACAACAACGATTTCGAGCGGGGACAATGTGTGCCCGATCCGCCGAAGTTCGGCTTCGACGTCTTTGGCGGTTGCAACATAGCCATCGGGGAGATGACGGAAATCAAGCTTCACGCCGGGCTGCAGGCACCAGTCCAGCGGAACCTCGTCAATCGTAGCCGCAGGTTTGCCTCGATCCATTGTCGAGGCGAAGTGCCACGGCGCGTCGAGATGTGTCGTGCAGTGTGTCGACAGGCGAACCCACTCGAATCCCCAGCCTTCGCCGTCGGGCAAGTCCTCTTTTTTCAGACCGGGAAAAAAGCGGAGGATGTCCGGGGCGGTCGCCTGATGATCAAAGTACTCGATCTTTGGGCCGTAGCCCGGCGGGTCAGCCGCAACATCATTCTCGAGCGGCACGGAAATATCGATCACTTTGCGCGGCATGTCTGGCGCCTCCGTTACCGGCCTTGTGCCGGTCGTTCACCCGAAGCATTAAAGACGCGGAGGTCCGGCACAAGGCTTGTGCTCGGGCCGGCGGAGCCGGACCCGAGTGCCGGCCAGCGAATGTGGAGAAGATCATGCCTGCCTATTGGGTCGCGCGTTCCAGGATCAACGATCCGGCCGAGTACAAAAAATATACCGACCTGGTCCCGGGCATCATTGCCAAATTCGGCGGCAAGGTTCTCGCGCGTGGAGGACGCTTCGAAATCATGGAAGGTCCTGACAAGTTTCATCGCTTCGTCGTTATCGAATTCCCGACCTTTGAACAGGGTGTGGCGTGCTTCAGATCGCCGGAATACGACAAAGCCGCGGCTTTCCGGCGCAGCGGCGCCGGAGAGGTCGAAACGATCATGGTGGAGGGGATTTAGCCCACCCTGGCAGTGCTCGACCCTCTAGCGCAGTTCGCAGAAATGCGCATAAGATGGCGAAAAATAACAGCTAATCGGGAGGACGTTTATGCTTCGATATCTCAAGACGAGAGCATTTGGCTGGACCGCGGGCGTCGCACTCGCGGCCGGCGCGATGTTCATTGCCTCAGGCGCGCAAGCGCAAAACAAGGAGCCCATTAAAATCGGGTTCAGCATGGCCCTGACCGGCCCGCTTGCGCCAAACGGCAAGCAGGCACTTCTGGGCGCAAAAATCTGGGAAGAAGAAGTCAACAAAAAGGGCGGGCTGATCGGCCGTCCGGTGAAGATCGTCTACTATGACGATCAAAGCAATCCGTCGACGGTTCCTGGCATTTACACAAAACTGCTCGATGTCGACAAAGTGGATCTCGTCGTTGGTCCTTATGCGACGGCCATGATTGCACCGGCGATGCCCGTCGTTATCTCGAAGAACAAGGTGTTCATCGGGCTGTTTGGTCTCGCTGTGAACAGCAAGTTCAACTATCCGAAATACTTCTCGATGCTGCCATCCGGACCCGACACGAAGCCGGCATTCACGGACGGCTTCTTCCGGGTCGCGGCTCAGGAAAAGCTGAAAACCGTGGCGCTCGCCTGGTCCGATCTCGAGTTTTCGAAGAACGCGTGCGAAGGTGCACGAGAGAACGCGAAAAAGTACGGCCAGAAAATCGTCTACGACAAGAGCTACCCGGGCAATACGACGGACTTTACGCCGATCGTCCGCGCGCTGCAGGCGGCGAATGCCGATGCGGTCGTGGTTTGCTCATACCCGCTTGATTCAGTCGGCATGGTTCTGGCGATCAAGGAACAGGGCTACAAGCCGAAGATGCTCGGCGGGGCAATGGTCGGGTTGCAGGCGACGGTCTTCAAGAACAAGCTTGGTCCGGCGCTCAACGGCATCATCAACTACGAAACCTGGGTTCCCTCTCAGGCGACGCCAGCGACCAATGAATTCCTGAAGGTGTACCAGTCGCGCGCAGCCGCGGAGGGCGTCGACCCGCTCGGCTACTACCTCGGAACGTGGGGTTACGCCTATCTCGAAATGCTGGCAGATGCGATCACCGCCACCAAGAGCATCGACGACAACAAGATCGCCGACTATCTGCGCAGCCACACCATGAAAACGATCATGGGCGATATCACCTTCGGCAAGGGCGCCAAGGGTGAGTGGGCGAAGTCGCGCATGCTGCAGGTGCAGTATCACGACATCAAGCAGGGCGCCGGCCTCGAGACGTGGAAGGGCATGGACTACCAGACCGTGCTCACTCCTGCCGATCTCAAGACCGGAAACGTGATCTTCCCCTATGAGAAAGCGCTGAAATAGCCTCTGCGCGAAACCAAAGCAGAGCGGCGCGGGATTTTTCCCGCGCCGTTCTGTTTTTCGACATGAAATCTGCAGCCCTACATTCCCATGTAGAGCTTGCGAACGAGGTCATTGTTATTGAGCTCGTCGGCGGAGCGGCCCTCGAACGCGATCTTGCCATGCACGATCACGTAGCCGCGGTCGGCGATGCGCACCGCCTGTTTGAAATTCTGCTCCGCCATCAGAACGGTCAGCTGATAGTGGTCCTTGAGTTGCTTGATGGCGTCGATCGTGCGCGCAACGAGCAGGGGCGCAAGACCAACCGAGGGCTCGTCCACGAGCAATATACGGGGCGCGAGCATAAGCGCGCGTGCCAATGCCAGCATCTGCTGTTCGCCGCCGCTCATTGATCCCGCGAGCTGGCTTCGGCGCTCGGCGAGGCGAGGAAAGGCGTCAAAGCAGAAATCGCGGTTGCTGCTGATCTGCGCGCGCGCCCGCTTGCGAGACGCGCCGAGCAAAAGGTTTTCCTCGACAGTCAGTTTGGGGAAAAGCCGGCGGCCTTCCGGCACAAGCGCGATTCCGAGATCGACGATCTGCTCGGTCGTCCGGCCGACAAGATCGTGTTTTTCACCGTCGACTTCGGCAATGATGCGGCCGGCGCTCGGTCGCACAATGCCCATCACGCATTTCATCAGGGTGCTTTTGCCGTTGCCATTGGTACCGAGCAGGGCGACGGTCTCGCCGGAATCGACCTTCATCGAGACATCCTCGATCACCCGGACGGCGCCATAGGCCGCGCTGATGCTTTCGATGGTGATGCTATTCCCCAAGATAGGCCCTCACCACTTCAGGATCTTGCACGACGTCTTGCGGCTTTCCGTCTGCGATTTTCTTGCCCGAGACCAGGACCGCGAGGCGCTGCGAAAAGGTCATGACGGCGGTCATGATGTGCTCGATCAATATGATCGTAATGCCGCTTTCGTTGAGCCGCATGAGCAGCGCCAGGATATCGTCGATTTCGGAATGTGACAGCCCGGCCATGGATTCGTCGGCGATCAGCAGTTTGGGCTCGGCCGCCATCGCCCTGGCAAGCTCGAGTTTGCGCATTTCGACCTGCGTCAGGTCGCGCGGCCGGTGACGAGCCTTGTTCTCAAGTCCGACCATTTGCAGGAGCTCGGCGCAGCGCGCTTCGATATTGTCCGCATGCAGCGGCCCCGATCGCGTATGGACGGTGTAGAGCATCGGAATTCGCAGGTTGTCCGCAAGCGTCAGGCTGGGAAATGGCCGCGGCAGCTGGAAGCTGCGGGCAAGTCCGCGATGCGTGCGCTCATGCGCGGCAAGCCCGTCCACGACCTGTCCGTCGAATTCAACGCTGCCGGTCTCGTTCTGAAGGGTTCCGCAAATGCAGTTGACGAGCGTGCTCTTGCCCGACCCGTTTGGGCCGATCAAACCGAGCCGCTCGCCCGCCTGCACTTCAAGGTCGATGCCGTCCAGCGCGACGAATCCGCCGAACCGTTTGCTGATGCCCTGAACGTGCAAGATTGCGCTCATTTTGCTCTCCGCGCGCGGAGGCGATCCTGCACCAGACCGACGATCCCGTTGGGTGCAATGATCACAAAGCCGATCAGCAGCAGGCCGACGAGCAACAGATTGACCGCCGACGATATGGTGACATTGGCGACCTGCTGCAGAGTGCCGAGCAGCAAGGTTCCCACCAGCGGGCCGACCCAGCTCATCGTGCCGCCGATCATCGGCATTGCGATGGAGTTGACCGCATATTCCAGTCCGAAGGCGGACTGCGGCTGCAGATAGCCGATGTAATAGGGGAAGGGGGCGCCCGCCATGCCCATCAAGGCGCCGGACAGGGTCGTTGCGATCAGCTTGAGTCGCAAAGTCGGCACGCCGGACGCCTCCGCGGCCAACTCATCATCGCGAATGGCTGCAAAGCCATAGCCAAGCCGCGATCTTTCGATCGCGCGTGCAGTAATCAGCGAAATCGCCGCGAGCGCCAGCATCAGCGCAAACAGGTACTGCATGTAGCTGCCGAGGCCTGCAAATTCGCCGGGCCGCACAACATACGCGCCGCCCGAGCCGCCGACGAATTCCCAATTCACCACCAAAGTCTGGAGGACGACTGCGAGCGCCAGCGTGGCGATTGCGAAAAACGCACCGCGCAGGCGCAGTGTGAGGTAGCCCGTTCCCAGGCCGACGATGCCGGACACTATCCCGCCGATTATGATCAGCGTGGGGATCGACAGCGGGAAAATCAGGTGAAGCAGCGGCGCGAGGCTTTCCGGCGCGAGGTCATCGATCTGATTTGCAAATGTCGCGAGGGCCACTGTGCTGTAGGCGCCAAGCGCGAAAAACGCGGCCGAGCCGAAATTGACGTAACCGGTATAGCCGCCGAGGATATTCCACGCGGTCGCGAGCACGACATATTGGACGATGGTGTAACCGGCGACGAACAGGTATTCGACGCCCGGAGCACGGATGGCAAGAAAAATGCCGGCGGACGCGAGCACTACAATCAATATGAAGAGAGGCATGCGCACGGCTCAGCGCCCCATCAGGCCGGAAGGGCGGAAGGCAAGCGTGAGCAGCAGAAATCCGAAGGAAATCGCCGGCGCCCAGGAGGGTCCGTAGAAAGTCGCGGTGATGCTCTCGACCACTCCGATCAGCATCGCCGCGATCAGCGTGCCCGGCAGACTGCCGAGTCCGCCAAGAACGCAAATTGCGAACACACGGCCGATATATTCACGTCCGACCGACGGCTCGACTGGCTGAATGATGACCAGCAATGCGCCGGCAACGGAGGCGGTCGCAATCGAGATACCAAAAGCAATGCGTTTTATGCGGATCGGATCGACCGCCATGAGTTGCAGGGCGAACTGGTCTTGCGAAACCGCAAGCACCGCGCGGCCGACAAACGTGCGGCTGATGAAAATTTGCAGCGCCGTAAACATCGTCAGTGCCGCGAGGCATGGGACCAGCATGCGCAATGGCAGATCGATCGGCCCGAAATGCAGGCTGGGGCCTATATAGGGCGCTTCGACGTAGCGATAGTCGACGCCAAAGACCAGAAGAAGGACGACTTCGGTGACAAACAGGACGCCAAAAAAGAAGGCAAGGCCGCGCAGCGACTCCTGCCCGCGCTTTTCGAACGACAGATAGTAGACCTGGTAGATCATCGTTCCGAGCAGATAAAAGACCGGCAGCATGACGACGCTGACGATCATCGGATCGACGCCAAATCGCGTATTGACGATATACGCAATGTAAGAACCGAGAATAATGAAACCCGGATGCGCGATATTCACGATGTCCAGCATCCCGAACGAGATCGAGATGCCTGCGGTCACCGCGGCGTAAAAGCCGCCGAGCAACAATCCGGCGACGATCGCGCCGATCAAAAGATCGAAGGATACTTCCATTCGACCCTCGACAGGCACATTGGCACAATCTGATTAGCCGGCATTGTCCCCCTTTGAATACCCGTATTCTTGCTTCGCGGTGTCGGGTTATTGCGCGGCAGTTTGCAGGAAGCAACCGGCCTTGGCTAGTCCGCCGATTGCCGGAGGACGCGGCCCACTTGCGGCATAACGAAACGCCCGCCTCCGGAATTGCGGCGGCGGGCGTCGCCGAAAGCAGGGCGCTCAGGCGGCTGCGGATTGCGGGCTGACACCCGCCGGCAGTGGGAGCGGTTTATTGGCGCTGTCCTTGAATTCGACCGTCATGAAGACCATTTCACCGTCGCTGAGATTTTGCAGATCGTGTACCTTGAATTCGCCCTTGCCGTAGCTCTCGTGGCGCGTCTCGCCGGGCTCATAGGTGCATTCGAGCGTGGTGCCGTCCTGCATGTGCTGACGGCCGCGGCCGCCTGAGATCGAGGTCCAAAAGTAATCGAGCACGTGGCGGTGAAAGCCGGTCCGTTCACCGGGCGCGAGGCGGATGATCCACACGCGGGTGCGCTCAGTCTCCGACAGCAGCGTCGTTCCGACGCACGGGTTGGGATTCTTCGCTTCGCGCGTGAATTCGGCGGCGATGTCGGCCGACCACGGCTCTTTGTGCTTTCTCACGTCAGCCTTGTCGGCCATGGTCAGGGCCATGGGGAATTCCTCCAGTGCTATTTGCGCTCGTATATAGCATATTTCTAAGGACTTAAAGATTTAGGGACGATCAATTGGCCGGGTCGGAAAAACGCCGCGCTGTGGTGATCGGCGGCTCGATGAGCGGCCTGTTGAACGGGCTTTTACTGCGCCGCGCCGGTTGGATGGTGGATATTTACGAAAGGGTGGAAAGCGAATTGTCCGGCCGCGGCGCAGGGATTGTCGCGCAGGCGGAACTCATTGTGCGGCTGGGGCGATTGGGCCTGCCCACTCACGAGCTCGGTGTCCAGATTACCACACGAAAAATTCTCGACGCCTCCGGCCGCTTCACGCACACTTATGAGTGCCCGCAGGTGCTCACGGCATGGGAGCGCGTCTACCGCCTGCTGCGCGATGCGTTTCCCCCGGAACACTATCACCGCGGCCGCGGCTTCGTCGGCTTCACGCAAGATGCGGCGAAAGTGACTGCGCATTTTTCTGGTGGCGAAAAAGTTGATGCCGCTGTGCTGGTCGGCGCCGATGGCATCCGCTCGACGGTACGGCAGCAGGCCGCATCTGACGTCGTGCCGCTCTACGCCGGCTATAGCGCATGGCGCGCGCTGATTGCCGAGAGCGACTTTCCGCCCAATGTGCATCGCGATCTGTTCGAGTTCATGACTTTCGCGCTGCCGCCCGGCGAGCAATTCCTCGGATATCCGGTCGCCGGTCCCGACAACGATCTGCGGCCCCGTCATCGCCGCTACAATATCGTCTGGTATCGGCCAGCTGACGAAAAAACGAAGCTCAAGTGGTTACTCACCGACGAAAGCGGCACCACCCACGCGATCTCCATCCCGCCGCCGCTCATCCGCCGCGAAGTCATCGCCGAAATGCGCGCCGACGCTGAGCGGCTGCTGGGTCCGCAGTTCAGGCAGCTTGCGCGATTGATGCACGAGCCGATCTTCCAGCCGATTTATGACCTCGAGTCGCCGCAGATGGCATTTGGCCGCGTCGCCATTGCCGGCGACGCCGCCTTCGTGGCGCGGCCGCATGTGGCGGCCGGCGTGTCGAAGGCCGCCGACGATGCGGCGGCGCTGGCTGAGGCGCTCGGCGCGGAACGCAATGTCGCGGCGGCACTCAAGCGTTATGAGGCGGCGCGGCTACCCGATAATTTCCGTATCATCGAGCGCGCCCGCCATCTCGGCGCCTATTTGCAGGCCACGCGCACCCAGCAAGAGCAGACGCGCGCCGGCATGCACTCTACCGACGAAGCGGTAATCGCGGAAACCGCGGTGCTGGATTTCTTGTATGCGTAAGTGGCGCCGCCGCTTCCGGCTTACAGAAATTCGCGTTCTTTGTTGAAAGGCGCGTCCATCGTGTAGCCGTGCGCGGCGCGGTAGCCGTCGTAGCGGTATCCCTTGTATTCCAGAACGATGGATACAACGAACGCGGTGAAAACCGTGGCGACGATGAGTACCGCCAGACCCGGTATCGGATATTGCATCAGGCCGCTGGCAACCGCGCCGGCAGCAAAGAAATAGACGAAATAGCCCGCCGTCTTGTGATAGGCCTCGAACGTACGCCGGCGCGTCGTCATGTTGTAATGATCGCCGAACCAGGTCTTCGGATCATTCGGATTGGCGGTGTAATAGTTTTTTCCGCCGTGCTTGCCCCTGAGCCAGCCGCCCATGATCTGCAAGCATCCGAGCGCGACGGTCGTCAGTCCGAACATTGAATGCAACGAGCCGCTGAAGCCGCCGCTGGCTGTGACCGCGACAATCGCCCCCGCGAGTGCCAGGCCGATCGAGAATATCAGCCCGTACTTGTGAACGCTGAACCACCACCAGGCGGCATTTTTGATGCTGACCTTTTCATGGATACCGGTGAGAGTCGGCTTCGGTTTGCCGAAACGGATGGTGATAATGCAGATCGGAACCAGCACGAACCAGACTGTGAACATCAGAAAGGCATGATAATTCCAATGAACCGGGAATGTCATTCCCAGAAATTGCACTTCTGTCGGAATGTGTGTTGGGCTCCCGAGCACGTTCTCACATCCCCAGTATTTTCTTGGCATTGCCGCCGCAGATCGCGGCGCGGGTCGAAGCGTCGAGATTTTCGACCGAGGCAACATGGCCGATCGGGTCATATTCCAGCATGTCGAAAGGATAGTCGGTGCCGAGCACGATGCGATCACCGCCATAGGTCTTCACCAGCGCTTCGAGCTGATGCGGCGTGAAGACGACTGTGTCGAAATAGACATTGCGGTGCAGGTAACTCGTCGGCGGCTTTGGCAGATCACCGTGCGAATCGGAACGGGCCCCCCAGGCGTGATCGATGCGGCCGGAATAGGCGCCGAGGAAGCCGCCGCCGTGCACGGCGAGCACGCGCAGCTTGGGATGGCGCTCGAATACGCCGTCGAAAATCAGGTAGTGCAGCGCCATCGTGGTGTCGAGCGGATTGCCGATCACATTGTTGAAGTAGAAGCGCGCGAAGCGCTGCGGCTGGGTGAAGCCGGTCGGGTGGATCAGCACCAGGGCGTCGAGCTCCTCGGCCTTCTTCCAGAACGGCGCGAAAGCCGGATCGGAGAGCTCCTTGCCGTTGACATTGGTTAGGATTTCGACGCCCTTGAAGCCGAGCTGCTTCATGCCGCGTTCGAGCTCCTTGGCCGCCTCGATGCCGTCCTGCATCGGCACACCGCCGAGCGCGACCAGGCGGTCCTTATGCTTGCCGACATATTCCGCGATGCCGTCATTGAGCGCGCACGCGGCCTCGACGCCGACCTCGACCGGCAGGTAGTAGTAGATCTGCGGCGGCGCCGGGCAGATGAGCTGCATGTCGACACCCATCTCGTCCATGACCGCGAAGCGCTCGTCCGTCGTGCTCATGCGGGTGCGGATATCGGCCGCCTGCTTGGCCATCAGCGCCTGCGTGTCCGGGGTCGACTGTGCGACCAGCGGGTCGGTCGATTTCTTCAGGTGCGGCGTCACGATCTCGGTTACTCGCGGCACCGACACATGGGCATGCATGTCGAGGGTGAGGCTTTTCGGCCTGACCTCGCGGCCCGGCTTGCCGTGCTTGCGCGCGGCGGTGTTCGCATATCTGTTCCAGACCTCGGTCATGGCGCACGCCTCTTTCTATGTCATGCCCGGCACTCGGGTCCGGCAGCCGGCCCGAGCACAAGCCTTGTGCCGGGCATCCAGGCCTTTACTCATTCAAGACGTGGAACGCCCGGTCAAGTCCGGCAATGACGATGTGGAAATCAAAACACTCCGAGGTGCTGGCGCAGATCGACACCGTCCTTTTCAATCTGGGCGGGCGTCGATACCACGGCCACGCGTCCGGTGTTCAGGATGACAATGTCGTCCGCAACGTCGAACACGAGCTTGGGATTCTGCTCGACCAGAACGATCGACAGGCCGCTCTCCTTCAGTTTGCGGATCGTTGCCATCACTTCCGCAACGATTTGCGGTGCAAGCCCTTCCGACGGTTCATCCATCAACAGCACGCGCGGGTTGCCCATGAGCGCGCGACCGATTGCAAGCATCTGTTGCTCGCCGCCTGAAAGGTGGGCGGCGATTTGGGTACGGCGTTCACTCAGGCGCGGAAACATCTCGAACACAGTATCGATGGTCCACGGCGCATGCTTGCTGCCCGGGTCCGGCTTGCGGGCCGCAACGATGAGGTTCTCCCGCACGGTAAGGCTTTTGAAGATTCGACGGCCCTGCGGCACCAGCGCAACACCGCGTGCGGCAATCATCTCGGGCGACATGCCGCTCACCGGTTCGCCAAAGACGGCCACTTCGCCATGGCGCGGTCGGAGCAGGCCCATGCTGACATTCATGCAGGTCGATTTGCCGGCGCCATTGCGGCCGAGGAGTCCGAGCATGCGCGCTTCGCCGAGTTCAAACGAGACATCGCCGAGCACATGGCTGTCACCGTAAAAGGCGTCAATATGGCTGAGCTTGAGCGCGCTAGTGGCCAAGATAGACCTCCCGCGTGCGCGGATCGGCAACGACTTCGGTGCGATTGCCTTCCACGATCACCTCGCCGAAATGCAGCAGGGTAATTCTCTCGGCGAATTCGAGCGCCACGTCCATGTTGTGCTCGATCATCACGATCGTCACATCGCGCGGGATCGCCAGCAAAAGTTGATGGACATCGCGCCGTTCATCGATCGAAAGACCGGCGAAGGGCTCGTCGAGCAGCAAGACCTTTGGATTCTGCGTCAGCGCCATGGCAATTTCGACGCGCCGGCGCTCGCCATAGGATGTCTGGCCGAGCGGACGGTTTGCGATATGACCGAGCCCGACCCGTTCGAGCGCGGCCTGCGCCTTCTCCGTGAAATGGCCCTGGCGTTTGAGATCGATAAAGGGGTTCCAGCGCGACGGTGACAGGCCGAGAAGCGCCAGCGTCACATTGTGCAGAATCGTGTTGCGATCAAAAAGGGTGATGATCTGGTAGGTTCGCGCCATGCCGAGATGCGCCCGGCGGCGGCTCGGCACATGGGTTATGTCCTGGCCAAACAGCTCGACCGAACCCGAGTCGGGCGTGAGTTCGCCCGTGATCAGGTTGAACAAGGTCGTCTTGCCGGCGCCATTCGGACCGATGATCAGCCGCCGCTCGCCCGGTTCGACGTTGAGATTGACATCATTGGTGACGTGAAGGCCGCCAAATGATTTCCGCAGCCCCTTGATGGTGAGGGCGCTCATGATTTCGCTCCGGCAGCTGTGACCGTGCGACGTGACTTCCTGCGCCAGGCCATGCGCCATAAGCGCACGCTACCGGGCACCAGCCCTTCCGGCATGAGAATGACAATGGCGACGAAGATCGCGCCGAGCAGGAAATTCCAGCGTTCGATGAATCCGCTGACAACCGTCTTGACGACGACGACCAGGGTGGCCCCGACGATCGGCCCAAGCAGCGTGCCGGCACCGCCGGAGATCACCATCAGCAGAACTTCGGCGGAAGAGGTGAGCGCCAGTGTCTGCGGGCTGATGAATTGCGTGTAGTAGACAAAGAGTATCGCGGAAATCGAAGTGAGCAGACCGGAGAACAGGCAGGCGTAAAAACGGATTGCCCACACGTGATAGCCGAGCGCGTTCATGCGCCGGGGCTGGTCGCGCGTTCCCATCAATGCGGCTCCGAGCGGAGAACGCACGAAAATCGCCATTGCCCCCAGCGACAGCAGGAACACGACAAGCGTCGCGTAGTAGAAATTGTTTGCCTCCGCGAGCGAAAAGCCGAAAGGCTCCGGACGCGTTTTCAGGCTCAGGCCGTTGTCGCCGCCGGTCAGGCTGATCCAGCGGTAGGCCAGGCCCCACAGGATTTCACCGAGGGCGAGCGTGATCATGATGAAGCCGATCCCGGTCGATCGCAGCGACAGCGCGGCATAAATCGCCATTGCGACGAAGCCGACGATCAGCGCGACAATGATGGACACGGGATGGCCAAATCCCAGCTGCAGCATGTAGCCCGTGGCGTAGGCGGTGACACCGAACAGGCCGGCATGGCCCAGCGACACCAGCCCGCCATAGCCCGCCAGCACGTTCAGACCGAGCGCGAAAATGGCGTAGAAGAGGATCTGGCTCGCGACATTGACGTAATAAACGCCCGTCATCCAGTAGGGCAGGGTGACAAGCGCCACGAGCGCGACAAGAAGAACGAAGACGCGCTGGCTCATGGCACGTGCCTACCGAATAACCCCTGCGGCCGCAGCAGCAGAACCAGCAGCATCGGAAGAAACAGGACGAAGTAGGCGAGTTCGGGCAAAAGCGCCTGGCCGAAATTGTAGATGAAGCCGACAATGATGCTGCCGACGAAAGACCCGAGCAGGCTTCCGGTGCCGCCGAGGATCACAACCACCAGCGCAAGCGGCAGCATGTCCTGATCGAGGCCTGGATAGACCGACAATATCGGGCCGCCGATCATTCCAGCAAAGGCGGCAAGGCCCGCACCGAGCGCGAATACGATGGTAAAGAGCCGCGAGACGCGGATGCCGACGACGCGCGCCATGTCCGGATCGTCGACGCCGGCGCGGATCATCGCGCCAAGGCGAGTGCGCTCGAGCAGAAGCCACAGACCGACAGCGACGACGACAGCGACAACGATGATCGCCAGCCGATAATTCGGAAAAACAAGAGCGCCAAAGCGCGAAAACCCGGTGAGGGTAGATGGCGTGCCGACGGAAAGCGGATCGCCGCCCCATACCATCAGGCAGAAGTCGGCAGCCATAAAGGACAGCCCAAGCGTCACCAGCACTTGCGCCATTTGGTCGCCCGGCAGCCGCCGGAGGAGAAGACGCTCGGCAAGAGCGCCGAGTATCGCGACCGCAAGTGTTGCCAGCAACGCCGCCAGCCAGAAATTCAGTTTCACGCCCAGCATGCCGATGACGAAGGTCGCGCCGATATAGGCGCCGAGCATGAACAGCGAGCCGTGCGTCAGATTGGGGATACGCATCAGCCCGAAAATCAGGGAAAAACCTGCTGACAGCAAAAACAGCAGCCCCCCGAAGGTGATGCTGTTGACAGCCAGCACTAGCCAAAAGGTCATTGTCGCAGTGTTCCCGCGCTCGTCGTGTCAAAAGTACCGCGGGCGCCTGGATGGCGCCCGCGGCACGGCTCGGATCAAGATTTGACCGGCGGAAAATCGCGCGAGTAGACCGGTTGCTGCAGGAACTTCTTCTCGTCGTAGGTCCAGAACTGACTCACATTGTGATACGTCTTGACCGTCTTGTTGATGAGCTTGCCGTTTGCCTTTTCGAGATGGCGAATAAAGATTTCACCAACTGCGTTCCCCAAATGGTCGAATTTGATTGGACCGCGCGGGGTGTCGGTGAGGGACACCGATTTCATCGCTGCCATCAATGCGGCCTTATCGTCCGATTTTCCTCCGATCTTCTGAAGGCCAGCATCGACAACCATTCCGTTGACGTAGAGACCCGCGCAATAGAAGCCCGGATCGACGCCATAGTCCTTCTTCATCGCTGCAACGAAACGCTTGTTGCTTTCGCTGTCGAGATCGAGCGTATAGGGACAGGCGCTGTACAAACCGATTGCTTCGTCGCCGAACGAACGCAACAGGGCGTCGTCACCGCCAGTCTCACCAGTCACGACGGGATACTTCAATCCCGCCAAGGCGTATTGCTTCAGAAAGCGGAGCGGATTTGAACCGGCAAAACCCTGGCATACGCCATCGCAATCCGATATCTGCGCGAGGTATGGCGTATAATCGGGCGTTACGATCGGCGGCCACAGCTTCTTCAGGATCTTGCCGCCATTGTCTTCGAAGGTCTGCTGGAATCCGCCCATCTGCTCATAGCCGAAAGCGAAATCCTCGGAAATAGTGATCATCCGCTTGAGCTTGAGCTCCTTGGCGGCGAAGTCCGCCATTGGATGCATAGCCTGCGACGAGGTTGCAGATGCGCGCAGGAAGTAGGGGTTCGGCCGGCGCTGCGTCATGTCCTCCGCAGCGGCAAGGCTGAGGCACGGCGTCTTATGCTCCTGTATGTAGTCGGTGATGGCCAGGAGCTCAAAAGCGGCAAGCGGGCCGACGATAGTGTCGACCTTGTCGCGTTCGATCAACTCTTGGGCTTTCGTCTTGGTGCCCGCCGGAGTGCCGCCACAATCGGCCGAAATGAATTCGACTTTGCGGCCGGCGAATGTGTAGTTCTTTTCCTTTAGATAGGTGACAATTCCCTGTTCCATCTGGATCCCGCCTTGGGCAAGCGGGCCGGTCTTGATTGTAAGAAGACCGAGTTTGAATGGCGCCGCCTGAGCAATCGCCGGAGCGGGAAATTTGAATGCCGCCACCGCTGCACCCGCAGCGGTCGCGGCCATAAATTTGCGCCGAGTAATCTTGCGAGACATTGCATTCCTCCCTTTTTGTTGGCCCAATTGGGCTCAATTTTCGGCGGCCGTATCGCGATCGGCGGATAAGCCGGCTTGTTCGATGCGAGTCCTTAACTGAACCGCCATACCCCACCATGGCGGTTCTGACCGTGCCCATCATCGGCCAAGCCGTTCCACGATGTAAAGCCCGCTTGCATGCGGCCGGCGGGCGCGCCCACCTTGTGATGATGGGCAAATCGCAGATTTCGCATATGGCGGGTTGATCTAGATGCCGAGATAGCTGGATTTGATCTCGTCATTGGCGCGCAGTTCTTCAGGCTTGGACGAGTAAACGACCTGGCCCTTGCTCATGACGTGCACGTAATCGACCAGCTTGAGAGCAAGATGTGCATTCTGCTCGACCAGCAGTATAGAAAGCCCTTCCTTCTTCAACGTGCTGATGGCTTCCCAAAGGCCCTGGATGATGATCGGCGCGAGGCCCTCGGAGGGTTCGTCCATAATCAGACAATCGGGGTTCGTCATGAGAGCGCGGCCGATCGCGAGCATCTGCTGTTCGCCACCTGACAGAGTCTTGGCGCGCTGGTTTCGACGTTCGAGGAGGCGTGGGAACAATTTGTAGACGCGCTCCAGATTCCAGCCGTGACGGTCGGGACTGCGTTCGGCGACAAGCAGGTTTTCCTCGACGCCGAGCGTCGGAAACACGCGCCGTCCTTGCGGCACGAGGCCCATTCCACCGCGCACGGTTTCAAATGAGGCCTTGTGAGTAATGTCGTCTCCCTTGAACACCACCTTGCCGCGCCGCGGTGGATTGAAACCGACGATCGAATTCACCAGCGTGGTCTTGCCGACGCCATTGCGCCCCAGCAGTCCAAGAATTTGCCCTTGCTCCAGTCTCAGCGACAGACCTTGGAGCACATAGGCATCGCCGTAATAAGTGTGGATGTCCTGGATTTCGAGGATTGCCATCGCTCACCCCGTTCCAAGATAGATTTGCTGAACGCGCTCGCTCTTTTTGATTTGCTCGGGCGTGCCGGTTTCCAATACTTCGCCGAAGTGCAGCACCGAGATCTGGTGTGCAACGTCGAAGACGACGTCCATATCGTGCTCGATCAACAATATGGCGAGCCCCGGATCAAGGCGCATCAGGAACTTGGCCATTTCCGCAGTTTCTCCCGAGGAAAGTCCGGCGGCGGGTTCATCGAGCAGAAGAATCTTTGGGTCGCTGGCCAAGCCGAGGATGATCTCAAGCTGACGCTGTTCTCCATGCGAGAGATTGCGGACCTCGACTTCTTTTCGATCAAGAAACTGCGCCTGCTCGAGCAGTTGATAGGCCTTGTCATAGACGTCGCGATACGATGACAAGAATCGCCACATGACGAATTTGGTCGGTCGCAAGCCTTCGATCGCCAGCAGAACATTGTCGAGAACCGTCAACTTGGGAAAAAGACTTGTGACCTGAAATGTGCGAGCCATTCCGCGTGCGGTTCTCCGATGACTTGGCAACCTGGTTACGTCGTCTCCGAACAGCATCACCCGACCTGACGTGACCGGGTAAATCCCTGTGATCAAATTGAAGAGCGTCGTTTTGCCGGCGCCGTTGGGACCGATTATTGCCTTCCGGTCGCCCGGCATGATGCGCAGTGTGACATTCCGGGTGGCCTGCAGCCCGCCGAAGCTTTTGCACAAATCCTTCAGCTCAAGTGCTGCGACGCCACTATTCTGGTTCACGCGCGCTCCCTGCCTTACAAAATTGCCGGGGCCCGCGATGCGAGCCCCGGCCGTTGTGTTATTCGCAATACTTACAAGGCGGGAAGTCCTTGCTGTATACGGGCTGTTGGAGGAATTTCTCCTTCCCGTACGTCCAGTACTGGCTGACATGCGGATACGTCTTGATGACGGTATTCCAGAGTTCGTCCTTGTCGTAGCCGAACATCTTCTTTTTTTCGACTTTCTTGATGTAGATGTTTTGCACCGGGTTGCGGTCTTCAAAGCTGATCGGCCCGCGCACCGCGTCGAGTTTGAGACCCGACATGATCTGGATGAATTTTTCGGCACCCGGATATTTGCCGCCGGCCTGCTTGATCGCTATGTCGAGAATCTCACCCGTCGTGTAGTCGGACTCCGAATAGTACGACGGCACCTTGCCGTATTTGGTGCGATAGGCCTTCACGAAGGCTTCGTTCTTCGGTGTTTCCAGAGCCGCACTGTACATGAGTGATGAAACGTCACCGATGACTTCATCGCCCATGAAAGGCAGAACGAACTCGTCATAGCTGGTTCCACCGCCGATGATCGGCTTTTTGTTGCCCGACGCCCGCAACTGCTTGGGAAACTGCAGCGACATCGGGCCGACCATCAGCGAGAAGATCGCATCGGCGTCGCTTTTTATGGTGGGGATGTAGGGCCCGAAGTCCTTGGTACCGATCGGGGGCCAGATCTTCTGGATCACTTTGCCGCCGCAATCCTCGAACGCCTTCTGGAATCCACCCTGCTGCTCGTAGCCGAAGGCGTAGTCAGCGGCGATCGAGACTACCTTTTTGTAGCCTTGCTCACATGCCCACTGTCCGATGGCATGGGTCGGTTGCGAGCTCGTCCAGCCGGTGCGGAAGAAATATGGGTACTTGCTTAGCTGCCGCTGCGTGAGATCGTCTGCAGCGGGGACCGGCGAGATGTAAAGGGTCTTTTCTTCGTTGCTTACCGGCGCCAGCGCATAGCCGGTCGAGGCCAGCAGACCGCCCATGAACAGGTGCACCTTGTCCTGCAGGACGAGCTTCTTGGCTTTGGTGACCGCCGCGTCGGGCTTGCCCTGGCTGTCTTCGACGATGAGCTTGACATCGGCGCCGCCGAGCTTGTTGCCGTGCTGGTCAAGATACAATTGGAAACCGTTGACCATGTCTTTGCCAATCTGGGCAAAGATTCCGGTCATCGGTGCAATAAAGCCAATGCGCAGTTCCTCTGCGCTGGCGCTCATGCTTAGACCCATCGTGAGACTGCCCAATAGCAGCGGGCAGAGCCTTTGTCGCAATGTCCTTCTCATTGTCTTCCTCCCTTGTGTTGTGCCGTTCGTCCGTAAGTCAGGAAGGCGAACCAGCCAGTTTCTCGGTCGTCGCCGATCTCATCTTCTTGTCGGATGAGCTGCGGGCCTGACGAATTCTCGCAGGAATGCCCATGAGGCCGGTAGGTAAGTACAATATCGTCAGCACGTAAACGCCGCCCAGGACATACTGCCACCACGGCACCAATGTGCTGAGATATTCGCGCAGGCCAAATACGATCACCGATCCTAACACGCCTCCAACCAGTGTCCCGGCGCCACCGAGCACAACCATCAAGAGCGCATCGACCGATGTGGTGAGCACGACGGTTTCGGGGCTCACCAGGCCGTTCGTGTGCGCCCATAGAACGCCCGCCAAGCCGCCGAACGCCCCCGCAATGATGAAAGCAACATATTTGTGCAGCCAGGTATTGTAGCCCAGAATTTGCATCCGCAGTTCGCGCTCGCGAATGCCGGCGAGACTCCGGCCGAACGGTGATTGAACGAGCACATAGAGAAGGATCAAGCTGGCGACAAAGAAGGCATACACCAGGAAGAAAAAGGTGCGCTCATTCGTCAGGTCAAGACCGAAACTCGGCCGGGTGGAGACGTTGATACCGTTATCGCCACCGGTGAGCGAACTCCAGCGGTAGGCGAGACCCCAGACACACTGGCCGAGAGCCAGCGTTATCATCAGGAAATACACGCCGGTCGCCCGGATGGCGAAGAGTCCGAAAAAGGCCGCGAGCAATGCGCCGACGGCCATTCCCATTACAACAACGAGCCAAAAGTCCCATCCCAGGCCGATATGATAGCGGGTTGCCAGAATGGCAGTGAAGTACGCACCAACTCCGAAATAGGCGGCCTGGCCGAGCGACGCGAGCCCGGTGAAGCCGAGCAGGATGTCAAGGCTCATGGCAAGAATGGCGAATACGAGCGCGCGCGTCGCCAAAAGCACGACGAACGAGCTCGAATTAGGAATGATATAAGCAAGCGCAACCAAGACGGTCGCGATCAAAATAATTTTGACGTTCTGATTGCTCATTGCGCCGTGCTCAATCTCTTCCGAACAGGCCGGTTGGTCTCACGGCGAGGATGAGAACCATCGGTGCATAGAGCGTAAAATATGAAACCTCGGGAAACAGCGCCTTGCCGAAGTTATCGGCGAGGCCGACTGCAAGCGCGCCGATGGCTGCACCACCGAGCGAACCCATGCCGCCGATGATCACGACCGCGAATGCCAGCGGCAAAATTTCGAAATCAAGGCCTGGGTAGATGCCGAGAAATGCGCCGCCGATCACGCCACCGAGTGCTGCGAGGAAGGCACCGAGGGCGAAGATGAACATTGAAACGCGATTGGTATCGATACCGACCCCACGCGCCATCTGCGCATCGTCGACGGTTGCGCGCACTGCTGCGCCCATGCGGGTCTTCTCCATGATGAGCCAAAGCCCGAAGCCGATGACCAGTGCGGTCGCGATCATGAACAAGCGATACGCCGGAAAATAGACGCCGCCTAATACGAAACTGGCATTCAACGCTTCGGCGGGATGGATATCCATGTTATCTCCGCCCCAGATGTCGAGAGCGGCCTGCTGGAAGAGAAATGCAAAGCCGACTGTAAGCAGCACCTGCCGGAGAACGTCGTTGTCAATCGGGATCACCGGGATACGGCTCAATATGACGTACCAAACAATTGTTGCGAGTACGGTGACGGCGCTCGTTTCGACCCACGCGTTGACGGGAATGTGGCCCCATCGTGCAAAGGCAAGCCTCGTCAATATACCGAGGCCAAGCGCAATCACGGCGTTTCTGAGAGCTTCGAAACCTTCCGAGCGTAGAAACAGACGCTCCATCGTCAGGCCAATGAGGGCGACGCCAAGCGCAGCCACGGGTAGGGATAACGCCCACGAGCCGGTGGCGGCGATTACTGAAAGCGCGATGTATCCGCCCCACAGGAAATACGCGCCATGGGACAGGTTGACGATGCGCATCACACCGAAAATCAGCGATAGGCCGCTACCCACCAGAAACAAGAGCGCGCCATAGGACACGCCATTGAACGCCTGGACTACCCAGAATTGCGTACCCATTCCCCCCTTGTTCCTTCTGTCACATCGAAGGTTTCCTCAAAGCTTACCTTAGGTTTGATCCGAATGAACACCCCAAATGGCCGCAGTCGATCAATGCCTCTGCAGGCCAGCCCGGCGCGCGCAAAAATGGCATGCGCTATTTGCGCCCGCCTGCTCGTTTTTTCGGCGGAATGATCGGCAACAGCAGGTAGGGCGCCTTGCCGCGACCGAAATGCAGGCTGGTGGTGCCGCTAAAAATGGCCGGTGGGCGGTCGCGCGGATCGTCGTGCAGGAATGGCCCGCAACCTTTCAGCTCATTCTTGAAGTTGGACAATTTGCCGCCACTTGCTCCACCGTATTCATAGTCCTTTCCGCGGATCGAAACCCCGATCCGGTAACCGGCAGGAATAACGATCGAGGTCGGCCAGATCTCGATATCGAGTTCCACCAGTTGCCCTTTCTTAAGCGGCTGCTTTTCGTCGTGAGTGTGATAGGGCCGGTAGGGCCTCGACAGTTTCTTGTCGAGCTTTCGATGCGATGCGCGCAGCCAGCCTTGTCCTACGGGCGTATGAGGATCGATCGCGCCCTGAAAAACGATTTCCTTGAGATCACCGGTGAAGATTCGCAATATGACGAAGAAATCGGCATCGGAAGTCGACGATGAGGCATAAAGCTTCAATGCCGAAGGGCCGGTGATTTCGGTTTCCTTTGCAAGCGGTGGTGAGAGGAAAGTTACACCGTCACCCATCGCGGCAAATTTGAGTTGGGCGAAGCTTGTCGGCCTTTTGGTACTGAGCCCCATGGAAACGGGATCGAGATAGAATTTTGTCCATCGCGTACGTTTCAAAGGCCATTCGTTTTCGGCGCGTGGCACGAACTTGTCGACATGACGCACCTGCAGAAACACCTTGGGTTGCCTGGTCCAACCGTCCTTTTTGCCGTGCAGAAAGCAATCGAAGAAACGCAGCTGCTGCTCTCGACCATAGTCGGTGTAAAAATGCGTCCAATGTTCGATGCCGTGCGCTTCCAGCCATTTGTGTTTTGACGCCGCGCGGATATAGCCTTCAAAATTCCCGCGCGGGTGCAAACCCTGGCCGCCCCAGTTCGCGGCTGAAAATAGCGGCGTAATGATCTTGTCCCACCGCGCCGAGCGCGCCTTGTGATAGTCGTCGTCCATCGGATGCGAAACGATCTCGGCGCCGAAGTCGGCGCGATTTTTTGCAAGCTCCGTTTCGGAAAGAGTTTCCGGTCCGCACACGAGTTCGCCATGCACGCGGCTGCGCTTGCCACGCTCGCCTGCACCGTATTGTACGGTCTTGACCTGCATGTCGTACCAATTTTCCCAAAAGGTCGAGAGAATGCCGCCATGATGCGTCATGTCGCGATACCAATCCGCCGCCCCTTCCCAGATGCACATTGCGGCGAGATGCGGCGGTTGCAGTGAAGCGACGTGCCATTGGTTTATGCCGTAATAGGAGATCCCGTTGAGGCCGACTTTGCCGTTCGACCATGGCTGCACTCCTGCCCATTCGATGCAGTCGTAGAAGTCTTTGGTCTCGCGCGGAGAGAAATGATCGATGAAGCCAGGCGAGCATCCGGTGCCGCGTGAATCGACTCGCACGCAGATGTAATCGTGCGGAACCCACTTCTCGGGGTCAACGACTTCCCAGCTTTGATAAAGGTTGCTCGATCCCTCCGTGACGTCGGGATGCTTTTCAGCCATGCGCTGCCATGCACTCGGGTAACCATCCTGAAAGGCGAGGTTCTTGGCGTAAGGTCCGTAGCTGAGAATGACCGGAAACGTGCCGTCTTTCACCGGACGAAAAACGTCGGCGCGAAGGATCATCCCGTCATCCATCGTGATCGGCACGTCCCAGTCGATCCGCATTCCATCGCGGATCTCGGTTCGCTGATGCGATGCCATGATGCCCTCCGCCGGCAAACCTGTTGCGGCGGGCAGGCTACAGAAGGGGATACCGGACGCAAGAGCGAAGAGACGGGCTAATGTCCGCGACGTCTGACCTTGGCCATTTTCTCGAGCACAGCGCAAACCGCTGCGGTGTCGCGGCTGCCAAGCCCAGTCTTCATGGCCTTGAGGTAGATGCCCTTGGTCGCGTTGAAGATCGGTGTCGGTACGCGGATCTTGCGGGCGTAGTCGCCGATGACCTGCATGTCCTTGTCCCACACGGAAATCTTCATCGTGACGTCGTCGTAGCGACCACGCGCCATCATTGGCGCCCGCAGTTCGAAGACGCGTGAATTCCCGGCGCCAGCCGTGATGAGATCGACGATCACTTTGGGATCGAGCCCGGCTTTCATTCCAAGGACCATTGCCTCGGCCGATGCGACGTTGTTGATCGCAACAAGGTGGTTCGCCACGTATTTCATCCGGCTGCCATTGCCGAATTCGCCGACATTGAAAGTTTTACGGCCAAAGGAGGCCAGCAGAGGGCGCAAACGGGCAATCTGCCTGGCGTCGCCACTCGCGTAGAAAACGAGGTCACGTTTCTTTGCCTGCGCACCGGTACCACTCACCGGGCAATCGATCATGGTGTGACCTGCCTTGTGCAAAATCTTGGCCGCTTTTTCCTTATCTGAAATGGCGAAGGTGCTCATCTCGACCACAAGCTTTGTCTTGAGCTTCGCCCTGGCAATGTTGTGAACGGTTTCCATGAGGGCCTGCGGTTTCGGCAGACTGGTGAGAATGATAGGCACTGCGGCCGCGACTTCGACTGCATTGTCGGCAAGCTCGATTCCCGCTCGCTTGGCTTCACGGCGCCGCGCCGGATTGGTGTCATAGCCAACGACGCGCCAGCCGGCGGCCACCAAATTCTTCGCAAATGCGCCGCCCATGATGCCGAGGCCGATCACGCCGACCGTACCTTTGCGCCGTCCCGCT
>DATEKG010000381.1:0-17447 GCA_035277565.1 Pseudolabrys sp.
CACAAAGAGCAAGGCTCTTCTGACCACCACGACGGGAGCGCTCCCCCGGCCCAGCTGGTACACCGAGAACCTGCGCGGAATTCCGCTGTCGCAAGGTTTCTCGCGCCATGCCTATCGCGAGCAGCATTTCGACTGCCTGGCATGCCACGTCGCCGCACAGCATCGCGCCGGTATCGATATCCTTGTCGACGGCGATGCGCGGCTCGACGACGATGTCGCAGGACGTGCGTGGGTCAGTTATGCCACCGAACGCATCGAGGGCATTGGCGCGCCGCGTGTTGAAGTGCCGCCCGCCGGCTTCATGGCCGACAAGGGTCCAGGCGACCTCATGTGGGAAGTCATCGAAACCCGCATGACGCCTCCGGTGACCGGCAAGATCGGCCCGACCACGCTGCAGCTCGATCGCGCCTACAAGGCCATCGCGCCGATGACCGACCGGCCCGTCAAGATCGGATCGATCTCCGCGCAGATTCTCGCGCTGATGCTCATCAACGAACACTACAACGACCGCCTCGACCTCCTGATAGATTTGTCGGCGGCGCTCAACAGGGAATATCACGCGCTCGCCGACGCCGGCGCACCGCTCGTCCAGATCGAGGAACCCGCCATCCACCAGGTGATCGCCGACCCGAAACAGTCAATCAGACCCGAGCAATGGGTTGAGGCTTTCAATGTCGAGGTCAAAGGCCTGCGCGACAAATGCGAAGTGTGGTGTCACACCTGCTGGGGCAGCCCGGCGGCGCAACGTGTGGCCAGCAAGAATCAATCATACAAAGCGGCGCTTCCCTATCTTGATCAGCTCGATGTCGACGTGTTGACAATCGAAGGCGCCTTCAATCGGGGAATGGATTTCGAGCACGTCGGCAAAATGATCTCGAAGGACAAGAAGATTGCGGTCGGCGTGATCAGTCACCGGACCCTGCAGGTGGAGCGGCCGGAGGAGGTCGCGGATCTTGTCCGCAAGGCTCTGCAATATATCGAACCCGAACGGCTGATATTGACCAGCGACTGCGGATTCGGCCGGCAGTCGATGAGCCGCATGCACGCATTCTACAAGATGGTGGCGCTGACGCGCGGCACCAATATCGTGCGCAGGGAGCTGGGAATCGAGGAAGCCTATATTCCCGCGACCGACAGGCAGCTGTCCATGATTCCCGTCAGCACATGACCGAAACGGTAATGAACTTGCGCGGCCTGAAATGCCCTCTCCCGGCGCTGCGGGTGCGCAAGAAACTATCGGGATTGAAACCGGGTGACCTGGTCGTCGCGGAATGCACCGACCCGCTGGCGATGATCGATATCCCGAACCTGCTGCGCGAGACCGGCGATATCCTCGAGGAAAAATCGGAAGCCGGCGGTGTGCTCATATTCCGCATCCGGAAAAAATAACGCCGCTCAATCGAGGCGAAAGCCCTGCCCTCGAACGAACGCGCCAAAATCCGCGCGCAGCGGTACGGCGTATTGTCTCGCCTTATCTTCCGACCAGCCATAAAAATCGCTGCGGCCGAACCTTTCGGGATCCCGCTGACTCCGATATGGGCGCAATTTCTCGCGCCGGCGGTCATAGCCGTCGATTGCGGCGGGAAGAGACGAGTCCGCAAACTGTTCCTCGTGGATCGTCGTTCCAAGCGGCAGACGCGGCGAAATTCCGCGATCCTCTGCCGGCCAGCCGACGCACATCCCGGCAACCGGGATGACCTTCGCCGGCAGTTTCAGCATCCCGCTTATCGTCGCGGCGTGATCGCGGATCACGCTGATCGGGCAACAGCCTAGCCCGACGGCTTCGGCAGCGCGCAGGAATGTCGTCATGACGATCGCGGCATCCACCGTCGCATTGAAGAAGAGATCGAGGTGGTCGTTGGGAAAGGGCCTGCCTCGCATTTGCGAGACCTGCGTCAGGCGGCGCCCGTTGGCGAGGAACACCAGGAACACCGGCGCCTCCCGCAGCCAAGGCATTTCAGGAAGCAAGTCTGCGATGGAATAACGCTTTGCATTTTCCCGAATAATGAGAATATCGCCCTGTTGCAGGTCGCTCTTTGACGGCGCAGAAAGGGCGCATGCACAAAGCAGCCGCAAAAGATCGGGTTCGACGTCGCGGGCGAGATAGCGCCGATGCACGCGATGTGCGGCGATCTGCGCGAGCTCGCCAAGTCCGGGGATGTCGGGATCGACTTTCAGATGTTCCCCGAAACGTTGCGACAATGCAGCCTCGATCTTCCCAACAAGATCCGGCATCGAACAACTCCTTGACCGAATGCGTGCCTGCCGCGCTATCGTAGCGTACGAGACAATGAGCCAAACAGAACAAACAACAAATCATACAAGAACGAGACATAGGGGAGGGCAACCATGAGCCAGAACCGCCGGCATCGATGGCGTGTGGCGTTCGCAGGCGCCGCAATAGCAATTCTGCTGTCGCCGGGCGTCAAGGCCGAGACGCGCACCGTCCGCATTGCAACGCAGTACGGAATTTCCTATTTGCCGCTGACCATCATGGCCGAGAAGAATCTGCTCGAGGCAGAGGGCAAGAAGCTCGGCATCGACATCAAGGCCGAATGGGTGCGCTTCACCGGCGGGCCGCCCATGAACGAAGCCCTGATCTCGGGCAATCTCGATTTCGCTTCGGGCGGCGTCGGGCCCTTCACGACGATCTGGGCCCGCACCCGCAATAATCTGAAAGTCAAAGGCGTGACAGCGCTCAACTCTATGCCGCTGTGGCTCAACACCATCAATCCGAACGTCAAGACCATCAAGGATTTCACCGACAAGGATCGTATCGCGCTGCCGGCCGTGCGCGTGTCGATGCAGGCCGTGATTTTGCAGATGGCCGCCGAAAAAGTGTTCGGCAAGGGGCAGGAGCACAAGCTCGACGTCTGGACCGTTTCTCTAAGCCATCCCGACGGACTCGCCCAGATGATGAGCGGAAAGTCGGAAATCACCGCTCATTTCACGTCCGCGCCATTCATGTATCAGGAACTGGCCGACAAGCGCGTGCACCGCGTGCTCAACAGTTACGATGTGTTCGGCGGTCCGCATACGTTCAATGTTGTTTGGGCGACAGCCAAGCTCTATGAAGGTGAACCGAAGGTCGTGCAGGCCTTTCTTGCCGCGATGCGCACCGCAATGAAGGAGATCAATGCCGATCCGGCAGCTGCGGCGGCGCTGTGGGTGAAAGCCGACAAATCGAAGCTCACGCCAGCGGAAGCGGAGAAGATCATCCGCGACAAGGACAACACATGGACCATGACGCCACAGAAGATCATGGTCGTAGCAGACTATATGGGCCGCGTCGGCATGGTTCCGGTAACGCCGGCAAGCTGGAAGGATATGTTCATCAACGACATCCACAATCTTCCGGGAAGCTGACGCGGCCACGGAGCTCTCGATGCCGTCCCCCCTGCTCGAGGTGAGCGGAGTCACGCTCCAGTACAAGACGCCCCGTCACCTGGTGACGGCAACCTATCGCGTCGATTTTTCCGTCCTCCAGGGCGACCGCTATGTGATGCTGGGCCCCTCAGGATGCGGCAAGTCAACATTGCTCAAGGCGGTCGGCGGATTCATGGCGCCGGTGGAAGGTTCAATTCGCATCCGCGGCAGGAACGTCACTGCGCCCGGTCCGGACCGCATGATGGTGTTCCAGGAATTCGAGCAATTGATGCCCTGGAAGACCGTCTATCAGAATGTAATTTTCCCGATGAAGGTGACGCGGAAATTTTCGGCCACCGATGCCGCCGCACGCGCCGACGCCGTCATCGAGAAGGTCGGGCTTACCAAATTCCGGGATATCTACCCGCACATGCTTTCGGGCGGCATGAAGATGCGTGTGGCCATCGCACGCGCCATGGCCCTTGAGCCTGACATTCTCCTGATGGACGAACCATTCGCAGCGCTCGACGCGCTGACGCGACGGACGATGCAGCAGGAACTGCTGTCGCTCTGGGACCAACTGCGGTTTACCGTGCTGTTCGTGACGCACTCGATCGAAGAGGCGATTGTTGTCGGATCGCGCATCCTCGTCCTGTCGCCGCATCCGGGCCGCGTGCGGGCCGAGCTCGATGCCGAGGGTCTCGATCACAACAGCGTCGGCAAACCCGAATTCGGCACGCTTTCCAGCCGTATTCATACGCTGCTCTTCGACGAGACGCGCCACCACCACCCTGATGAAAGTGTCCCGGCGTGACAGCACAATCGCAGCACAAGGCGACGGCGCCGCAGCGGCCGGAATTCGAGGCCGCGGTCGCCGAGGCGGTTTCGATTGGCGACGTTGAGCGGCCGCTGACATTTGCCGAGCGCATTGCGAACAATGAGGCGGTGCAGCGTCTGAGCATCCTCGTCGTTCTCATCGTCGTCTGGGAAATCTATGCGCGATGGCTCAACAACTCCCTGCTGTTTCCAACTTTCACGGAGACGGCAAAAACGTTCTGGAAGGACATCGCCAACGGTGTTCTGATCGATCGTACCGTGACGTCGCTGCGGACGCTCGCTATCGGATATGCGTGCGGGCTGGCGATTGCCGCGATATTCACGACATTGGCGGTCGCGAGCGGCACCGGTACCCGCATCCTTTCGACGCTCACCGCCATGTTCAATCCCTTGCCGGCAATCGCGCTCCTGCCGTTGGCCCTGATATGGTTCGGCCTCGGAACGCCGTCGCTCGTATTCGTCATCATCCATTCCGTTCTCTGGGCGGTGGCCCTCAACACCCTGATCGGATTCCGCAGCGTGCCGGAAACGCTGCGCATGAGCGGGCGCAATGTCGGCCTGACGGGCGCCCGCTATGTGGGACTTATCCTGATTCCCGCGGCGTTCCCGTCGATCCTTGCCGGCCTGAAGATCGGCTGGGCCTTTGCCTGGCGTACCCTGGTCGCGGCCGAACTGGTTTTTGGCGTGTCTGCGCGCTCCGGCGGGATCGGCTGGTATATCTTCGAGGCGCGCAACGATCTCGATACCGCCACCGTTTTTTCCGGTCTGCTGACGGTTATCCTGATCGGACTGGCGGTTGAATCGGTGATTTTCCGGGCCATAGAGGCGCGAACGGTGAATCTCTGGGGCATGCAGCGATGACCGGCAACCTGAACGTGGAAATCTGGCGCGGGACGGAAACGGGGCATTTCCAGTCATTCGCCGTGCCACGCCGTACGCACCAGACCGTGCTCGACGTCGTGACCGAGGTGCAGCGCGAGCATGACGCCACGCTGTCGTACCGGTTTGCATGCCGCGTCGGCATGTGCGGTTCCTGCGCGATGGTCGTGAACGGAAGGCCGCGCTGGACGTGCCGCACGCGCGTCAATGAAGTCGTCGACAAGGCGAACCGCCTGCGGCTCGAGCCGCTGCACAACTTTACGGTCGTCAAGGATCTCACGGTCGAAATGACGCAATTTTTCGAGAAATGGAAAAAGGCGCGAGGCTATTTCGAGCCGGGTCAACAGCCGGAGGCTGACTTTGCGGCCGTCCCGCCGCAATCCCGTGAACGGCAGGCGGCCGATGCAGGGATTGAATGCATCGGGTGCGGGGTCTGCTATTCCGCCTGCGATGTCGTCGCCTGGGATGAAGCCTATCTTGGCCCGGCGGCGCTCAACCGCGCATGGACTCTTGTCAACGATGTGCGCGATCGGGGACAGCCGGCGCGGCTCGAAGCGGTGGCCGGCAGCAGCGGCTGTCAGGCATGCCACACCCACATGAATTGTACGACGTTCTGCCCAAAGGCGATCGCGCCAACATATTCAATTGCCGGCCTCAAGCGCGCGATGATCAGGCGTAGTCTGCGGGGCGGCGCGTGATGCCGCTTGTTTTCCTCGCCCAGCGGGCAACCGCCTTCGTGCTCGCCTTCGCCGTTGCCGCACATCTTGCCACTATTCTCTATGCCGTACGCGGCGGGCTGACCGCCGCCGAAATCCTCGCCCGCACGCACGGCAATCTCGTCTTTGCGCTGTTTTACGGGTTGTTCGTGGTCGCGATCGCCATTCACGCGCCGATCGGCCTGCGAAACGTCATCCGCGAGTGGACCGCGTGGCGCGGGCACACGCTCGACCTTGCACTCGGTCTTTTCGCGCTGCTGCTGCTTGCGCTCGGCCTGCGCGCCGTTTTTGCGGTGTACGCATGACGCGCGCCTCGCACCGGCAACGCGGATTTGTGGCGGCGATGGTGCACCGGCTTTCGGGGATCGCACTTGCGATTTTCCTGCCAATGCATTTCCTCGCGCTGGCGACCGCGCTCAATGGAGCCGATTCGCTCGAATCATTTCTTGCGCTGACGCGCGCGCCAATCGTTGCATTCCTGGAATGGGCAATCGTGATCGCGCTCACTATCCATTTGACGCTCGGCTTGCGCGTGCTTGCGATTGAATTCTTCGACTTCCGCGAACGAACGCTTGCCGCCCTGTCGGTTTGCTTCGCCACGATTGCGGCGGTCGGCGTCATTTTTGCGCTCAATCTGAGCTGAGCCGATGGTCGCGGGACTGACTTTCGACACGCTCGCTTTTTTGTGGGTCGGCGCCCTGCTCGGCGGCGTCGCCGCGGGGGGCAGCGGATTTGCGTTCGGCCTGGCCGCATCTTCGATCTGGTTGCACCGCATCGACCCGCTGCATTCGGCGATCCTGATCACGGGTTGCGGCACCCTCCTGCATCTGACCACGATCTGGCAGCAGCGTGAACATGTCGAGGTCTCGAGACTTTGGCCGTTCGTCGCCGGCGGCGTTATCGGCATTCCGATCGGCGTACGCCTGCTCGTCTATACCGATGGCGGCGTGTTGAAGATCGGCCTCGGCATTTTTCTGCTGGCATTCGGCGCCTACGCATTGCTGGCGCCACGCTTGCACACTTTCACCGGCGGCGGGCGCCCGGCCGACGCGCTGGTCGGTTTCATCGGTGGCGTCCTCGGCGGCATTGGCGGCTATTCCGGCGTACTGCCGACCATCTGGACGCAATTGCGCGGCTGGCCGAAGCAGACAGCCCGCGCCGTCTACCAGCCCTACGTCATCATTATTCAGGCCATCACGCTTGCCGGCATCATCTGGGTGACATTGGACCGCGCCGGATTGATAATGCTCGTCGCGGTGCTGCCTCCGCTCCTGCTCGGCACGTGGATCGGCTGGCAGCTCTACGGCAGGCTTAACGACCTCCGTTTTCGCAAAACACTCGCCGTGCTGCTGATCGCGTCGGGTGCGATGCTGGTATTCTAGGGAAGCAGGCCATGCAGCTCGATCTCAAGGAAGTCGAAGAACTCAGCAAGACGCTCTATATTCGCGCGCTGAAGCTTCTGCCGCACGACATCAAGCAGGGGTTTGAGCGGCTGATCCGCGAAGAGACGGATGCAACCGGCAAGTCGATCCTGGGCACGATGGTCGAGAACATCGCGGTCGCCGAACGCACCCGCAACCTGCTCTGCCAGGACACAGGGATACCGATCTACAACCTCACCATCGGCCGGAATGTCGAATTCGACGGCGCCGCAATGAAGCAGGCGATCCGGCGCGGCTGCGAGCGCGCCACCCGCGAACATCCGCTGCGTTCTTCGGTGGTCCATCCCGTCACGCGGAAAAACGAGCAGACGTCGTGCGGTGCCGGAGTTCCGATCATAAATGTCGATTTCGACGATCGCGACGAAACGGTCGAGATCGAAATGATTCCGAAAGGCTCCGGCTCCGAGAACGGCTCGTTTCTGCAGATGCTGGTGCCCGCCGACGGCATTGCCGCCGTGAAGCGATTCGTCATCGACAAGGTGATCGAATGCGGCGGGCGCGTCTGCCCGCCGACAATCGTCGGCGTCGGCCTCGGCGGAACATCCGACTTATGCATGCATCTTGCGAAAATCGCCGCGACGCGTCCGCTCGGCACCACCTGCGCCGACGAGGAAGGCGCCAGGCTCGAGGCTCAGCTGAGTGAAGCGGTCAACCAGCTGGGAATCGGGCCGCAGGGCCTTGGCGGACGGGCGACTTCATTTCGTGTGCATGTGGAAGTTGCCGCGACGCACATCACCATGAACCCCGTGGCCGTCAACATCCAATGCCACTCGGCCCGGCGTGCGAATGCCGTCATCACGCCGGGCGGCATCGCCTTCGAGTGATCCCACATGACACACCATAATTTCGCGATGCCGGTAACAGAAGCGCAGGCTCGCGCGCTGAAAGCGGGCGACACGGTCACACTCGAGCAAACGCTGTTCGGAATCCGTGACGCCACGCTGATCGCGATGTTCGACCGCGGGCGGCGCACGAAGTTCAACCTCAAGGGTCAGGCGGTTGTACATACGGCGCCGAATGTCCGCAAAGTCGACCCCCGTCCCGGCAATACCTGCGGTTATGAGCCGGTCTGCATCGGCACGACAACATCGATGCGGATGGAGCGTTTCACGCGTCCGCTGATGGAGCGCGAGGGCGTACGCCTCATCATCGGAAAAGGCGGCCTGGGCCAGGGCTCGCTCGAAGCGTTTCGCGATTTCGGCGGCGCCTATCTCGCTGTCGTCGGCGGCGCTGCGGCGCTTGAAACAACCTGGATCGAAGACATCGAGGATGTCGACCTCGACGACCTGCACCCCGAGAGCCTTTGGAAATTCCGCATCAAGGGCTTCGGTCCCCTGCTGGTAACGATGGACTCGCATGGCGGCTCGTTGCATGCGCAGGTGAATGCCGAAGCTGCCGCCCGCCGCGCAGCGGTGCTCGCCAGTATCGGCGGCGCGTGAACGTGCAGGCACTGACGACCGACATCCTGATTCTCGGCGCCGGCGGCGCCGGATTGTTCGCAGCCCTGCATGCGAAAAAGGCCAACCCCGACCTCGATGTAACCATCGCGGTCAAGGGGCTCCTGGGCAAATGCGGATGCACGCGCATGGTCCAGGGCGGCTACAACGTTGCCCTGTCACCGCAGGATTCCGTCGAACGGCATTTCATGGACACGATCGAGGGCGGCGGCTGGCTCAACGATCAGGATCTTGCCTGGTTGCTGGTGGAAACGGCGCCAAAACGGATTCGCGAACTCGAGACCGAGCTTGGATGCTTTTTCGACCGCAACCCCGACGGAAGCGTGCATCAGAAGGCCTTTGCAGGGCAGACTTTCGACCGCACAGTCCACAAGGGCGACCTTACCGGCATCGAGATCATCAACCGCCTGGCGGAGCAAGTCTGGCGCCGGGATGTGCGCCGGCTTGAAGACCACCGGGCGCTCGATCTGATCCGAAGCGCCGATGGCTCCGAACTTGCCGGCGTGCTGATGCTCGACATGCGCACGGGCGACACCCTTCTGGTTCGCGCGCGGGCGGTGTTGCTGGCGACAGGCGGCGGACCGACAATGTATCGCTACCACACGCCATCGGGCGACAAGTCGTGCGACGGTCTTGCGATGGCACTCCGCGCCGGTCTGCCGCTGCGCGACATCGAGATGGTACAATTTCATCCGACCGGACTGCTCGCCGGCGAAGGCACGCGCATGACCGGCACCGTACTCGAAGAAGGCCTGCGCGGATCAGGCGGTTATCTTACCGACGCGCAGGGCAAGCGGTTCATGTTCGATTACGATGCGCGCGGAGAGCGGGCGACGCGCGATATCGTCAGCCGCTCGATCATGGATCGTATCCGCAAGGGACACGCGAGCCCGCATGGCGGCGTCTATATCGAGATGGGCCACCTCGGCCCTGAACGCGTCCGCAAGGAATTCAAGGGCATGGTCGAGCGCTGCGAAGATTGCGGATTTGATCTCGCCGCGGGCCGCGTCGAGGTGATTCCGACGGCGCACTACATGATGGGCGGCGTCGTGTTCTCGGCGGACTGCACGGCGGAGTTGCCGCGCCTCTACGCGGCCGGCGAGGATACCGGTGGCGTGCACGGCGCCAACCGTCTCGGAGGCAATGGCGTTGCGAACTCGACCGTGTTCGGCGGCATAGCCGGGGATGTGATGGGAACGCGCACGAAACGCGGCGGCGCCCTGCCCGATGCCGACAAGTCCGCGATCGAGGCGGCCCGCGAGCGCGCATTCTCGCCGCTCGAACGTCCCGCGGGAAATCTGCCGGCGATGCGCGAACGCCTCTACAGCATCATGTGGAATGACGTCGGCATCCTGCGCAGTGCCGAGAGCCTTGCCCGCGCCAAGGATGCACTCGATTCCTTGTCGCAAGATATTGCGGCCTCCGGCGTCGGCGACACAAACCGCCGGTACAATCTCACCTGGATGGACTATCTCAATCTCGAAAGTCTCACGCTGGTCAGCCGCGCTATCGCCGCGGCGGCGGATTTTCGCCGCGACAGCCGCGGCGCTCATTTTCGCGAGGACTACCCGCATGCCTCCGCGCTCGGGACATCTTACTATACAACCGTCCGGCTCGCCGGCGACAGGCCGGAAGTAACCGCCCGGCCGATCATGTTCACCCGCGTACGGCCGGGCGAAAGCCTGCTGCACCAGGCGGCAGAGTAGTGAACGGATACTTCGGTTACACTGCTCCCGCTCCGGGCGCCGGATTCCCATTGTCACGACAACACATATATGTGAGCGCGCAACTGAGCGGCGCAGACCACGGATATGGCCGACAACGACTTTGAAACTGTCGTTATTGGCGGCGGCGCGGCCGGGATCGCGGCGGCGCGGCGCCTTTCGCAGGCAGGCGTGAAAACTGTCATTGTCGAGGCGCGGCCGCGTCTCGGCGGCCGGGCACTGACGATCAAAGACCCGTCCGGATTTGCGATCGATCTCGGCTGCGGCTGGCTTCACTCCGCCGATCGCAATCCCTGGGTCGCGATCGCGGAAGAGCAGCGCCGCACGATCGACAAGACACCGCCGCCCTGGCGCCGGATTTCATTGCCGCTGGGTTTCACCGTCGACGACCAACGCGCCTATCTGAAAGCACAGGAAGATTTTTTTTCTCGTGTCGGCGAGCGCGCGCAAAAGCGGCCGGACGTTGCTGCTGCGGCGCTGCTTTTGCAGGGCTGCCGATGGAATAATTTGATCAATGCGATCGGCACCTACATCTGCGGTGCTGAGCTTGATCGTGTCTCGGCCCGCGACTTCGAGAACTTCGATGATACCGGCGTGAACTGGCGCATTGCGGAAGGCTATGGAGCAACGATCACCGCATGCGGCGCCAATCTGCCCCACATTCTTGATTGTCCGGTCACGAGAATCGACCATCGCGGCAAGCGCCTGAGGATCGAGACGCCTCGCGGCGCATTCACGGCCGACAAGGCCATCATTACGATTCCGACCAACGTGCTCGCACAAACGGAAGGCCTGTTTGCTCCGGCGCTGCCACACAAGACAGAAGCCGCGCAAAATCTCCCGCTCGGGCTGGCAGACAAGCTGTTCATGTCGCTTGGGCGCGCGGAAGAATTCGAGAAAGACAGCCGGCTTTTTGGCGCAACGGACAAGACCGGCACCGCGACCTACCATTTGCGCCCGTTCGGGCGGCCGCAAATCGAGGCCTATTTCGGCGGGGGCCACGCGGCTGCCCTCGAAAGCGGCGGCGAACCCATGTTTTTTGATTTCGCAGTGTCCGAACTGACGGCCTTGCTGGGCAACGACTTCGCCCGCAGGGTGAAGCCGATCCGCATTCACCGGTGGGCCGCCGATCCCTTTTCGCGCGGTTCATATTCTTATGCCGTGCCCGGAAAAGTCGATTGCCGCACCACACTTGCCGCGCCCGTCGACGGCCGCCTGTTCTTTGCCGGCGAAGCATGTTCGCAAGGCGATTATTCAACGGCCCACGGCGGCTGGATCACCGGCGTAGCGGCCGCCGAGCAGTCGATCCGCGCGCGCGATCAAGCTTGATTCCGCCGACCTCGCCGCCGCCAAGGGCGCCTGCTCGACATTGCCGATCATTCCCAATAAAACCTGCAACGTGGCTTGCGGGCGGCGTGAATGTTGAAATCCCCGATGCGCGTTCGGTTTTGGGGGGTCCGAGGAAGCATTGCTTGCCCGGGCCCTTCGACGATTCGGTATGGCGGCAATACGCCGTGCATCGAAGTGCGCTGCAGCGATCACGTCCTGATTTTCGATGCAGGAACGGGGTTACGGCCACTCGGCCTCGAACTGCTCAAGGACCGGAAAATCCGCAACATCGATATTTTCATCACGCATTGTCATCTCGATCACGTGGTCGGACTGCCGTTCTTCGCGCCGCTCTTCCACGAAGGCTACAGGGTCCGCGTCTGGGCAGCGAATCTCAAGCCGTCAAGCAGCATCGAGCGCGTCATGCGCATGCTGATGAGCTCTCCACTTTTTCCGGTGCAGATCGAGATTTTCAAAGCCGCAATCGAATTTCGCGATTTCACTTCCGGTGACGTGCTGAATCCGTATGACGGCGTCACGCTGCGAACAGCACCCCTCGACCATCCCGACAGCGCCAACGGTTACCGTCTTGAACACGGCGGGCGAACATTCGCATTGATCAGCGACACGGAAGGTTTCCCCGGAAAGTGCGACCCCGACCTCACAACCCTCGCACAGCGGGCTGATCTGATGGTCTATGACGCGACGTTCACGGAAGACGAGATCATATCAAGAAACGGGTGGGGACACTCAACCTGGTCACGCGGCGTGCAGCTCGCAGACGAGGCGAAGGTCAAGCATCTTTGCCTTTTCCACCACGACCCGTCACATGACGACGATTTCATGGACGCCCTCGCCGCCGATGCAAACGACGCTCGGCCCGGAACGATCACGGCGCGCGAAGGCCAGATTATCGATCTGTGACGGAATCCGATGCCGCGCTTGCGAATGCACGGCTGCTCTGCTGATCCAGGCTGAACAAGGGCTGATAGTGCCGGACATCTCCGGAGTTAAGGAGCGCCATCGTTCGATTGTCGAGGATCAGCCAGTCCTGCCCGTCCCGGACGGCGATAACGGCATGTTCCGTCTGATGCATATTGTCGTGGACGATGACGAAGCGCAGATCGGCTGCATCGAATCCCATGTCGCGCAACGCGACATATTTCACGATCGCGTAGTCCTCGCAATCGCCGGCGCCGCTGCTGAGCGTCTGCAATGGTGAAGCCCAATAGTCGGGATAGCCGTACTGATCGAGATCGCTGACAGGGCGGATGCTCAGATTCACCGCGCGGTTGACGGTTCCCAGCCGAGCAAGACCCGCTCGCTGGCGGCCGAGATCGACGAGCGCAAGGAAGCGATGCGCCGCCGGCGAACATTTGCTCTCGTCGGTGCGGCAGGCCACGAGGGCCTTTTCATCCGCATCGATGCGTGACTGCAGATCGCGCCATTTTTCAGAAATGTCGGCGGGCAACGCAGCCGAGGCCTTCGAGCCGAACGGCTCGTTTGGAGACAATTCAATCGGGTGAGTGCTGTCGATTTCAGGCTTCATCACGCCGAGCTCGGGAAGCGCGATATCGCCGATCTTGCGCTCTGCCCGGGAATCGCTGCCGGGCAATGTCGCGGCGGCGAGCACGATCACCGGCGGCGGCGTTGGAGACATGTCCGCATAGGCGGCGCTCCAGCAAAGCGCCACCAATAGGAAAACGCGCGCCGCTTGGGCGAAGGCCGGCATGTTTGAACGTCCCTGCACCCGGGCTGTCGGTCGGAAATTCCGATCCCAGTCCGAGATTTGCCGGCCGTTATCCGCTCAAACTTTTTCGGCTGCGTTTACGCTGCGCGCCGCGGTTGAGCTTATTGGGCGCTGCGGTGAATGGATTCTGAACCGCGTGAAATTGGCCGCGGCTGGCGTTCAATATCCGGATTCTTTACGGTGAAAGGCGGCCGTGCTTACCGGGCGTTAACCGCGTTGGCGCGGCCGCCGCCTGCTGCACGGCGGAACGCAGCGATGTCAGTGCACGCCATAGTGCGAGAATTCGTCGGCCACTGATTTTTCGAGCCTTCTCGCGGCCGCCATATCGGCATCGCCCGCGACCGCCTCGCCTTTCTTGACGCGGGCGAGACCCCTGCCATACAGCGCGCTGGCCATTTTTGGCTCGATGCGCAAGGCGGAGCTGTAATCGGTGATCGCGGAATCAAATTCGCCCATCTTCAGGTAGATCAGCCCGCGCGAATCAAATGCCGCCGCATCGTTCGGCTGGACCAGCAGCGCCTTGTTGCAATCCGCGAGCGCCGGCTGCAATTCGCCCAGGATTGCGCGTGCCCAGCAGCGCCCATTCCATACCGCTTCCAGGTCCGGTTGCAGACGAATTGCGTCATCGTAGTCGCGCGCCGCCTGCCGGTAGTCGTGCCGCTTCTGATTTGTTTCGGCCCGGTTGGCGAAAGCTCGGGCGTAATTGGGACTGAGCTTGATCGCCTGGTCGAAATCCTTGAGCGCGCGGTCGTAGTCGCCCTTTTTCTGGAAAGCGACACCGCGATTGTTGAATGGTTTTGCAAATTCCGGATTGCGCTTGATCGACTCGTCATAATCCTTGATGGCGAGATCGAAATTTCCCTTCGCGGCATAGGCATCACCGCGGTTGTTGTAAGCGACTGCGAGCACCAGCGCCGTCTCGCCCTCCGAATCGATGATCGCTGTACAGCCTTTGATCTGGGGATCCGGAGAACTGCGGTCGGACCCGTTGCAGAGTTCGATACTCTTAAGCTTGCTTTCGAATTTTGACGGCGGCGCGGCCAGCGCGCCGACCGCCGGAAGCGCGACAGCAAGCACTGCCGAGAGGCAGGCCAAGTGCATATGGCGGCGGCTTGGTGACATCGGCATTACGAAACACCGGAAACAGCCTGCGTTGTCAGACAGGTCAGCACCCTCTGCAGATATCAAGCCGCGGCTTCGAGCGCTCTTCAACCGGAGCGGCGCTCGGCGGCGTGTTGGCCCGTTCGAGCACCTTGTCCTTGCCATCCTCGATCAAGGTCGAAAACTTCACCGAGCCGTCATCCGAGATCTCGACGCGCGGCGTCGTGCCGCGGATACCCATGGTCGCGACCGGCGTATCGACCTTCATGTCACCGCTCTTCGCGATCTTCCCGGCAACGAAGGTGAAGGTCCCCTTGGTAAGGCTCAGCAAGGTGGAATTGGAATTGCTGTTCGGGTCGTAGACGAATTGCGTCATGACCATGCGTGCGTTGCTCGACAGGTCAAAAGCCGTCCCGTCGGTGAATGTAATACCGACCTTTGCATCGTTACCCGTTGCAACCACGTCGCCGAGATAGATCGGATCGCCGACCTTGGCATTGCCGGACTGGCTGGTAAGCGCCGCCTGCACGACGACGGCATTGACATGCTCGAGCGTCACGGGACCGGCCGCGGAAACAACCCGGCCAATCGGTTTGACGGAGGCATCGGAGGGGCCGTTCTGTGCTGCCGCCGAGTCAATGGAAAAACCGGTGCCGAATAGAATTGCACCCGTTGCAAACACGGCAATTGTGAGCGCGCGCATCGTCCGACCCTCTGGGCGGGTGTCCCCAAGTAAAACTATCAGTATTGGCAAGGAGCTTCAACAACATGCCTGTTGAATAGGCTCGCAATGCGCCGGCTTCAGCGGCTTTCGGGGCCTAAATTCCGCATAACGACCTCAAGATAAACCATTAATTTGAACCTATAAACAGCGCCGACATTGATTTAAATTATAATCAGGGCGATAATTTACCTACAAAACGGTCGAAAGCGCCACCGAACCAATTCAAAAATTCAGCCGTTGCCCGGCGCAGGTAACATGGGGGCAGGACCAGTGTCCGGTCATTGCCGTTTTTCGCCGGACGGTCGGGCGACTGGCTTTATCCTGGGGCCAGGCGGCGAGCCGCTATTTTTCGTCGGACAGATCCAATCGATTATCGGCTCCTGCTCGCTGACGCGAGCGGACGGCGCGCCGCAGCAAATCAAGCTGGGCGATCCGGTTTGCCAGGGCGACATCATCGAGACAGCAGCCGGCGGCAAAGTGGGTATCCGTTTTATCGACGGCACTGCATTCAATTTGTCCGATAGCGCACGCGCGGTCGTCAAGGAGTTCGACCGCAGCGAAACGGCACCCTCGGCCAGACTCGACATCAGCCGCGGCACCTTCGCCTTTATTGCCGGCGAGATGGCAAAGTTCGGGCGGCTGATGGTCGACACGCCTTTCGGAAGTATCCGTGGCCGTGCGCAGGCCGGCGGCATCGGCATGCTTTCGCTGGCATCGCTGTTCTTCACGGCGTTGCAGGAGGCCCAGGCCGCCAACCCCGACATCGCATTTCTCGACGACGGCGCAATCAACTACAAGGATTCGCAGGACTTCAAAGACGCGAAGTTCGGCATCATTGAACTGACCGTCCATGCGACTTCGGTCACGCCGGAGCACACGCTCTTCATTGACGATCCAAGCGAAACAGTCGTGCTGCGCAGGATCGGCAGCTCGATCAGCGAAAGCTATGTCAGCAACAGCATCACGCAGATGCTGCAGTTCCAGAACGACCAGCAGCAGGCGCTGCACACATTCGAGCAGGGTCAGGGGCCGACAATCACCGGGCCGGGTGGGTCGAGTACGCCGCCAGGGCTCGAAGCTCCGGTATTTTTCCAGAACATCAATTTCGTTCCGCCGACGGACCACGATCCGCCGCCGACATTCCCGGGTGGCCCAGCGGGCGGAACCAGCGGACCGCAAAACTTTTTTATTCCGGCGCCGCCTCCACCGCCGCCGCCGCCGCCGGGTTTGAGTCCGGACGGGACCACTGCTCCGACCGGCACCGGCAACGTGCTCAACAACGACAGCGGTGGCCCGTTGACGGTCATCACCATTCAGGACTCGATCGAGGGCCCCTTCGGTGTTGCGGCCGGCACCACTTCGGCGAACGGGACGTCAATCGACGGACTCTATGGCACGCTGACGATCGGGGCGGACGGCACCTACACCTATGTGGTGAACAATGCCAACACGACGGTGAAGGCACTCGGCGCTGGCGAGTCAGTGGTCGACATTCCCTTTACATATACGGCGTCGGACGGCACGACGACGGCCACCACGACACTGACAGTCACGGTGCTCGGCACCGAGGACCCACCGTTCATCACCTCGGAGACACAACAAGGATCGGTGACCGAGAGCCCCAATCGCCTAAATGATCCTACGCCCCACCAAGCGTCTGGCACGATCACCTTCACTGATGTCGATCTTTCGGACCCCGAGACAAGCTCTGTCACCAACCGGCAGGTCGAGTCCGCTACGCTTGCGCTGACTACCAATCAGATCAACACGCTGCTCAATGCCTTCTCGGTCGACAATGCAACGCACTCGGCGGCGGACGGCACCGGCACAATTGGCTGGCACTATGAGGTCGCCGACAGCGCCCTCGATTTTCTCGGCGCCAGTGATCAGGTGACGCTCAGCTTCACAGTGCAGGTAGACGATGGCCAGTCCGGTGGAACTACCACGCAGATCGTCACTGTCACGGTGCACGGCAGCGATGACGCCCCGGCACTTAATAATGTGGCGGCCTCGGCCTCCTATGCCGAGAATGCCGCGCCGGTGACCCTGGCGGGATCGGCGGCGGTGAGCGACGTCGACAACCAGACCCTCACCTCGGCGACGGTGACGATCAGCAGCGGCT
>DATEKG010000382.1:0-30047 GCA_035277565.1 Pseudolabrys sp.
CGACCAGCGAGGATGCGGTGCGCAAGGCTCTTGCGGCGGTAGGTCGCGATAGGGTGATCTCAGGCCGTCCGCAGGTCATTCGGATCGAGAAGAACTAGACTGCCTGCCGGAGCGTTTGTCAGGGGAGCGTCCAATGTCGAGTATTACAGTCCAGCCAGAGTTAGTGCTGGAGCGCGTCCTCAGCCTTGAAATCGTGCGCGTGACCGAACGTGCGGCGGTATCGTCGGCGCGGCTGCGCGGTCATGGCAAGGATAAAGCATCCGATCAGGCCGCCGTCGATGCCATGCGGCGCGAGCTCAACAAGCTGCCGATCGATGGCACCGTTGTCATCGGTGAGGGAGAACTGGACGAGGCGCCGATGCTTTTCATCGGCGAAAAGGTAGGCACCAAGGCCGGACCGAAGGTCGATATTGCCGTTGATCCGCTTGAGGGGACGACGCTGTGCGCCAAGAACATGCCGGGCGCCATCGCGACGCTCGCCATGGCCGACGCAGGCACGTTGCTCCATGCCCCCGATTGCTACATGGACAAGATTGCGATCGGGCCCGGCTATCCGAAGGGAACCATCGATCTCGATGCGCCGCCGGAGGAAAACATCCACGGTCTCGCAAAGGCGAAGGGCGTGAAGCCCTCGGAGATCACCGCGATCCTGCTCGATCGCCCACGTCATGCCGACATTATTGCCGCGGTGCGCAAGACCGGAGCAGCTGTCAGCCTGATCAGCGACGGCGACGTCGCCGGCGTGATCCATTGCGCCGATCCCAAGACCGGCATCGACATCTATCTTGGCATCGGAGGTGCGCCGGAAGGTGTGCTGGCGGCGGCGGCGCTGCGCTGCATTGGCGGTCAGATGCAGACACGGCTGATCATCGATACCGAGCAGTTGCGCGAACGCACACTCAAGATGGGCATCAAGGATCCGAAAAAGAAATACCAGATCGAGGACATGGTGAAAGGCGATTGCCTGTTTGCGGCAACCGGGGTTACCAGCGGCCCGATGCTCAGCGGCGTCAAATTCGGAAAGGACGTTATTGAAACCGAGACCGTCGTCATGCGTTCTGTGACCGGCACGGTACGGCGCGTGCTCGCTGAACATCGCCAGTTCGAAAAATTCCATCTCGACTGAACCGGCCATGCGTCACGTGCATCTGGTCGGCAGCGTGCCGCTTCGCGACGCACGTGAGGTGTTCACCGTGGTCAGCGAAGCGCTTGGACCGTACCTCAAACGGATTCCCGATGGTGAGACCGGAGAACGCTCCGACTGGATTACGTGGCTTGAGCCTGCTTTCGCCGAAAATCCTGCGCTCGAGAAATCAGACGAGGTTTTTCGCGTCCATGCGACAGGGACCGCTCGAATCCGCTACAGACTTCGTTCTGGAAAGACCGCGAGAGACGTCCATTTTGACAACCTCTTTTATGCCGATATCGCCAGGCGCTCATATGCGGAATTTGCCGAACTCAAGCGCCGCGGCATTGTGCCCGCGAAATGCCGCTTCCAGATCGACCTTGTTCCGGCGCATTCCGTCATCTGGCTCTTTCTTCAGGATGATCTGCACGCGTCACTCGATGCCGTCTATAACGAAGCGCTCAAGCGCGAGATCGCGAAAATCGCCCGCGAACTTCCCCACGATCAGATCGCGATCCAATTCGACGTAGCATCTGCGGTGTTCGCCCGGCTGCAGCGCGGCGATACCGGCGCTTACGGCGGCTCGCGAGCGGAAATGCTGGCAACATTTTCAAAGATCCTGACCGGTCTTGCCAACAGCGTGCCGCCGGAGATCGAACTGCTCTTTCATTTCTGTTACGGGGATTCCAACCATAGGCACGTCATAGAGCCGGTCGACATGGGCGACATGGTCGATCTGGCGAACCGCCTTTGTGCCGATATCGAACGTTCCGTAGAGCTTATCCACATGCCCGTGCCGCGGGATCGCAGTGACGATGCCTATTTCCAGCCGCTCGTACGGCTGCAGATCAAGCCGGAAACCGAGCTGAGCATGGGCCTTGTGCATTTTACGGATGGAATTGCCGGCACCCGGCAGCGGCTTGCCGCCGCCGAGCGGCATGTCAGCGATTTCTCCATTGCAACCGAATGCGGATTCGGCCGGCGTGACCCGACGACAATCCCCGGGCTGCTGCGCATCCACGCCGACGCGGCGGCCTGAGAGCGGGCTGGTGGGCCAGGCAAGCCTTCGTCACTATAAGGAACTGTCGGCTGCCGATTCCTTGCAGCAGCCGGCGCGAAAGTGACCAGGATGGCGATTGCCGCTGCATATTCAAACTTGAACGACCGTTATTTCCTCGGGGTTGAACGGTCGCTGACAGGCCGCGCCTGGCGCGATCGGCTCGATGAGCGCGCCTCAGCGCGCGCCCTGGCGATCACACAGCGCCACGGAGTCGACGAGCTTCTGGCACGCGTGTTGGCGGGGCGCGACGTTCCGATCGACGACGTTGCGCACTATCTCGACCCGACGATCAAGCGGTTGATGCCCGACCCTGGTACGCTGACCGACATGACGACCGCCTCGACGCGAATTGCAGACGCGGTGATGTCTGGCGACAAGATCGCGATATTCGGTGACTATGACGTTGACGGCGCGACAGCGTCGGCGCTTTTGGCGCACTATCTCAGGCTCTGCGGTCTCGAGCCGATTGTCCACATCCCGGATCGGATTTTCGAGGGTTACGGGCCGAATATTGACGCGATCCGCATGTTCGGCGAACGCGGCGTCAAATTGCTTGTCACTGTCGATTGCGGCGTAACGAGCCTCGAGCCGCTTGCAGAAGCAAAAAGGCTCGGGCTCGATACCGTGGTCATCGACCACCATCAGGCCGATGAAACACTTCCGGATGCTGTCGCCATTGTCGACCCCAACAGGGCGGATGATCTGTCCGGGCTCGGATACCTTGCTGCGGTCGGGCTGGTGTTCCTGACGCTGGTTGCAGTGACACGCGAACTGCGAAGGCGCAATTTCTGGACCGATGCGCGGCCCGAGCCCGACCTGCTGTCGCGTCTGCATCTTGTTGCCCTGGGTACTGTGGCTGATGTTGTGCCGCTTCGGGGGCTCAACCGCGCTTTCGTCGCCAAGGGTCTTATTGCGCTCAAACGTCGCGATCATGCGGGGCTGACGGCGCTTATGGACGCCGCGCGGCTCGCCGGACCGCCCGAACCCTGGCATCTGGGGTTTGTCCTGGGGCCACGCATCAATGCGGGCGGCCGCATCGGCAGGGCGGATCTCGGCGCGTCTCTCTTGCTGGAAGAAGACCCCGCCGGGGCGGCGCGCATTGCAGCCGAATTGGATAGGCTCAATCGGGAGCGCCAGCAGATCGAACAGGCAACCCTGGCGCAGGCGGAAGCCGAAGCGCTGGCTGCGTTGGGGCTGGAGGAAAAAGGCGCTGTCGTTGTCACCGCGGCGGAGGGTTGGCATCCGGGCGTGGTCGGGCTGGTGGCGGCCCGACTGAAGGAGCGTTACGGCCGTCCGGCTTTTGCAATAGCGCTCGAGCCTGGCGGAATCGGTACCGGGTCCGGTCGCTCGATCGCCGGCGTTGATCTTGGCCAGACGGTCAGGGGCGCAGTGCGGGAGGGTCTGCTCATCAAAGGCGGTGGCCATGCGATGGCGGCCGGCGTCACACTCAAGAAAGACAGGCTCGGCGCGTTCCGCGCATATCTCGAAAACATGCTCGCCGGGCCTGTTGACCTTGCTCGCCGCGACTCCGCCCTGAAGATAGACGGCGCCATGTCGGCGGGTGGTTTCAACCCTGCGCTCGCTGATTTGCTGGCGCAGGCGGGACCCTATGGGGCCGGAAATCCCGAACCGCTGCTCGCCCTCTCAGGCCACACACTCGCTTATGTGGATCCGGTTGGAGAAAACCATATTCGGGCGCGTTTCCGCTCGGGCGACGGCAAATTCGTCAGCGCGATTGCGTTTCGTGCGCACGGCCAGCCGCTTGGCAGGGCCATGATTGAAAATCGCGGCCGGGCACTGCACGCGGCCGGTCATATTGCAATTGATCGCTGGAAGGGTGAGGAGCGTGTCCAGATGCGGCTCGTTGATGTGGCCGCAAGCTGACAATCGCTGACGGATCATTATCCGGGTACCGTGATTGATGTTGCTACTGCCGCCACTCACAACTGAGCTGTCGACCGCCGAACGCGCGGTGAACCAAAGGCGTTCGCTTTGCGCTGATTGAGGACGGCGCTCCGCTAACGTATCGTTGAGGATCTGGGCGATTCGCCGCCCGAGTTCGCGTCTGCGTGCTCGTGCACCGTCGAAATATTCCTTCGATCGAGGGCTGGCCTATGATTTTCCACTTACGTCCGGGTTCCGTCGCGGAAACGCCCGGGCATCAGGAGTTGGCACTCGACACCAGCCGCCGAGATCAAATCATCACGGTGTCTGCCGCTTCGCTCGCCCTGCTGATCGTAGCGGCTATTGCCGTTTTGATGGGGATGGCCTGAGCGACCTGCGCGCCGGGACGGCTTTCTCCACATCCTTTTCGAAGGCCTTTCGGGAATCGGACGCAAACTGCCGGCGCCACATGACGACAAGAATGCCGGCTGTCGAAAGCGCCAACGGCGCGGGCCCGAGAAACCAGCCGAGATAGCCGAGCGCAAAAAAGAAAGCGCGCTGTCCACGATTGAAGTGACGTCCCGCGTCGGCGCACAGATGCGCGGCACGGTGCGCGAAGGCTTGCGCGGCGGGGTTGTTTTTCTCTGACGGCGGCGGCGCGGCACCGACCATGATGGCGAAATAATTGAAGAGCCGGTACGACCAGGCGAATTTAAAAAATGCGTATACAAAGATAACGATGAGGCCCATCATCTTCAGATCCCACAGGTCGCGGGACGACGTCGCGCCGAATGGCAGCTGAGATATGGCCGTCAATATGTCTTCACTCGACCGCAACAAAGTGAGTGCGCCGCCGATTGCGATGAGACTGGTGGATGCAAAAAACGCCGTGCCGTTTTGCAGCGCCGCCGTCACCTGCGCGTCGACCATGCGCATATCGCGCGCAAGCATCCGCTCCATCCATTCGTCGCGGTAGCTGTTCATCAAGGCATTGAGGCCGTCACGGCCCTTCGGGGTCTTTTCGATCACTTGCGAATATGCAATCCAGGCGCCGAGAAACCAGGCAATGGCGGCAAGATCCGGAAGGGTGAGGGACGTCATTGCGCTCGCCTCGTTGCAGCCGCTTATGGTGCCTGCTCGCAAGGCTGGCATCAATGGCTGGCATCAATGGCAGGCTTGAGTGGGCGACGGTGCTCTGCCAGCATGCAAGGCGTTCAGGAGACGTTCAATGCCGCAAGTCATTACGACCGGATACAAGGCCCTATGCGAGGTTGCCGAGCGCGAGGTTACGACGTTATCCGCGGAACAGGCCGTCAGGCTTGCCGGCCGCGACGACACCGTGCTGGTCGATATCCGGGATATTCGCGAATTGCAGCGTGAGGGGCGCGTTCCGGGCGCGTTTCACTGCCCGCGCGGGATGCTGGAGTTCTGGATTGATCCGCAGAGCCCGTATCACAAACCGGTTTTTGCGGCGGACAAGACTTTCGTGTTCTTCTGTGCCGGCGGCCTGCGTTCGGCGCTTGCCGCACAGACGGCCCAGCGCATGGGGCTCAAGCCGGTTGCCCATATTGCGGGCGGGTTTGGCGCGTGGAAGGAAGCTGGCGGGCCGGTGGAAGCGCCCGCAGCAGCACCCACGAAAAAAAGCTGAACGCATTCGACATGACGCTCACTCTCGTTATCGGCAACAAGAACTATTCATCATGGTCGTTGCGACCGTGGATCGCCATGCGGGTTGCCGCTATTCCGTTTAACGAAAAGATCATTCCTCTCTATGAACCGGGCAGCCGTGAGCAGATCTTGCAGTACTCGCCGGCCGGCAAGGTGCCGGTGCTGGTCGACGGCGCTCGGTCGATCTGGGAGTCGCTCGCCATCCTCGAATACCTCGCGGAAAAACATCCGGCCGCCGGCCTTTGGCCGCGCGAGGCAGAGGCGCGTGCGCATGCGCGTGCAGTCGCGGCCGAAATGCACGCCGGCTTCCAGGCGCTGCGGAAAAACTGTCCGATGAATATGTGGCTGCCGCCGAAATCGCGTCCACAGCCCGACGAGGCGATCGCAAATGTGCGGCGCATTGAAGAATTGTGGGCCCACTGTCGCGAGCGGTATGGGCGCGGGCGCCCGTTTTTGTTCGGCGATTTCGGGGCGGCCGATGCGATGTATGCGCCCGTCGTTTCGCGTCTGCACACCTATGGAATCGAGGTCGGCGGGACGGCTCGCGATTATATGAATGCGGTGATGGCCTTGCCGGCCTGGCGCGAGTGGCAGGCTGCAGCGATCAAAGAGCCCTGGATCATGAAGGGGAATGAGCCGGACTGGCCGTTCGTCCGCGGTGTCGCATTGCAGCAATAGGGTGGGTGCGGCTGTTTGCGGCAGCAGCAGTCCCAATTTTTGTCAAAATCGTGAGGACGATGCCGGACATCGTTTCACGACTATCGCGTCGTGTTCTGCATTTGGGGGCGGCGTCTTGCGGGGGTTGAGCCCCTCGCGTGGAGTTGCTTGCCATGCGCTATCGCCTTCCCGTGCTTTTTGCGTTGCTTTTTGCACTTGCGGCACCCGCCAGTGCCGATCCTCCAAAAGACATTAAAGGCCTGTTTCTTCTAACCGACTACCCGGCCGTGACGGTGCAGCCGGGCACGACATCCACGATCAGCCTCAAGCTTCGCAATTACGATCTTGCGCCCGAACGCCTGGCCTTGTCGGTTTCGGGGGTGCCCGCGGGGTGGACTGCAACCTTACTCGGCGGCGGTCAGCCGATTGCCGCTGCCATGCCGGCGACGGACGACAGTGTCTTGCTCGACCTTCGGCTCGATGTCCCGAAAGGGGCGGCAATTGGATCCCACACGCTCACCATCAGCGCTGACGGTGCCAACTCGCATGTTTCGTTGCCGGTGGTCGTGAGTCTCGCAAAGGAATTGCCCGCCAAGTTGACCTTGACTCCGCAGCTTCCCGAGCTGCGCGGCTCGTCGCATTCGAATTTCGAATATACGCTCACAATCAAGAACGACAGCGGGAAGAAGCTCCTTGTCAGTCTCGCGGCCGACGCGCCCCACAATTTCGATACCTCGTTTACCGAGGCCTATGGCTCGCAACAGCTGACGGCGATCCCCGTCGATGCGGGCAAGACCAAGGATGTCAAGCTCAAGGTCACCGCCCCCGATACGATCGATGCAGGCCGTTATCCCGTGAAGGTCCGTGTTGCCGCCGAGGACGCGAGTGCGACCGCGGAGGTCGCACTCGACATCACCGGCCAGCCGAAACTATCGCTTGCCGGCCGTGAAGGGCTGCTGAGTGCGCGTGCAACGGCAGGACGTGACAGCTCGGTGCCGATCACGGTCACCAATACCGGCACGGCGCCGGCTGACAATATTCAGTTATCGGCAACGGCGCCCAGCGGCTGGAAAGTGGTGTTCGAGCCAAAGACGATTGAACGAATTGCGCCAAATCAGCATCAGGAAGTTCAGGCCGTCATTACGCCGCCGGAGAAAGCGATCGCCGGCGACTATGTCACGACACTGAATGCATCCAGCCGGGGCGAGAATGGCAGCGCCAATTTCCGCGTCAGCGTAACGACATCGACGATGTGGGGAGTCGCGGGTGTCGGCATCATCGGAGCGGCTCTTCTGATCATGGTGGGCGCGGTCGCGCGTTATGGCCGGCGATGAGCGAAAACATCATTGAGACCAGAGGCCTTACCAAGCGCTATCGCACGGCGACCGCCGTCGATAACGTGACCTTCGCGGTCGGGGAGGGCGAGATTTTCGGCCTGCTGGGGCCGAACGGCGCCGGCAAGACAACAACGATCCTCATGCTGCTCGGCTTGAGTGATATCACCGGCGGGCAGGCGAGGGTCTTTGGTCACGATCCGATGCAGGAGCCGCTCGCCATCAAACGGCGCGTGGGCTATTTGCCGGACTCGGTTGGCTTTTATGACAATCTCACGGCCGCCGACAATCTGCACTACACGGCAAGACTGATGGATCTTCCGGCTGAGGAACGCCGGGCCAGGATCGCTTCGGCTCTCGCTCGCGTCGGATTGGCCAATGTTGCCAACAGGAAGGTTGGCACGTTTTCACGCGGCATGCGCCAAAGGCTTGGCCTTGCGGAAATCGTGATGAAGGAGGCGCGCGCGGCTATCCTCGACGAGCCGACCAACGGCCTTGATCCGCAGGCGAGTGTTGAATTGCTGGAACTGATCCGCTCGTTCAAGGCCCAGGGTGTGAGCATTCTGCTCTCGTCACATCTTCTCGATCGCGTGCAGAGCGTTTGCGATCGTGTGGCGCTCTTCAATGACGGACGCATCGCGCTCATGGGCACGGTGGCGGAGCTCGGCCGCCAGGTCTTGGGCGGCGGGTATACCGTCGAAGTCGAGGCGGAAGGCGGGACCAATGTAGCGCAACATCTGTCGTCGCTGCCGGGCGTGCGCAGCGTCGAGCAGCCTGCAGCGGGACGCTGGCGGCTGGCCTGCGACCGTGATCTGCGGCCGGAAGCGGCAGCGGAAGTCATTGCGGCGGGCGCGCGATTGAGCCGGCTTTCGCTCGACGAGCCCAGCCTTGAGACGATCTACACCCGCTACTTCCAGAATTTGCAGGAGGTGGCGCATGCGGCGTGAGGGATCTGCCTTCCATGGCCTTGGGGTCGTGATGTTGAAGGAATTGTCCGACCATTTCACGAGCGCCCGCATGCGCGTCCTGGAATGGCTGGTGGTGCTTACCGCGCTGGCGGCGGTCTATGGGGCAATCCAGCAGGTTCGCGACGTGACGGCTGAAGATCCATTCCTGTTTCTGCGGCTGTTCACGACGGCACGCGACCCGTTACCGTCGTTTGTCTCATTTCTGAGCTTCCTGGTGCCGCTGATGGCGATCGGGCTTGGCTTCGACGCGATCAATGGCGAGCACAACCGCAGAACCCTGTCGCGGATATTGTCACAGCCGATCTATCGCGACGCACTGCTGTTCGGGAAGTTTCTGGCGGGGCTTCTGACGCTGTCGGTGAGTCTCACGGCCTTGTGGCTGCTGGTCATCGGGCTCGGCCTGATCATGCTCGGCGTGCCACCGAGCGGCGAGGAGATGGCTCGCGCCTTCATCTTCCTGATCGTCACCATTGCCTATGCGGGCGTCTGGCTGGCGCTCGCCATGCTGTTCTCAATAACGTTCCGGTCGGCGGCGACCGCCGCGCTGGTTACGCTCGGGCTGTGGCTGTTTATCAGCGTCATCTGGCCCGCGCTTGCACCTGCGATTGCCGAAGCATTTTTCGCAAACTCCGACCAGGCAACGCTCGTTATTGCAGGCCAAATGCTCGCGCGTCTGTCACCGGCCACCTTGTTCGGGGAGACCGTACTGGCGCTGCTGCATCCGACAACGCGCACGCTTGGTCCCATCTATCTGAGCCAACTCGAGGGTGCGGTCATGGGGTCGCCTCTGCCGCTCTGGGACAGCATCATGGTGGCGTGGCCTCAGATCGTCGGCCTGATCGCCGCAACAATTATTTTCTTCGTCGGAGGATATGTGGCGTTTCAGCGCCAGGAAGTCCGAGCCTAGTTAGCTTCCAGTGGAGTACTCGCCACCCTGAGGCGCACTCAGGGTGGCATTTTTTGCTGCTTCCGTGGAAACGGTGTTCGTCAACCGCTTCCTTCGCGGCGTCGTTCCGGCAACAATCATCGTTCCCGCGCATGTGTCCAATGCAAGCAGGTGAGGCACGATCGAACGGAGATGCACCGAAGCCCCACGCCGGAATCCCGGCGCAGGGCTTTACGCACGATACGCAACGCTACCCTACGCACACATGATTACTGTTTCGAGCCGGTCGTGCTCTTCTTCGGATTTGGAGAACAGTTCAGATTTTGCGGCTTTGCATCTTTCTCGCATGCGGCCATGCTTGCATATTTGCAATTGAGGGCGCCGCTTGCCGATGTGTTGATGCAAAACGCTGCGTTCCCGATTGTCTGCGGAGCCCGCATGCTGCCGCCGCTTGTCGACGGCGAGCTTGTTTTACCCATTGTGCCTTGTGCCTGAGCGAGCGAAACGCCGGCAAAGATCGCTACGATGGCGGTAAGAGTGGTCACGGCTTTCATCGCGTACCTCCTGTGGGGGCTGCCGAACTGACAGCGCCTTCGAAACAACAGGAGCGCGCATATACGGTTCCGGGAACCTCTGAATTTTCCCATAAATGAACGGCGGCCGGGATGGTTCCCGGCCGTCGGTTCTACCTGGTCCTACTTGGTCCCTGGACTAGGCTTCCAGAATTGCAACGATTTCGTGTGTCCGCGGGCTGATGACGAGGATTTCATCCCCGACCAGGATGTAGTCGTAGCCGCGCCACTCCGGATACACCTCGACGACTTCTCTTGGCAGCGGGTACAGGTGCACCCTTTCCGGAATCCTGGTTCCGACCCGTACCGACACGTTCAGATGCGTCGGCTCCACCTTGCGCTCCCTGATGATCGTAGTGATCCTGGTCCGCTGCTCGGTCGAGAGCCTCGCCGCGCCCGCAGCGCCCTGACCGGTTGTCGTGCGCTCCTTCTCGTTTGTCATCTCGCTTGACGACTTTCCGTTCATGCCACGCTCATTTTGCTCACTACGCGGCGAGCGCATCTCCGACTTACCGTTCGCGGGGCCGGACTTTTCCTTCTCCATCGTGGACTTGTTCCGCTCTTCCTCCTTTGGAGATTGGCCGGTCGTTTCCGACTTGCCGGATCTGGCTTTCTGGCCGTGTTCATTTGCACGGAGCTCGGATTTGCCGTTCGTGGAGCCCGACTTGTTTTTCTCCATCGTCCCCCTGGTCCCTTTCTCTTCGGACCTTGGCGACTGGCCGGTTGTTTCGGCCTTGCCGGGTTTCGACTCGGATGCTGCCTTACCGGTCGTCTGCGGGGACTTGTGTTCGCCCTGCTTCATCGACGGGGCCACTTTTTCTGCGGGTGCGTTCTGCTGGGCCGCCGGCGCGCGGTCGGGCTTGTCTTTACTCATTCCTTGTGCCGAAACCGCGCCAGCGCTCAACAGCAACGCCGCCGCTACAGTCGACAATAATTTCAGTTTCCTCACGGGATTCCTCCTCTGGGTGCCGCCGAATTTTCCGACGGTGTCGAAGTCTCGTAACAAAACGTCTTTGCGGTCCGCCGGTTCCGCAAACTTGAGGATTTGCAATGAAGATGCGGCATTGCGTTCCAGGTTCCGCCAAGGCACCTTCTCTCGCGAATGGAGGGCGCCGTGGCGATTCTGTCTTCATCGGCCGATAAGAGCGCTGCCGAATTTCGCGCAAACGCCGAACGCATGGGCGCTCTCGTTGCGGAATTGCACGCGCGTCGTGCCGAAGCCGCGCAAGGTGGCTCCGAAAGGGCGCGCGAACGCCACGTCTCCCGGGGCAAGCTCCTGCCGCGCGCCCGCGTGATGGGCCTGATCGATCCGGGTTCGCCCTTCCTCGAACTGTCGCCGCTTGCCGCAAACAACATGTACGACGATGCCATTCACGGCGCCGGCCTGATAACGGGCATTGGGCGCGTCGAAGGGCGCGAGTGCGTCATTGTTTGCAATGATTCGACGATCAAGGGCGGAACCTATCTTCCGATGACCGTCAAGAAACACCTGCGGGCGCAGGAAATTGCGCGCGAAAACCGGTTGCCCTGCCTTTATCTCGTCGACAGTGGCGGTGCAAATCTCCCGCATCAGACCGAGGTGTTCCCTGATCGGGAGCATTTCGGCCGCATTTTTTACAACCAGGCGACCCTGTCTTCGCTCGGCATTCCGCAAATAGCGGTGGTCATGGGTTCGTGCACGGCGGGCGGCGCCTATGTACCCGCCATGTCAGACGAGACCATCATCGTCAAAAATCAGGGCACGATTTTTCTCGGCGGTCCGCCGCTCGTCAAAGCGGCGACGGGCGAGATTGTCAGCGCGGAGGAATTGGGCGGCGCCGACGTGCACGCACGCCAATCGGGTGTCGCCGATCACTATGCGCAGGATGATCACCACGCGCTGATGATAGCCCGCCGGATTGTCGCAAATCTGAATACGAAAAAGTCGGTCGATATCCCTCTCAAGAAATCAGCTGAGCCGGTGCTTGACATAGGGGAACTGGATGGAATCGTCCCCGTCGATCTCAAGAAGCAATATGACGTGCGCGAGGTCATCGGCCGTATTGTTGACGCATCGGAGTTCGATGAGTTCAAGGCCCTTTATGGCTCGACCCTGATTGCCGGCCTGGCGCACATCTACGGAATGCCGGTCGGCATTTTAGGCAATAACGGGATTCTTTTTTCCGAAAGTGCCCTGAAGGCCGCGCATTTCATCGAGCTGTGCTGTCAGCGCCGTATCCCGTTGCTGTTTCTGCAAAACATCGTGGGCTTCATGGTCGGACGTGACTACGAAGCGGGCGGGATTGCCAAGGACGGCGCAAAAATGGTCACCGCGGTCGCTTGCGCGCAGGTCCCGAAGATTACGCTCATTATCGGCGGCTCGTATGGCGCGGGAAATTACGGCATGTGCGGCCGGGCTTACGGCCCGCGCTTCCTGTTCACGTGGCCGAATGCCCGGATATCGGTGATGGGCGGCGAACAGGCGGCGAGTGTGCTTGCGACGGTCAGGCGCGACAATATCGAGGCGGATGGCGGCAAATGGTCAGAAGTGGAAGAAGAAGAATTCAAGCAGCCGCTTCGCGAGCAATTCGAGCATGAGGGAAATCCGTACTACGCCACTGCGCGTCTCTGGGATGACGGAATCATTGCGCCGTCCGAAACGCGACGGGTGCTGGCGCTCGCGCTATCCGCAGCATTGAATGCGCCGGTCCCGCCGACGACGTTTGGCGTATTCAGGATGTAGCCTTCGCGAACGACCGGCAGTCCCGCCAGGAGGAAATTGCAAAGCCAAGGGCCGTCGCGGCCCAGGCGATAAGTGCAATCCAGACCATCGCTACGGAAATCGAATGGAGCGGCGGAAAATCGCCGGCGAGCGACAAACGCAGACTCGCCAGGGCGTACATTCCGAGAGGAAACACCAGACTCCACAATAGCGGGGTGTAGACGAGGGGAGCCTTGCGAACAATGTGCTTCCAAATTCCGAAAAGCAGCAGCATCGGAATCCACCACGTGGCCCACGCCCATGCGATCAGAGTTACGCCGTCGATGAAGGGACGCATCGACTGAAGAAATGGTAAGCCTGGCGGACTGAGGATCAGGGTCGAACCGGCATTGGTGCTGATCGCGGCCGCGCCCATCACCACCCAGAGAATGGGCGTGATGTCGTCGGGGTCAAAATCGCCGAAGAAAATACGGTGCGCAAAGAGCGTTATGTAGATGCCGTAGAGAGCGAGGCCGATGCCCCAAAGCATGTGGATCAGCACAAAAATGGCGGCGCCGGCCTGTCCGAGCGGAGGCGCCACGATGGTGCCGAGGATGACCAGGGATTCAGTCCCTACAATCGCAATCAGCCATCCTCCGTCGACGATAGTCGCACCGCGCTCCGTGTTGAGGAATGTGAGAACACCGAAGCTGAGATAAATCAGGGAAAGCCAAATGATGAGCGCGAGCACCCACATGACAAGCGCTGCGGACTCATGGTCGCGCAAATGGAAGCCAACGCCGAGAACGCCGGTGCCGGCCACGATGGTGAAAAAGGCGAACACCTGATGCGGATCGAAAAGGTCGTCGAGGAGCGAGCGACAATAGCACGCTGCCCGGGCGAGCGTTGCGGCGGCGAGGCAGGCATAGGCCACGAGATTGATGAAAAACAACGCATCCGAGATGTCGTGGCGGCCTTCGAAATAGAAAGCATTGGACACGATTCCGGTTGCCATGATCGCCGCGAAGCAACCGGGCGGAAGCGATTTCACTTTGCCCCGAAGCCAGCCTGACGGGCGCCCCTGCCGGGGCCTTGAACTTCTCGCCGGCGGGGGTTTTGCTGCGGTGGGGATGGAGATCATTGGAGCACACGCCTGGGGTCGCAACTAACCTATCATTTTCGTACAGGTTGGATGAACCGACGGCAATGTAAGCGGGTTCTATGAGATATAAATCGGCTCTTATTGTTGGTGCCGGCTCGGGATTGTCGGCCTCGATCGCGCGTATATTTGCCAAAGCCGGTCTGCAGATCGCTCTTGCAGCGCGTTCAAGCGCGAAGCTGTCAGACCTTGCGGCCGAGACCGGCGCCCGGACGTTTGCCTGCGATGCGACAAGCAAGGACGATGTCGACAGGCTTTTTTCGGCATTGGATGCGCAGCCGGCGCCGGATGTCGTCGTCTACAACGCCAGCTATCGCGCCCGCGGTCCGCTGGCCGAACTCGATCCGGTCGAGGTTGAGAAATCAATCAGGGTGTCGGCCTTCGGCGGGTTCCTTGTGGCGCAGGCGGCGGTGCTGCGGATGCTCCCGAAGGGTGCGGGAGCGATATTCTTCACGGGCGCCTCGGCGAGCGTGAAGGGCTACGCCCAGTCCGCTCCATTTGCGATGGGCAAGTTCGCGCTGCGCGGGCTTGCACAAAGCCTGGCGAGGGAGATGTCGCCGCGCGGCATTCACGTTGCGCATTTTGTCATCGACGGAGGCATTCGCAGTGCGCGGCGCCCCGAGCCTCCTGATAATCCGGACTCGCTGCTTGATCCGGATGCGATTGCGGAAACCTATCTGAATATTCTCCGGCAGCCGCGGAGCGCCTGGACATGGGAGGTCGAATTGCGGCCCTGGGTGGAGAAATTCTGAATGCATTGCTGCGAAATGTCTGCATTTCGCGCCGCCGGTTGAAGTGGACCACGAATATTGAATTGGAAAAATTATAATCTTTCACGCACGGCTTGCGCAGTCGGTCTGCTGGCGCCTAAAGACTCCGCTCGGCTGTCAATCCGTTCAGGAAAGCGTACCGCATGGCTCTCAGACCAGTTCATGTTCTGTTGATTGTAATGTTGCCGCTCTGCGCAGCAGCGCAGACGCCGTCGCCTGGTGCAAATGAGGTACCGAAAAATTACGTGCCCGGGCTCGAGCAGTTCATGGGTGTCATCCAGAATGAGCATGCAAAGTTGTGGTATGCTGGTCAGGCTCGAAACTGGGACCTCGCGGCCTATCAACTCGGAGAAATCAAGGAAGTCATGTCCGACGCGCAGGACCTGGTGCCGACATTCAAAAATCTGCCGCTCGCACAAATGCTCGATAGCGTCATCACCGGACCGATCGCGGACCTCGAGAAGGCCCTCGATGCGAAGGACACCGGCAAATTCATGGCGGGTTTCCGCAATCTCACGCAGGCGTGCAACTCCTGCCACCAGGCTGCCGGCGTCGGGTTCATCCACATAAGGCAACCGGTCGGCACCGCTTTCCCCAATCAGGACTTTGCGCCGCAAAAGTAGCCCGAAGCATTGAGCCGGCTGGTAGCCGTTGGCAAATGCCCGTGCTAGATGCGAGCCCGATGACGGGGCCCGAGGACATCAAGCAGCTTGCCCCCACGGGGACATTACGCGGCGGCGTTGTCGTGGCGCCTGTGGCCTCGGCATTTTTCGCGATCAGGGATGATCGCGGAAATGTAAAGGGGGTAACCGTCGATCTGGTCCGTGGATTTGCTGCGGCGCTGAAGTTGCCGCTGGCGTTAAAGGTCTTTGACAATTCGGGACAGGTGACCGACGCGGTTGCCGGCGGTGAATGTGACCTCGCCTTCATGCCGCAGGATGCGGAGCGCGCCAAATGCGTGGACTTCGGACCAACCTATTACTTTATCGAGAGCACTTATCTCGTGCCGGCCGGCTCAACCATCAAAAGCATTGCGGAAGTCAACCAGCCGGGACGCAAGATCGTCGCCATCTCGAATACGACAACGGCCCGCAGCGCGCGCCGGACGGCGCCGAATGCAACCGTCGAGGAAGTGCCAAGCGTCGATCGAATGACAGAAATGGCACGATTGGGGCAGGGCGACGCCTTTGCCTTGTCGCACGATTCATTTGCCGGGCTCCTGCCAAAATTGCCCGGCGCCCGTGTCTTGCCGGGCAACTTCCAGCAGACCGGAATCGCGGTGGCTGTCCCGAAGGGCCGGCCCACGGCGCTCCAGATTGCTACCGAACTGCTGGAGACAGCGAAGGCATCCGGGCTGGTGCGGCGCTCTCTGGATGCCGCCGGCTTTCGAGATGCCGCCGTCGCGCCACCTGCCGGGCGCAGCTAGGCCCTGGCGACAAGCCGACGCATGTCGCGCTCATGTCGCGCTCATGCCGTCACAGCGTCACAATGACATTTCCAAGGCTGCCACGCTCGACCGCTTCATGAGCGGCGACAATGTCATCGAGTTTGAAGGGCGGCTGCGCGATCCGGTTGAGTAGAGAACCCTGATTGAGCGCATTGTCGATGACCGCGATCGCCTGTTCTCTTTCCTTCGCGTCGAGTTCGTAGACAAGAAAGAACTGGAGCCGGATCGTATTCACCAGACAGAATGCCGCCGGCAGCGCAGCTTCGGGGCCCGTGCCATAAACAATCACGCTGCCTTTCGGCCGCAACGCACCTGGAATGATCCTGGCGTTGGCGCTGAGGTCCATTTCGATAATGGCGTCAACGCCGGCTTTTCCGGTGATTTCCATGACACGTTCGCCGACATCTTGCTGTCGGTAATTGATGACATGGTCGGCGCCGGCCTCGCGGGCGGCTTTGGCCTTTTCGGGTGAGGAAATTGTCGTGAGGACCGTCGCCCCCTTCGCTTTTGCGAACTGGATGACATATTGGCTCACGGCACCGGCGCCGCCCGAGACGAGAAAAGTTGTATTCTTGCTCGGCTGCGCCAGCGCCACCGCGTGGGCAGCCGTCATGGCCGGGATGCCAAGGCATGCACCAGCCTCGAAATTAATTTTTTCCGGCAATGCCGTCGCCTGCGTCGCGGGGAGTGAAATATATTCCGCGGCGCTGCCGAATGGACGTTTCCATTGGCCGTTCCAAATCCAGACGCGTTCGCCGATGCGTGACCGGGATACGCCGGCGCCGACGTCTTCGATCACGCCCGCGCCGTCACTGTGCGGAATGACACGCGGAAAAGCGATCTTGCGTGTCGTGCCCTGCCGCGATTTGACGTCGGACGGGTTCACTCCGGAAGCGGCGAGCTTGACCCGGACCTCTCCGGGGCCGGGAGGCGGCGTCTCCATGTCGCCGATCTTGAGAACCTCGCGGGCACTCCCGTTGTGCTCGTAATAGGCCGCTCGCATCGTCCTCTCCTCGGGAACACGGTAGCACGGCCATAGATTTGTTAAATCGCGCGGAGAACCCTTGGATGGATAGCGCGTTATCTCAGACGGGTGTGGACGCCGGGAAGATGGGGGCCGGCCCGTCACCGGGCATGAGGCGCAAAATGGCTTATCGGGTTTATAGCGGGCCGAAAGGGTCCGCTGACGTTTCTCCCCTCGAAAAATCCCAAATGCTGTTCAAGGAGTTCGTTGGTTTGGATGAAGCTTTGTCATGGGCGCGTCATATAGAACGCACCGGCCGGTCACCTCTTTTGATCGAGGGCGACGATGGTACACGCATGGATCGGCGGGCGATCGCCGACGCCCTTCGTGTGAGCGCGCGAGAGGACGTCGGTCACCAGACCACAAGATGAGTCGGTAGGTTAATTGGAGGCGAGCCGGTTCCATTCGGCGCGGGCGCGAGCCGTCAGATGGGCCCATTTGGTGCCAACCACATCCCAGTTCACCATGGGGCGTGCATTTGCCGAAGCGGTTGTCGCAGCCATGGCGTGATGGGAATCGTAAAGATAGGCACCACCGATCGTGAGAATTGCGCCAAGAATAATTCCGATGAGGACGCGCATGCTGAAACCTCCTCGCTTCCCATGCATGAACGCGATGGGGAAGGTGCAGTTCCGTCGGGCTGCCACGCCATTTGTGGGTGAAAACAGGACATTTTTGGGTCACGCGGCGTTAACCTTGAAAAGTCACCAACCGCACGCTAACTTATTGAAAACGCTTGTTTTCCGGGCAGAAAAACTTTGCCCGCAAACAAAATTTGCTGCTATATTGAATTTATGAGCAGACATTCAGCGAAGGCGGAGGGGCGGTCGGCGAAGACCGTCCGCAAGGCCGCAAAAAAGCCCGCGAAAGGCGCGCGTTCGACGGCAAAAAAGGCGTCGAAGGCGGCGCGTTTGCCGATCGGAAAAGCAACGCAGCCTAACCGCGGCGGCGTCGGCATACCCAAACTTGCCAATATGATCCGGACACAAAGTCCACCGGTCCAGCCCGTGGCCGCGCCGGACATTCCGGTGCGGGCCCACAAATATCACGTCGGTGAGACGGTCTATTATACCTCTCCAAGCTTTGGCCGGACTGCCGCGACCGGCAGTTACACGGTCGTCAAGCTGTTGCCCTCCGAGGGCGACGATTATCAGTATCGGATCAAGAGCTCCGGCGAAGCTTTTGAGCGTGTCGCCAAGGAAAGCCAACTCGATCGCGCCTGACCGTTGATGTAGCGGTGTCGCGATTTTGCCTCGGCGTCCACCTATGATGCTCCCGACCCCGCATTGTCGCGGCAAAGGAGACCTGGGGATGCCAATTTATATCACGCAAGGGCGTTACACCCGCGATGCGATAAAAGGCATGATCGTCAGGCCCGAGGACCGCGCCGACAGTGTCGCGCGTCTCTTGTCGAAAGTCGGAGGACGGTTGCTGGGATACTATCTGACATTCGGAGAATATGATTTTCTTACCATTGCCGAGGCTCCCAATGACGTGCAGATGGCTGCGGCACTTCTTGCAGCGGGGAGCGGGGGTGGCGTCACTGGTCTGCGGACAACCGTGGCAATGACGTCGGTGGAGGCAAAGGGCGCTTTTGCTGCCGCAACAGATCTTGTAGCGGGGTTCAGGTCGGCCGGGGGCACTTGACCTTTCCGCAGAGAAATCAAAAGAAGTTCGATGAAGTCATAACCAACTCAAAAAACTTGCATAAGGGGAGGAAACTCATGCGCGCGTTCCTGCGTCTGGCTGCACTATTGGTCCCGGTCTTGCTGACCTGGCATGCGGCCGCACAAAACTATCCCAACCGCACCGTCAAATTCATTGTTCCGTTCGGGGCGGGCGGTCCTGCCGACGTCTATGCTCGCGTTCTCGCGCAGCATCTTTCGGAAGAAACCAAGCAATCTTTCGTCGTCGAGGATCGTCCCGGCGCCGGCTCGGTGATAGGCACTGATGCCGTCGCAAAATCCGCGCCGGACGGCTACACGCTGCTGGTTATGTCGAATACGCATACGACCAACGAGTCGCTGTTGCCGAACAAGCCGTTCCAGCTCATGCGCGACTTCGTGCCGGTCGCAACGATCAACTATTCAGACCTCCTGATGGTCGTGCATCCGTCCGTGCCTGCAAAGACCGTGAAGGAATTCATCGACCTCGCCAAGAAGGAACCCGGCAAACTTAACTATGCGTCGTCCGGCCCGGGAACTCCGTACCATATGGCGGGAGAACTATTTAAGGCGATGAGTCACACCGATATTGTTCATGTGCCGCACAAGGCATCGGGCGACGCCCGCAACAGCGTAATTTCGGGCACGGTGCAGATGATGTTCGATGCCATTACGACGATGTCTCCACTGGCCAAGGGCGGACAGGTGCGGGCGCTCGCGACAACCGGCTTGAAGCGTTCTGAGCTTACACCGGACCTTCCGACGGTGGCTGAAACCGTTCCGGGCTATGAGGCGACGATATGGCTTGGCATCATGGCGCCAAAAGGTACGCCCAAGGAGGTCGTTACCTTCCTCAACACCAACATCAACAAGGTCATCAACCGGCCCGACGTCAAGGCGCTCTGGCTGAAGCAGGGGGCGATCCCTCTGGTCATGAGTCCGGAGCAATTCGATGCCTATTTGCGCAAGGACATCGAAAAATGGGCGAATGTGGTAAAGATCTCGGGCGCGAAGATACAATAGCCGCGCAGTCGTCATGAGCGGGAGCCGCGTTCCGGCCCCGTCGTGCTTAAGCAGATCGGAGCGACATGCCGTCCGCCAATGGCACGTTTCTAGACGCGTTGCTCTCGACGCCGTTGGTGCTGCCGGCTCCTGTTGCCGGCGCATTGGCGGCGTTGTTCTTTGTCTTGATGGTGCTCGCGGTAAGACGGGCGGCGCGCGGGGGCGGATCGCGAGCGGTGACCGTGCTCTTTCTGACGGTCGCGGCGGCGGTTGCGGTCGTCGGCCTGCTGAACCGTCAGATCGTCAACGAACGAGCGGCCGAGCAACGCGCGTTGGTCGGGCGCAACCTGGAATTGGGCATGAGCGCGCTCTCGGGCGGTTCGGCTCTGGCATGCCTCGACGGCCTGACAGGCGAGGAAATCGAAAACGCCTGCGAGACGGCGGTATTTGCCGATGCCCAAAGTACGGCGCGAGCCGTTGCCTATGTCGCCGCCCGGCTATCATTGCTTACCGACGCCGTGCGCATGGCCAAGGAGACAGGAACAAACCTTCAGGCTCCCTTTGCGACGACGCGGCGCGCGATCGAGCTTGACCGCTATGGCATCGCGGCCCACGTGCTTGCCGCTCGCGATGGCTGCACGGCCGACCGATGCGCGGCGTTCTCTCTGTTGCAGGACACGGCAACGCTGAAGGCCAATCTCAAGGTTCGCGCTTTCGACACTTACGTCGCGCGCTATGCGGCGGGCTGGGGCAAAACGGGGCCCGAGGCGGAAAAACAACCGCCTGCGAGAGGGGCCATGGAGGCGCCGGTCGCAAATGCGGCAGAACCGCTTTCACCCGCGCATCCACTCGACAGCCGCTATGACTTTCCGTCCGCGGCCTCTATCCCGCCTGTCAGCATCATGAACGCCGAGGCTCCGCCAAAGCCGGGCGGTGCGGCCGCCGCGGCACCGGGCGCGGAAAAACCGGCCGCGAATGCACCTGTGCCGCCCAGGCGTCCACAGGCACAGGCATCGTCGCCGCCCGCACGCTAGTATCGGGGCCAACAGAAACGGGCCCCATGTTCAAGTCAGTCCTGATTGCCAATCGTGGCGAAATCGCCTGCCGTATTGCGCGCACGGCAAAACGGCTGGGAATCCGAACTGTGGCTGTCTATTCGGACGCAGACCGGGACGCTCCGCATGTCCGGCAGTGCGATGAAGCTTTATTGATAGGTCCCGCTCCAGCCGCCGAGAGCTACCTGTCGGCGGAAAAACTGATCGCCGCTGCGCTTCGCGCGTGTGCCGATTGCCTTCACCCGGGCTACGGATTTCTCTCGGAGAACGCCGAATTCGCTGAGGGCTGTGCCGCCGCCGGCATCGCGTTTGTCGGTCCGCCGCCTGACGCCATCCGCGCCATGGGGCTCAAGCATCGCGCCAAGGCGTTGGCCGAGAAAGCCGGCGTGCCGATCGTGCCCGGCTACCACGGCGATATGCAGGACACGAAATTTCTCAAGCAGAAGGCCTACGAACTCGGATATCCGGTGCTGATCAAGGCGCTGGCAGGAGGTGGCGGAAAGGGAATGCGCCGAGTCGACCGGCACGCCGACTTCGATCATGCGCTCGAGGCGGCCCAAAGAGAGGCCAAGGCATCGTTCGGAGATCCACGGGTCCTGATCGAGAAATTCATCGCAAATCCGCGCCATATCGAAATCCAGATTTTTGCTGACCATTACGGAAACATAATTCATCTCGCTGAACGGGATTGCTCGCTGCAGCGGCGCCACCAGAAGGTGATCGAGGAGGCTCCCGCGCCGGGCATGACCGCCGAGATGCGCGCGGCCATGGGGGGCGCGGCGGTCTCGGCGGCCAGGGCCGCCGGCTATGTTGGTGCGGGAACCGTGGAATTCGTTGTCGAGTCCGCCAATGGTCTTTCGCCCCGCAATTTCTGGTTTCTGGAAATGAACACGCGCTTGCAGGTCGAGCATCCGGTCACAGAAGCGATTACCGGGATCGACCTGGTCGAGTGGCAGTTCCTCATCGCCGCCGGCGGGAAATTGCCACTCGCGCAATCGCAAGTGAAACTCGATGGCCATGCCGTCGAGGCGCGGCTCTACGCCGAAGACCCCGAGCGCGGCTTTCTGCCGTCGACCGGAAAAATCATCGCGCTTGCCTTTCCGGATACGCCGGATTTGCGGGTCGATGCCGGCGTCGAAGCAGGCAGTGCGATCACTCCGTACTATGATCCGATGATGGCCAAGCTGATTGCGCGTGGCCCAACCCGTGGCCAGGCGATCGACCGCCTCGCTACGGCGCTCGCGGAGACCATGGTGATCGGGCCGCGCAGCAATCTCGCCTTCCTGGCCATGCTTTGCCGCTCGCAGGCCTTCCGGGCCAGCAGCTTCGATACCGGCTTTATCGACGCCAATCTTGAGGAGCTCGGCGCCGTGCCGCACGGCCTGGATGCTGCCGCTGCCGCATTCGGCACAAAAACACTGCTCGACAAGGAGCAGTCACGGCTGACGGCTCTCAATGGCGAGGAGGAAGAGAATTCGCCTTGGGATGCTGCGGACGCATTTCAGCTGTCCGGCACGCGCCGTCTGGCGTTGCCGGTGATGGCAGACGGCGAGCCCGTGATTGCCGAGGTTACCTATGGACCGCACGGTGCGGCTGTTTTCGTGAATGGAACCGCAGCCGCGACCGATGCAGTCGCCGCTACCGATGGTGACATCGCCTACGTGCTGCGGGCCGGCCGGCAAACAAGGATCAACTTGCGTGATATAGGAGCCGACGAGGCTGGCGAGGGCGATCTCGGCGGTCTTGTGCGCGCGCCGATGCATGGCAAGGTACTCGGTCTGTTCGTCGCCAAGGGAACAAAGGTGGTGCGCGGGCAACGTGTCGCCATTATCGAAGCGATGAAAATGGAGCACACGCTGATCGCCCCCATCGATGGCATCGTAGTGGACATTGCCGTCGGCACTGATGCGCAGGTTGCGGAAGGCGCCGATATTATGCGGATCGGCCGACCGGCAGGATCGGACAACTAGCTGGAACTCGTGATGGCTCTTCACCTGATTAAACTGTGCGTCGGCTGCGACTCGGTGGCGGATCTGGAAGACTGGATCAGGCAGAAGCTCAAGGAAAAGAAGCGGCGGGGGCAGAAACCCGAACACATTCACACGACTCGCATGGTCCCGAAGCGGGCCGAGGAACTCGTTGAGGGCGGCTCTCTTTATTGGGTCATTCGTGGTCAGATTACATGCCGCGAGCGAATCCTTGGCATCCGGCCGTTTACCGACAAGGATGGCACTGGCCGCTGTCGTGTGGTTCTTGACGGTAAAATCGTTCTGGTCGAGCCGCGGCCCCGTGCGGCCTTTCAAGGCTGGCGATACCTTGAAGCGAAGGATGCCCCGCGCGATCTCTCAAGGGCGGCACCCGGCGCGGCGAGGATGCCGGAGGCCATGCGGCGCGAATTGCGCGAACTGGGGCTGCTCTAGACAGCCAAATTGTCGACGAGACGCGTTTTTCCCAGTCGGGCCGCGACCAGGAGCCTGACGGGACCCTCGCTGAGCGCCCCGATGGGCGCAAGGGTCAATGCGTGCCGCGCCTCGAGATAGTCGAGTACAAATCCGGCAACGTCAATCTCGATACGACCCACATTGAGCACCCGGTCGATCTTTTCGCCATTTTTGATGCGGGTCGCGCAGTCCTTCAACACGCGATAAAGCATCGGTGCAACGGCGCGCTCACCGGTCGAGAGATAGGCATTTCGGGAAGAAAGCGCCAAGCCGTCGGCCTCGCGCACGGTCGGGATCCCGACCACTTTGAGCGGAAGGTCCAGGTCTTTTGCCATTTGGGTGACGACGCGAAGCTGCTGGTAGTCCTTCTGGCCGAAAATGGCGAAATCCGGCGAGGTTTGCGTAAATAGTTTGGCGACTACCGTTGCAACGCCGCCGAAGAAATGTGGTCGAAACTGATCTTCGAGGCCTGCTTTTGCGGCTCCTTCAGGGGCAATGCGCGTGGCAAAGCCATCGGGATACATTGCTTCAATTGCCGGCACCCAGATTACGTCAACATTGACCTCGCGAAGCGCCTTCAGGTCGCTCGCAACGCTACGTGGATAGCTGGTGAAATCTTCGTTCGGCGCAAATTGAGTCGGGTTGACGAAAATGGAGACGACAACGCGCCTTGCCCGGCGTTGCGCTTCGCGCACCAGCGCCATGTGGCCGCGATGAAGCGCACCCATGGTCGGCACCAACGCAATTTTTTGTCGCGCCTTCCTATATTGATCCAGCGCGCGGCGGAGCATGGGGATCGTTCGAATAATTTTCGGGCGGTTCGCCATAATTTCCCAACCTTGTCGGTAAATTGTTGCAAACGAGCACCGGGGCCAGCAAGCTTGCTGAAGCAAATTGAGGATCGGTTCGGGATTAACTTGACTAACGTCCACTAATATTTTGACAATCAGTTGCCGGACGAGGGGCGGCATGTTGATTCAGCCAATTCAGGAAACGGCCCAATCTGCGCACGTTGTCGTTCTTGGCAACGAAAAAGGCGGATCGGGCAAGTCTACTACCGCGCTGCACATTGCAGTCGCATTGCTCAAGGCCGGGCAAAGAGTGGCGACGATCGACCTCGATTCGCGCCAGCAAAGTTTTACGCACTATGTCGACAACCGGCGCGCTTGGGCCGAACGTGCGCGCATTACGCTCGAATTACCCACCCATTATTGCATCCCGCGCGCGGAGGGGAACTCGCTCGAAGCGAACGAGGCGCAGGAATTTGCCCATTTTTCGGCGGCGATAGGCGCGATCGAGCACACGCACGATGTCGTCGTGATCGATACGCCGGGCGCTGATACTTATCTCATGCGGCTCGCCCATTCGATGGCAGACACGCTGGTGACGCCGCTCAACGACAGCTTCCTCGACTTCGATGTTCTTGCTTCGCTCGATCCAACCAACTTCACGATTACCGGTGAAAGTCATTATGCCGAGATGGTTCGCGAGGCCAGGCGCCAGCGCCGGCTGGTCGACGGCCGGCTGACGGACTGGGTCGTTGTACGCAACCGCCTGTCCAATCTCGTTTCACGCAACAAGCGACTGGTGGGCGACGGCATCAACGAGTTGTCGAAGCGGATGGGCTTTCGCTGCATTGAGGGATTTGCCGAGCGGGTTGTCTATCGTGAATTCTTTCCCCGCGGATTGACAGCGCTTGACGAACTCGACGAGGAAACGCTCGGAATGCGTCCCAATCTCTCGCATGTCACGGCGCGAGAGGAGGTGATCGCCTTGCTGAATGCGTTGAATCTGCCATTGTCCGAGAATGGCAGGCGGCGTGCCGCGGCTCGCGCCGAATGGTTCTCAGTGATGGACCAGCCGCTGCAGGTGCATGACATCATCGGATAGCCGTTCCGGCGCTTGAATCGGCCGGGAACGTGGCCATCTCTGGCGCTTCCCAGGACGCGCGCGAGCGGCCGGGATTCGGTGTAGAATTTTTTAAATGGCGAAGGATACCCAGCGCACGCCCGCTCCGGCATCGTCCAGGCCGGAAATCGAGGCGTTTCTCGAGAAAGTTCGCTCGCTCGGCCCGTCGACGGCCGCTGGCAAGCGCGGCCGGCTGATTTTTGCGCTCGACGCCACCATGAGCCGGCAACCGACCTGGGATAGCGCTTGTACGCTCCAGGCCGACATGTTTCGCGAAGCCGCCTCGATTGGCGGGCTTGATATTCAGCTTGTCTATTTCAGGGGTCTGAACGAGTGCCGGGCATCCTCCTGGGTCGCCGACAGCGACCGTCTGGCCGAATTAATGTCGCGGATTGACTGCCGCGGCGGTCAGACCCAAATAGGCAAAGTGCTCAGTCACGCGCGGCCGGAGAGCGCGGATGAAAAGGCTCAAGCTCTTGTCTTCGTCGGCGATGCCATGGAAGAGCCGATTGATGCGCTCTGCAAGACGGCCGGGGAGCTGGGACTTTTGGGTGTGCCGGTGTTCATGTTCCAGGAGGGCCATGACCCGATCGCCGAGAGCGCCTATCGTGAGATCGCGCGTCTGTCGCGCGGCGCCTATTGCCGTTTCGACGCCGGCTCAGCGCATCAGCTCGGCGAGCTGCTGCGCGCGGTTGCTGCCTACGCGGCCGGCGGGATGAAGGCGCTGCGCGAGTTATCGACACGGCGGTCATCGGGCGCCCAGATGCTTTTGGCGCAATTGAAGTAGCCATGCCGGCCCTCATTTTCGGTGTTCTTGTTCTGGTTCTGTTACTCTGGGGCCTCAACGTCATTTCCAGAGTCGACCCTAAGGTCGCCGCGCGCGTGACGAAAATGGGCGGCGGTCTGCTGTCACTCGGTTTTGCCGTATTTCTGGGTTTGCGCGGCGAACTTGGCGTGGCGGTTCCGCTTGGCGTCTTTGGCCTCGGCCTTCTTGGCTGGGTGCCCTTTGGCCCGGCCGGCTTTTCAGCCCGCACCCAGAAAAGCAGCGGACAGACTTCCCGCGTGCGGTCGGCTTACTTTGAAATGGAGCTCGACCACGATACAGGTGCGATGCGCGGCCGCATCCTGGCAGGCCGGCACCAAGGCCTCGAGCTAGGCTCCGTCGACGTCAAAACCCTGACGGCGATGCTGGGCGAGGTCGACGACGAAAGCCGCGCGTTACTTGTCGCGTATCTTGACCGCCGGGATCCCGGCTGGAGTGAGCACGCGCAAGCGGACGCGGCGACGGGGCGGCGTGCCTCGGGAAGCGGAAAAATGACGGAACAGGAGGCCTATCAGATCCTTGGCCTGGAATCCGGTGCGAACGCCGAAGACATCAGCCGCGCGCATCGCACGCTGATGAAGAAACTGCACCCCGACCAGGGGGGATCGACGTATCTCGCGGCTCGAATCAATGAAGCCAAGGAAATCCTTCTTCGTCGCCATCGCTGATGTACTCCACTAACACAACCATCAGCAGCCCCTGGGTTTAACCCGCCCTCGTTATCCTTATTTTTTCAGTTTTTCAGAACCATGCACGGAATGTCGCTGCGCTTGAGATGCTTGCAGGCGGCCTCCGCTTGAATTTTTTCCAGCCCGGCGAACCGGGCGCGAAACAGAACCTTGTCGCCTTTCTCGATGCGCTCGGTGAAGGGATCGGCCTTGCCGAGCAGGTTTTTAGCCTTGCTTTGCGCCGCCTCGAGCCGCTGTTGCGCCTCTTTCTCGTCTGCCAGTGCACCGACCTGGATGATCCAGCCGCTGCGCAACTTTGCGGGAGCCGGCTCGTCAGCGGAAGACACCGGAACGGATGGCGCAGCTGATGCTACCTTTGCCGGCAGCGTGCCGAGTGTGCCCGGCTTGGGGTTCTCCGGAAGCGGAGCGGGCAGCGGCACTGCAGCCGGCTGTTCGTTACGTACAGTTGCAACCGTCGTAACGTTGCCGGGATCGATCCCCGAGGACGGTATCAGCTGTCGGTTATCCGATGGCAACGGCGAAAGCGCTGCGGTCTGCATCGCACCCGGATGCACGGCCACGGTTTTCACCGCGGTCGGCTTGATAGGATCAGTCGAGCCCGGAAGCGGCGCGTCGGATGCCGCCGGCGTCACGGCCGCAACCCGTATCGGCGCCGAACCGGTTCGGTCCTCTTCCTTGATTTGCTTTGCTTCTTTTATTTCTTTTCGTGCTTGCGCGGTTTCCCAACCTTCAACGACGGGCGGCGCCGTGCGCTTGATCGAGGCAATATTGATGTTGTTGTCGATCAGGCTGCGCACGCGCGCATCGCGCGCCTCGGCCGAACGGCCACCGAAAACGACCGCGATGATGTGACGGTTGGCGCGGCGGATCGAGGTGACGATGTTGAACCCGGACTCGTGGATATATCCTGTCTTTATGCCGTCGAGGCCGTCGATAGCGCCGAGCAGGTGGTTGTGATTGCGAATGGCGTGTCCGCGATATTCGAAAGTGCGGGTCGCAAAGTAGCGGTAGTAGTTCGGGAACCGGTCCTGGATGGCCCGGCCAAGAATTGCCTGATCGCGGGCCGTCGTTATTTGCTGGTCATCCGGCAGGCCTGAAGCATTGCTATAGAAAGTTTGAGTCATGCCGAGTGCGCGCGCCTTGGCGGTCATCATGCGGGCGAAACTCTGTTCATCGCCGGCGAGGGCTTCGGCGATAATGACGGCAACGTCATTAGCCGATTTTGTGACAATGGCGCGGATGGCTGTTTCGACCGCGATGGTGTCGCCCGGCTTGAGGCCAAGCTTGGAAGGAGCTTGCGCGGCGGCGTGCGCCGAGACCGGCATTTCCGTAATTAATTTGATCTTGCCCTGCTCAAGCCGCTCGAAGAGCAGGTAGAGCGTCATGATCTTGGTGAGCGAGGCAGGATGGCGCGGGCTGTCCGCATTGGTGGCCTGCATGACAGCGCCGGAATTGGCGTCGACCACTATGGATGCATAGGGGGGCTGATAGGCTTCGGAAGAGGCTGCAGCACTGCGATGACGGCGCGCCTCAGCGTTTGTGGCTGGCAGTACGACGGCGGCGATGGCCGCCAGGCCGATGGCGCTCCAGCAGAGACGGGACTGGAAAAGGCCTCCCCCAAGAAGCGGCATTCGCTCTCCCCACGCCCAACTGGCGACCGTCCTAGGCAGCCATCGTGGCCGATTTATAGCGTCTCTGCGGCGCGACAATTTATGACGGTAGGAGAGCGCGGTTTACAAATTACTAAGGCAATCCACTGAATTTTATGGTATTTTTGCAGTGCAAAATAATCCTTGACTTTTTTGTGCAGTGCAGTAAATGAGGAACATGCCCGGCGAGAGGCCGGGTCCGGAATTGATCACATTGGCGCCGCCGAGGCGGCCAGGAAGGGATGACATGGTCAAGAATCTTGAGGACCTCCAGCAGGTCAGCAAAGACAACGTAGACGTGGCCTTAAAGACCATGGGTGCGCTGTCGAAGGGTACCCAGGCAATTGCGGTTGAGGTTGCCGACTACTCCAAGAAGGCTTTCGAGGACGGCACTGCAGCGCTCGAGAAGCTTTTCGGCGTTAAGTCGCTCGACAAGGCGATCGAGGTTCAGACGGAATATGCCAAGACCGCATATGAGGGTTTTGTAGCGAAGGCTTCCAGGATCGGCGAGCTCTACGCCGATCTCGCCAAGGAAACCTACAAGCCGTTCGAAACCCTGATTTCGAAGTCGAAGTAAGTCGCGTCAGTGTCAGCGTTCGTTTAGTAGAGCCCGGCCCCGAACGGCCGGGCTTTTGTTTTGCTTCCGATCGCCTCGCAGGTTGCTGCTCCGCAGGGGCCGGTCGCCGGCGATGGCTCGAAAAGCAGCGGGCGAGCCCATGGGCCCGCCCGCGGTGATATCGGCCTGGCTTACTGTGCGACGCGCAGCTTCGTCAGGTTGGTGCCGATGGTTTGGAACGTTGCCGTCATCTGGTCAGCGGACGTCAGCAAGTAGAACTTGTCCGAATCGCTGGCGCAGTTCTGCAGCAATGTCGACGTCGGGTCGCCACCCGTGTTCACCTGGATCGTGTACAGGATGTAGGGATGGTCGATCGTGTTAGCGGCCTTGATGTTGTTGCAGGTCATCTGCTGACGCGTATCAATCGCGGTCTGGCTGGTTGACCAGCGATTTTGCGTATTCAGACCGTCGGTCAGCAGAATGATGACGTGCGAATACTTATATGTCGGGTCCTCGGGCGGCACGGTGAATGGGCCGCCGCCGACCAGTGACATCCAGCCGAGCTGCAGGCCAAGACCCTGGTTTGTATTGCCGTTCGGCTGCATATTGTCGACGAGGTTGTTCATCGCCGTCCAGTCATAGCTCAGGCCTTTCACCGCCTGCGGACAGGCGCCGTATTGCTCGGCCGGGTAAAGCGAAGACCAGCGCGGCGTGACCGGATCCGGGGCATCGGACGTCGTATCGTAATTATAGGTCGTGTCCGGGCCGCTGAGGTGAGTGACGCCGTCAGTGTCCAGCAGGTAGCTGGGAGATGCCGGGTAGCCACGGTCCATCACGCAGCCATTCCACGTGCTGTGGTTGGCAGGCGTCCAGATGCCGGGCGTCCAGGTGAATGCCGAGAAGGTGGCCGGTGTCCAAACGCCGGCTGTCCAGGTGCCCGGATTGGACGTCCATACACCCACCATCCAGGTGCCGCCATTGCTCTGGCACTTGGTTTGAGTGGTGTATTGCGACTTGGAGCAGAC
>DATEKG010000383.1:0-9497 GCA_035277565.1 Pseudolabrys sp.
GCATCAGCATGGCCAATGTGAAGGTCGGAAATTTCGTGCGTCAGGCCGATACTTCGCCGATGGCGACCATCAATCAGATGGTTCCGGTCTACGTGACCTTCACCGTTCCGCAAAAAAATCTTCCCGACATCCGCAAGGCGACTGCGGCTGAAACCGCGACTATCCAGGTGACCGTGCCCGGCGAAGCGCGTCAGGCGAGCGGCCAGGTGTCGATGATCGAGAATACTGTCGACGCGGCGACGGGCATGGCGACGGTGCGCGCCACCGTACCGAACAAGGATGAGCTGCTCTGGCCGGGCACGCTGGTGACGGTTGAAATGACGCTGCGCAATGAGGACGGCATCGTTGTGCCGTCGAATGCCGTTCAGGTCAGCCAGACCGGGACCTTTGTGTTCGTGATCAAGGACGGCGCGGCACAGGTGCAGCACGTAAAGGTCGAGCGGCAAATCGGCAATGAAAGCGTCATCGCTTCGGGTCTGAGCGGCGGCGAAACGGTCGTGACTGAAGGTCAACTGCTGCTGTCGAATGGCACCCGCGTCAATGTTCGCGCTCCCAAGGTCGCGGGCAGCTAGACCATGAACATTTCTGAAACCTGTATCCGCCGCCCGGTACTGACGACGCTGATGACGGCGTCGTTGATTGTTTTCGGGATTTTCGCCTACCGCCTGCTGCCGGTTGCGGCGCTGCCTGCGGTGGACTTTCCGACGATCCAGATCACGGCGCAGTTTCCGGGTGCGAGCCCGGAAACAATGGCATCTTCGGTTGCTTCGCCGATCGAGCGCCAGCTGTCGACAATCTCGGGCATTTCGTCGATGAATTCGACGTCCTCGCTCGGACTCGCGCAGATCACCATTCAGTTCGATCTCGGCCGGAATATCGACGGCGCCGCGCTCGACGTTCAGACGGCGCTTGCGACGGCCGCGCGCCTGTTGCCGGTCGAAATGACGGTTCCGCCGTCGTTCCGAAAGGTCAATCCAGGCGACTTCCCGGTGCTGTATATCAGCTTGCGGTCGGATACCGTCCCGCTGTCGACAATCGACGACTATGCCGAGACCGTTCTGGCGCCGCAGATCTCGCAGATGCCGGGTGTCGCGCAGGTTCTTGTCTACGGCGCGCAGAAATTCGCAGTGCGCGTGCAGGTTAATCCGGTCGAGGCGGCCGCGCGCAATATCTCGCTTGAAGACATCCGCAGCGTCGTGGCCAAGGCCAATTCGAGCACGCCGGTCGGCGTTCTCACCGGGCCGAAGCAAAGCGTGACGCTCGCCGCCACGAGCGCGATCCCGCACGCGTCCGATTATCGCGACGTGGTCGTCGCCTACCGCAACGGCTCGCCGGTCAAGCTCAACCAGATCGCAACCGTGATCGATAGCGTCGAAAACAACAAGGTTGCGACCTGGTTCAACGACGCGCGCGCGATTGTGCTGGCGATTCAGCGCCAGCCCGATGCCAATACGGTCCAGGTGGTGGACCAGGTGCGGCAGAACCTGCCGACAATGCGCGCGCAGGTACCGCCTTCGATCCAGATGCAGCCGCTGTTCGACCGGTCGCTGTCCATTCGTGCGGCGGTCACCAACGTGCAGGAGACGCTGGCGATCGCCATCGCCCTCGTCATCATGGTGATCTTCCTGTTCCTGCGGAAGCTTTCGGCGACGATCATACCGGCGCTCGCCGTGCCGGTTTCGCTGGTGGGCACTTTCGCGGCGATGTACGCTTTCGGTTTCTCCATCAACAACATGACGCTTTTGGCGTTGACGCTGTCGGTCGGCTTCGTGGTCGACGATGCGATCGTGATGCTCGAGAATATCGTTCGCCATATCGAAGGCGGCATGCGGCCGTTCGAGGCCGCGCTCAAGGGCTCGCGCGAAATCGGCTTTACGATCGTGTCGATCACCTTTTCGCTGATCGCCGTGTTCATTCCGGTGCTGCTGATGGGCGGAATGGTCGGCCGCGTGTTCCGCGAATTTGCCGTGTCGATCGCGGTCGCGATCGTTGTCTCGGGCTTCGTTTCGCTGACGCTGACGCCGATGTTGTGCGCGCGTGTCCTGGGCAGCCATCACAACGAAGGCGAAAAGCAGTTTTTCGTCCTGCGGGCATTCGAGCGGCTCTTTGAGAAAATGCTCGCGGCCTATCAGTGGACGCTTGATCGTGTCCTCGCTTTCAAGGCGATCATGCTCGCGGTGACGATCACGACCATCTTCGCGACTATCGCGCTTTACATCGTGGTGCCAAAAGGCTTCTTCCCGACCGAGGATACCGGTTACGTGATCGGTATCACGGAAGGCGCAACCGACATTTCGTTCCCGGCGATCACCGAGTTGCAGCGCAAGGTTGCCGACATCGTCCGCGCCGACCCCGCCGTCGCTTATGTGAATTCCACGGTGGGCGCAGGCGGCCCTAATTCAGTCGGCAATAGCGGGCGCATGCTGGTCGCGCTCAAGCCGCGCAATGAACGCGACAGCCTGCAGGTGATTCTGGCGCGGTTGCGGCGGACAGCGAATGTCGTGCCCGGCCTCGCCATCTATTTCCAGCCGATCCAGAACATCAATCTCGGCGGCAAGCTCGCCAAGAGCCAATACCAATATACACTGCAATCCAACGACACCTCGACGCTCTATCGTGTGGCGCCCGAACTGCGCGACAAGATTGCACAAATTCCCGGCTTGCTGGACGTGACGACGGATCTTTACGTCACCAATCCGCAGGTGACGATCGACGTCGATCGCGAGAAGGCCGCGGTTTACGGCGTGACCGTCGATCAGGTGCGGCAGGAACTCTATAATGCATTTGGCTCGCGGCAGGTTGCGACCATCTACAGTCCGGTCAACTACTATCAGGTCATTCTCGAGACGCAGCCCGATTTCCAGGTCGGGCCGGACGATCTGGCGCGTGTGTACCTGAAGACGTCGAGCGGAACGACGGTGCCGCTTTCCGCGGTAACGCGTTTTGAGCCGAGCGTCGGGCCGCTGCAGGTCAATCACCAGGGCCAGCAGCCGGCTGTGACGATTTCCTTCAATCTCGTGCCTGGTTTCTCGCTCGGTGAGGCCGTGGACGCGATCCAGAATCTCGAGCGAGAGGAAAGACTGCCGGCGACGATCACAACTGGATTCCAGGGGACCGCGCAAGTCTTCCAGGATTCGCTGCGCGGGCAGGGCATCCTGATCCTGGCCGCTATCTTCGCGGCCTATGTTGTGCTCGGCATTTTGTACGAAAGCTTCATTCACCCGATCACGATTATTTCCGGTCTGCCGTCGGCCGGCATCGGCGCGATCCTGACACTGATGTTGTTCCGGATGGATCTGTCGGTGATAGCAATGATCGGTATTGTGATGCTGGTCGGCATCGTGAAGAAGAATGCGATCATGATGATCGACTTCGCGATCGAGCGCCGTCGCGTCGGCCTGTCCGCCGAGGCTGCGATCCGCGAAGCAGCCGTGCTGCGTTTCCGTCCGATCATGATGACGACCTTTGCGGCGATCTTCGGAACATTGCCGATCGCGCTTGGCACCGGCGCGGGCGCTGAATTGCGTCAGCCGTTGGGCGTGGCGGTCGTCGGCGGCCTCATGCTCTCGCAGTTGCTGACGCTCTACATCACGCCGGTGATCTATCTCTACCTCGACAGGTTCGATCGCATGCTCAAGCGCAGGCTCGAGCCGCAACTGGAGGAAGTCGAGGAAGCGCCGCCCGCGGTCGCGGCGGAATAAAAATCAAAGCGCGAAGCTGGTGCCGCAGCCGCAGGACGCCTTGGCTTGCGGATTTATCACCTTGAACGAAGCACCGATCAGGTCGTTGACGAAATCGATCTCCGATCCGGCCATGTAGTTGACCGAAACGGGGTCGATCAGCACGACGGCGCCGTCGCGGCTGATGACGAGATCGTCGGCGGCTTTGGCGCGCTCCATGTCGAACTTGTACTGGAATCCGGAACAGCCGCCGCCTTCGACGCTCACGCGCAGCATCGTGCCGGCCGGCTCGCTCTTGAGGATTTCGCCGATCCGCTTGGCTGCGCGTTCGCTGACAGTAATGCCTGTGCTCATTATTCTCCTTTTGAGGACATCCTATTGGCAGAAGGCCCAACGGATAGTTAAGTGCGCGAGCCAGTGAGGTCAATCCGGCGCGCGTTCCGGAAACTGTAGATTTTACCGACGAATCGCGCGTCTTTTGCAAGAAGTGCCAATGGCCATCGAAACCGGGCGCAATCGTGCTGTTTACGCTGCCGATCCCGGGCAAAGCCGCGGCCCTCGTTATTCCGAGCCGGCGAGTTCGACCCGCAACGCGTTCCGGCGCGATTGCGACCGCATTATCCATTCGGCTGCGTTCCGGCGTCTCGCGCACAAGACGCAGGTCTTCGTTTATCATGAAGGCGATCACTACAGGACGCGGCTTACGCACACCCTCGAAGTCGTGCAGATCGCGCGCTCATTGGCGCGCGCACTCGGCCTTGACGAAGACCTGGCCGAGGCGCTTGCGCTCGCGCATGATCTCGGACATCCGCCGTTCGGGCATGCCGGTGAGCGGGCATTGGACGAGTGCCTGGCTGCATGCGGCGGGTTTGACCACAACGCGCAGGCACTGCGGATCGTGACGGATCTCGAGCGGCGCTACGCCGCTTTCGACGGCCTCAATCTGAGTTGGGAAACGCTCGAAGGCTTGGTCAAGCACAATGGACCGCTGATCAATCGCGAAGGTGTGCCGGTGAGCCGCTATGCGCGGCACGGTGTGCCTGTGGCGATTGCTGACTATGCGAAAATCCAGGATCTCGAACTTTCGACCTATGCAAGCGCTGAAGCTCAGGTCGCAGCCTTGTCGGACGACATAGCCTATGACGCGCATGATATCGACGACGGCCTGCGTGCTGATCTGTTTACAGTTGATGCCATCGCGTCGGTTCCGCTGATCGGGGTGATTCTCGGCGGGATCGACGCGGAGTTTCCAGACCTTGAGTCCACGCGCCGTGTGCATGAACTCGTGCGCCGCCTCATCACGCGCATGATCGAAGACGTCATTGCCGAGACGGGGCGGCGCGTCGCGATGCTCAAGCCGAAATCGGCTGCCGAGGTTCGCAATGCTCCGCGTCCGATCGTCGGCTTTTCACCCGCGATGGAAAAGACCGATCGCGATATCAAGGGTTTCCTGTATCCGCGCATGTATCGCGCCGAGCGTGTCATGCGCGTGATGGCGGATGCGGAAGGCGTCGTGCGCGATTTATTCGCGCATTATTCAGCGGTGCCCGTCGATCTTCCGGTCGAGTGGGGCGAGGGCATAGATGACGCAGATGCATGTGCGGGTGCCTGCCGCATCGGGAATTACATTGCTGGGATGACCGATCGATACGCGCTGATCGAGCACGCCAAATATTTCGAAGGGACGCCCGAACTCAAATAGACCCGTGGTGGTCTGCGCCGTCTGATTGGAAGACAATGCCTTTTGTGTGAGGATGAGCAGCGGGTCGTTCGGCAATATCGGGGTGGGACATGGCGCGGCTGGCCGGAAAAGTAGCGTTCATCACTGGCGGCGGAGGTGGTATTGGGCGCGCGACGGCCGAACGTTTTGCCGAAGAAGGTGCGAAAGTCGTGATCGCCGAAATCGACCAGCCGCGCGGCGAGACCGCGGCGCAGTCCGCACGGGCGCGCGCGGGGAATTCAGGCGGTGATGCGCACTTTATCCATTGTGATATTCGCGAAAGGGCCAAGGTCGACGCGGCCTTCGCCGAGACCGTCGAGCGTTTTGGCGGCCTGCATATTCTTCACAACAATGCGGGCGGATCGACGCCGCAGGACGGGCGGGTCACGGACGTTTCGGAAGACGAGTTCTGGCGCGTGATCAAGCTTGATCTCTACGGTACATTTCTCTGTTCGAAGCTTGGCATTCCGCACATGATCAAATCGGGCGGCGGTTCGATCATCAACATGTCGTCGATTGTCGCGTTGCGCGCACTGCCCGGCCGGGATTGCTACACGTCAGCCAAGGGAGCCGTGGCCGCACTCACGCGGTCGATGGCGGTGGAATATGCCGCCGACAAGATCAGGGTGAATGCGATCGCGCCCGGCGTTGTGCTCACGGAACGGGTCAAGAAGCTGCTCGAGGGTTCAAAGGACATCGAGAAGCTGGCTGCGACGCATTTGCTCGGGCTCGGTCTGCCGATCCACATGGCCGACATGGCGGTTTATCTCGCCTCGGACGAAGCCGCGATCACGACCGGGCAGATATTGTCGGTCGATAGCGGGGCGACGATTCGGTAGCGCGTGCGTTTCGACGATTTTTGACTCCCCTCCGGAATTGCGTTAGCCGCACCGCATCATGGCCGCTGCAAAAACCACGAAACACCTGTTTGCCGAAATGCTGAGGCGCGTCTGCGCCGTGACGGAGTCCGTTCTGGGGCCTGGGGCGGCGCTTTCCCGCATTGTCGTCGAGCCGCCGAAAGATTCCAGCCATGGCGACATGGCGACCAACGCGGCCATGGTCCTTGCCAAGGACGCGGACAGAAAGCCGCGTGAACTTGCGGACGAGATTGCCGGCAAATTGCGGTCCGACGACAAGGTCGCCGCGGTTGATGTCGCGGGGCCCGGCTTCATCAATCTGAAGCTCAAGCCGCATGTATGGAGCGAGGAACTCCGCCTGGTTCTCGGCCGCGGCCTGGATTATGGCCGCAGTGATATTGGCGGCGGCGAGAAGATCAACGTCGAATATGTTTCTGCAAATCCTACCGGCCCAATGCATGTTGGCCATGGCCGCGGCGCGGTGTTCGGCGATGCTCTTGCAAACCTGCTGGCTTTTGCCGGCTACAAGGTCACACGCGAATACTACATCAATGACGCGGGTGCGCAGGTCGACGTGCTCGCTCGCTCGGCTTTTCTCCGCTATCGCGAGGCGCTCGGCGAAACTATTTCAATTCCGGACGGGCTTTACCCGGGGGATTATCTCAAGGCTGTCGGCAAGGCGCTCGCCGGCGGGTTTGGAGCCGCGCTCAAGGACAAGCCGGAGGATGAATGGCTTTCGATTGTGCGCAAGCGAGCGGTCGACATGATGATGTCGGAGATCCGCAATGATCTCATGGCGCTCGGTATCGTGCAGGATGAGTTTTTTTCCGAACGGTCTCTGATTGCGGCGGGCGCCGACCGCGTCGCGGAGACCATTGAGTGGCTGCGCGCGAAAGGCGATGTCTATGAAGGCCGTTTGCCGCCGCCAAAGAGTGGCGCGGTTGAGGATTGGGAAGACAGGGAGCAGACGCTGTTCCGATCCACGGCATTCGGGGATGATGTCGACCGGCCGCTGAAGAAATCCGACGGCTCCTATACGTATTTCGCTACCGATATTGCGTATCACAAGTCAAAACTGGATCGCGGCTTTTCTCACCTGATCGACATCTGGGGCGCCGACCATGGCGGCTATGTCAAGCGCATGCGGGCTGCGGTCAGGGCAATCGGCGGCGAAAAGGCCGATCTCGACGTGAAACTGGTGCAGCTGGTTCGCTTGTTGCGCGCCGGAGAGCCGGTCAGGATGTCGAAGCGGGCCGGCGATTTTGTCACGCTGCGCGAAGTCGTCGACGAAGTGGGGCGCGACGCAGTCCGCTTTGACATGCTCTACCGGAAAAACGATGCGGTTCTCGATTTCGACCTGGCCAAAGTGATCGAGCATTCGCGCGAGAACCCGGTTTTCTATGTCCAGTACGGTCACGCGCGAGCGCAATCGATATTCCGCAACGCGCGCGAAGAACATCCCGATTTGCCAGAGGCCCCCGCCGCGCGCTCCGCGGCGCTTCTGAAGGCGCCACTCGATCGGCTGACCGATGCGGGAGAACTGGCGCTGATGCGTCAAATTGCCCTTTATCCGCGGGTCGTCGAGTCGGCGGCGCATGCACATGAACCCCACCGGATTGCGTTCTATCTATATGAATTAGCAAGCGAATTTCATGCACACTGGACTCGAGGAAAAGACTTGCCTCATTTACGCTTCATTATCCAGAATGATCCAGAAACGACGGCAGCCCGGCTCGCCTTGGTGGAGGGGATCGTCACCATTTTAGCCTCGGGTCTCGCATTGCTCGGGGTCAGCGCGCCGGATGAAATGCGGTAAATCTCGTCCGCAGGGATCTGCGTGTTGCGCGGAGACTCAGCGATCATAAAAGCAAGTGGACGAGTTCAGTAACCGGGGACCTGATGGCCGACGAGCAAACCCAACGACCCTACCGTGCAAGTGAGCCGCCGCCTGCGCGCAGTGCGGGTAAATCATCCGGCAACGATCCGCTGGCTGAACTCGCGCGCCTCATCGGACAGACCGATCCCTTCGCGGAATTCGGCCGCGAAAATGCGCGTCGTGCGCCCGCGCCGCCGAGCGAGCGTACCGACTGGAACACGCAGCCGCTCGGCGCGCCGCATCCATCACCCTTTGGCACCGATCCTCGTGCGTCGCTGTCGGCACCAAAATATGCCGGCAACGAGTATTACGCCCCGCCGCAAGCTGCGCCCGAACCGCCGGTTCCGCGCGAATATGCTGCGCCAGGTTATGCGCGTCAATCTTATGGCGGCGCCACACTGCCGGCGGATGCCGATCAGTACCCTCCCGAAAACGATGCCCACGAATATCCATCGGGGTCGACCGACTATCAGCACGAAGCTTATGACGATCTTCCGCTGGACGAGCAGGACTACTATGAAGACGCGCCACCGCCGCGACGGCGGCTTGGCGTCATGGCAATCGCGGGAGTGTTAGCCCTTGCAGTCGTCGGCACTGCCGGCGCATTCGGCTATCGGGCGCTCTTCGGGCCCTCGACCTCCAGCAAGCCGCCTCCGGTCATCAAGGCGGATACAGGCCCGAGCAAAATCGTGCCGGCAACAAGCGGACGCGACGCGCAATCCAACAAGTTGATCACAGATCGCGTCAACGATCGCGGCCAGCTTGAAAAACTCGTGTCACGCGAAGAGCAGCCGCTCGATCGGCCGGCCGCTGTCGTGCTGTCGCAGCCGGTGCAGCAGCCGCCTGTCGGCAGCGGCGTGCTGGCGAGCGAGCCCAAAAAAGTTCGCACCATTACGATCCATCCAGATCAGCCGGTCGTCGCCGACGCAGCGTCACCTGCGCCGCAGCCCGCGGCGCGCTCAATATCAGCTCCGCCGCCCGCACGTCCTGCGCCCCCGGCGCAAACGGCGCGCGCTGTGCCGGATAATTCGACTGCCGATGCGGAGGAGCAGGATGTACCTCCGACGGCACCTTCAAGAGCGGCGCCGCCGCATGCGGCAGCGGCCCCTGCATCCGGAAACGCGCCCCTGTCGCTCAATCCGAATGCCGCCCCGAGCAGGACGGCTGCGCCGCCGCCGGCGCGGACTGCTTCGCTGCCGCCGCAGACGGCTCCCGCGGGCGCCGGAGGCAGTTTTGTGCAGGTTTCCTCGCAGCGGAGCGAGGCCGAGGCCCAGGCGGCGTTCCGCGGCCTGCAGGCCAAGTTCCCGAACCAGCTTGGCGGCCGCCAGCCGGTCATTCACAAGGTCGATTTGGGGGCCAAGGGA
>DATEKG010000384.1:0-8169 GCA_035277565.1 Pseudolabrys sp.
AGGCTGCCGCTGCGCGATATGACGCCGACACGGCCCGGCTTGAACACACTCGCCACGAAGGCCGGCATGATGCCGACGAAACATTCGCCGGGCGTGACGAGACCCGCGGTGTTGGGGCCGACAATACGCATGCCGTGCCTGACCGCAGCGTCGTGCATAACCATCACGTCCTGAGCGGGAATGTGCTCGGTGAGGACGACAAGCAGCTTGATGCCTGCCTGCGCGGCGGAAACGGCAGCATCCTTCGCCATTGGCGGCGGAATGAACATCACCCCGACACTGCCCCCGGTTTTGGCGACAGCGTCCGCCGGCGTGGCAAAGATCGGTACGCCGACATGGGTCTCGCCGGCACGCTTGGGGTTGACGCCGGCAACCACATTGGTGCCATAGGCGATCATCTTTTCTGTCCAGAAGGTGCCCTGCTTGCCGGTGATGCCAAGCACGATGACGCGATCTTTCTTGCGGACAATCATTGTGCCGCCTTTACCGCCGCCTGGATCGCGTCTTCCATGAAGTCGTACGGCTCGATTCCGAGCTGCTGCCGAACCAGAGCGACCGCCTCGTCTTCGCCCGTGCCATGGATAGAAAAATAGACCGGTACCTTCGGCTTGAGCTTATGCCAGGCCTTGACGACGCCTTCGGCCATCACATCCGTGCGCGCAAACGCGCCGCAGAAATTGACAACCAGGCTCTTTACGCCGGGGTTGGACAGCACGAGATCGAGCGCGATTTCCGATTTTGTATAGGCCTCTCCGCCGATTTCGAGGAAATTTGCCGGTTTGCCGCCAAAATGACGAATGACGTCCATGGTGGTCATGGTCAGACCGGCGCCGTTCGCAAGCACGCCGACATTGCCGTCAAGCTGGATAAGCTTGAGGCCGGCTTCGGCGCCGCGTTGTTCAAGCGGCGTCATCGCGCCGGGCGTGCTGGCCTTCGCGAGATCCGGCTGCCGGTAGAGCGCGGCATCGTCGAGCACAAATTTACAGTCGAGCGCCACCACACGGCCATCTTTCAGCAGGGCCAGCGGATTGATTTCCAGCAATTCGGCGTCGCGCGCCCGATACGCCGTATGCAGTTGTTCGATGATGCGCGCAATCTGCTCCTCCGCCGCACCGAGATCGAGGCCCTTGAACATCGCCATGATCTCGGCCCGGGCCGGTTTTTCACCGATGTCGACATGCAGGCGGCGAATGGCAGCCGCGTTTGCAGCGGCGACTTCTTCAATGTCCATGCCGCCTTCAGTGGAGAAAAGAATCAGCGGCCTGCGCGCGGCCAGGTCGTGCAACACGGCTGCGTAGAATTCGCGCGCGATTCCCGCCTGCTCTTCGACCAGCAGCCGGTCGACTTTATAGTCCCCGATACGCATGCCGAGGATCTGACGCGCGGCCTCTTTTGCTTCCTTCGCGGTCGCGGCGAGCTTGATGCCGCCGGCCTTGCCGCGCTTGCCGGCCGGCACCTGCGCCTTGACCACGCAAGGGCCGATACTTACGGCGGCCATCGCGGCTTCGGCGGCGCTGATGCAAAGCTGGCCCCGCGGCACCGCGATGCCGGCGGGCGCAAGGATCATCGTTTTTGCCGCGTATTCCTCGAAATTCATTTTCAGTTCGTTGCCTTGGTGACCGTCATGGCCGGGGGCGTCCCGGCCACCCCGCCCAGCGAGGCAGTGCCTTCATATCCGGGGTTACCGGGACGGGCCCGGTGACGACAAGTGAGGTGTTACTTCCCGTATTTCTTCCAGTACGCGCCGAACAGGGCTTCCTCGCCCGGTTTGTCTTCAGGGATGGTGGTGACGAGGTGGGTGATGTTGAGAAAATGCATGTAGTTGAGATTTTCGGCGATGCTGTTGCCGCCCCAGGTGCCGCAGCCCATGCTGAGCGTGAAATTGAGTCCGTTGTCGAAGCCTCCGCCGTTGCCGAATGTATGCGCCTGGTTGATCAGCACGCGCACGACATCGGCGCTTTCGGCAAGTTTGCGCGCACGGTCCATGTCTTTGGTGTGAAGGCCGACCGAATGACCCCTGCCCTGGTGCGCAAGAATTTCGTTGGCGCGCGCGACCGCAGCGTCGAAATCCTTCACACGATACACAGCGAGCACGAGCGAGAGCTTTTCGCTCGAGAACGGGGAATTTCTTCCGACGCCGGCCTCCTTGACCATGAAGAACTTTTTCGATTCTGCCGCCGCAGGCAGCCCGCAGCCTCGCGCGAACACGTCGGCATCACGTGCGATCAGAGTGCGGCTCAGTTTCCCGTCGGGCCAGAGCGCGGCCTGAATCTTCGCTTTCTCGGGGGCGGTCGCCATGTAACCGCCGGCGCGCTCGAGCGCGGCAATTGCCTTGTCGTAGACGGCATCAACGATGATCACGGAATTTTCCGACGAACACGACGTCGCATTGTCAAAGATTTTTGACGCGCAGATCTTGCCCGCGGCATCGTCGAGATCAGCCGTTTCGTCCACGATCACGGGCACGTTGCCGGTGCCGACGCCGATCGCGGGCGTGCCGCTCGAATAGGCCCGCCGCACATTATCCTGCGAACCCGTCGCCACAACGAGGTCGGCTGACTGCATCAGCGCCTGCGTCATGTCCTTGGATGCCGGCGCCGGCAATATCTGCACAAGATCTTCCGGCAGCCCGATTTTCCTGAGCTCGGCGCGCATATAGCCGACGGTCTTTGTCGTCGTTTTCAGGCCGGCGGGAGAAGCGGCAATAATGATCGCATTGCGGCCCTTGATCGCCATCATCGCCTTGTTGACCGGTGTCGCGCCGGGATTGGTCGACGGCGTGACAGCCGCGACCACGCCTACGGGCTTCGCGTATTTGACGATGCCGCGGGCTTTGTCTTCCTCGATGATGCCGACCGATTTCACGCGCAGCAGGTCCCGCAGTGTGCCGAAGGTCTTGCGCTGCTTCTTGATGATCTTGTCGGGAACGTTTCCGAGTTTCGTATCGGCGACGGCGAGTTCGGCCAGTTCCCTGGCGTGCGCCGGATTGTAGAGCGACCACGCCAGTGCGGTCACCGCCTCGTCGACGCGCGCCTGATCGGCATCTGCAAACGATGCCATCGCGGCGCGGGCGCGTAGCATCAGTTCGTCGACGACGGCTGTCGTCTTGGAGTCCGCGACCGGTTTCACTGCGACAGTCATCTATTGGGCTCCCCTCAGGCCACCCGCTGCGGGCGCATGTCCTCGCGTTTGACGCCTGCGACAATCACCGGCTTTTTCATCGCATCGCGCCGGAACGGCTCGCCGAGCTCCTGATTGAGAATCACCTCGATGAATGTCGTGGCGCGCTTTTTCTGCGCCTCGCAGGAGGCTCGAAGCGCATCGGTCAATTCGGCCGGCGTCTTCACTACTACGCCCTTGAGCCCGCAGGCTTCGGCCACCTTTGCATAGCTGAGATGCGGATCAAGCTCGGTGCCGACGAAATTGTCGTCGAACCAGAGGATCGAATTGCGTTTTTCCGCGCCCCACTGATAGTTGCGGAACACGACCATGGTGATGCCCGGCCATTCGTCGCGGCCGATCGAGCTCATCTCATTCATCGAGATTCCGAATGCACCATCGCCTGCAAAGCCGACACAAGGGGTGTCCGGATTGCCGATCTTGGCGCCGATGATCGCCGGAAAGCCGTAACCGCACGGCCCGAACAGGCCCGGCGCCAGATATTTTCGTCCTTGATCGAACATCGGGTAGGCATTCCCGATCGCGCAGTTATTGCCGATATCGCTGGAGATGATCGCGTCCTTCGGAAGACCCGCCTGGATGGCGCGCCAGGCCTGACGCGGCGACATGCGGTCGGCATCGCGCTTGCGGGCGTCGGCGTTCCAGGTCGTGCCGGGATCGTCCTCTTCGTGGTCCATGCTCGACAGCGTCTGCAGCCAGCGCGACTTTGTCGTGTGGATGAGCGCTTTGCGGTCGCGGCCGGCATCGCCGGCGGATGGAGGCAGCCGAGCCAGGATGGCCCTGGCCACGAGCTTTGCATCGCCGCAAATGCCCACGGTCACCGGCTTGGTCAGCCCGATCCGGTCCGCATTGATGTCGACCTGGATGATCCTGGCGGTTTTCGGCCAATAGTCGATGCCATATCCCGGCAGCGTCGAGAACGGATTGAGCCTGGTGCCCAGCGCCAGCACCACATCGGCCCTGGCAATGAGTTCCATCGCTCCCTTTGAACCGTTGTAACCAAGCGGCCCAACGGCCAGCGGATGGCTGCCGGGAAAGCTGTCGTTGTGCTGGTAGTTGTTGCAAACCGGCGCATCGAGTTTTTCGGCGAGCGCGACGCATTCCGGAATGGCGTTAGCGAGGACGACCCCGGCGCCCGACAGGATGACCGGAAACTTTGCCGCCGACAGAAGCTTCGCCGCTTCCGCCACGGCGTGTTCGCCGCCCGCGGGAGGCTCGAATTCGACGATCGCCGGCAGATTAATGTCGACGACTTGTGTCCAGTAGTCGCGCGGAATATTGATCTGCGCCGGCGCGGACAAGCGCTTCGCCTTGGTAATGACCCGATTGAGAACCTCGGCAACGCGCGAAGGATCGCGCACTTCTTCCTGGTAGCAGACCATGTCGCGGAACAGCGCCATCTGCTCGACTTCCTGGAATCCACCCTGCCCGATCGTCTTGTTCGCGGCCTGCGGGGTGACCAGGAGCATCGGTGTGTGATTCCAGTACGCCGTCTTGATGGGCGTGACGAAATTCGTGATGCCGGGGCCGTTCTGTGCAATCGCCATGGCGATCTTGCCGGTCGAGCGCGTATAGCCGTCGCAGATGAGAGCTCCATTGCCCTCATGCGCGACGTCCCAGAACGTGATGCCGGCTTTGGGAAACAAGTCGGAGATCGGCATGAACGCCGACCCGATGATGCCGAACGCATGCTCGATGCCGTGCATCTGCAATACTTTTACAAAAGCTTCTTCAGTCGTCATCTTCATGGCTTCAAGTCCTTTACGCGATGTCGGCCTTACTGAGATTTGTCCTGAAAAATTTCCGCAAGTTCGTCCGCAGCCCGGCGCAACACCGGAAGATGGCGGCGAGCCGTCTGCACATTCATGCGCGCCTCCGGCGCCTGGATCGCAAGCGCGGCAAGCAATTCTCCGTTTCGTCCCAGCACCGGAACGGCAATGCAGACGACCCCGACCAGATATTCCTCGCGGTCGAAGGAAACCTGTTCTTTCCTGATCTGCCGTAACTCCGAGTCGAGCCTGCCGCCGTCGGTGATTGTCGTATCGGTAAAGCGTCGCAATTCGAGGCTCTGCAGCAGCCGCCGGCGGCGCGGCGCGGCCGCCAGCGCAAGAAACAGTTTGCCGATGGCGCTGCAATGTAGGGGAACGCGCGAGCCGGTCGTGTAATGCAGCCGCAACGGCCAATGTTCGGCTTCGACGCGGTCGAGATAGATCACCTCACCGTTCAGCAGCGTGCCGATATTGCAGGTTTCGTTGAGCGTATGGACGAGCCGCTGCAGGACAATGTGCGGCGTGTCGTTGCGCATGGATGACGACAGCGCGCCAAATGCAAGATTGGTCAGCTTGGGCCCGATGATGAGACGGCGCCGCCCCGGTTCGCGCGCGAGGTAGCCCTGCGTCACGAACCAATCGACGAGCCGGTAAGCGGTCGCCTTGGGCAGTTTCAGCGACGTAATGATGTCGAATACATCGACAGGCGTCCGCGATCCCGCGACATGTTCCAGTATCGCAAAGGAGCGTGCCGTGGCCCCAAGCTTCTGCTCGCGGCTTCCCGACCGGCGCGAATGTATCTTGACGTCGGGACCGGAGCGCCGCGCGATCGTTGGGGCTGAGGATCTGTCATCGATTCCAAGATTGGTACGCATGAGTCACCTAACCTCGGTTTACGCCGTCACCAGACGGCCTCTGACCAAACGCTGCACGAACGGCAGCAACAAAATGAGGATCGTCAAACCTGCGATGGTCCCCGATATAGGCCGCGTGAAGAAGACCGTCCAATCGTTGGAGAAGCTGATCATGGTGTTCATGAAGGCCTCTTCGGCGATGGGACCGAGAATTACGCCAAGGACAAGCGGCGCGACGGGGAACTTCAACCGTTCGAAGCCGTAACCCAGGATTCCGAAGCCGATGATCAGCCACAGATCGGTAATGTTGTTGCGGATTGAAAGCGCGCCGATGAAGCACAAAATCAGCACGTAGGCCGAGACGACGGCTTCGGGGAAATCAAGGATCTTCACCAGCGGCCGGATCGCGAAGTAACCGATGGCGCACATCAGCGCGAGTCCAAGAAAGAGCGACGCAAACACGGTGTAGACGAGCGGCGCCGAACTCACGAGCACCTGCGGGCCGGGCTGGATGCCGTGCAGCATGAAGGCGCCGAGGATGACGGCCGTAGCCCCGCTGCCGGGAATGCCGAGTGCGAGGAGATGCACCATTGCGCCGCCGACCGAAGCCGTCGCGGCGGCCTGCGGCGCGACGATACCCTCCGCCACGCCCGTCCCCATCTGGTTCCTGCGCTTGCCGAAGCGCGCCTCGATTCCATAGCTAACGAACGAGGCGATGGTCGCACCCGCGCCGGGCAGCAGACCGATAAGGTCGCCGACCACGGAGGCCCGGAAAAACATCCCCTTGATCTCATTGAGTTCCTTCAGTGTCGGCAACTCGGTTCGTGCATTCGAGATCTTGTCGATCGGCTTGGTTGCAAAGCCGGTTTCCAGTCGCGTCAGGACTTCGCCCACGCCATAGGCGCCGACCATGACAACGAGAAACTCGATGCCATCGGCAAGGATCGGCGACCCGAAGGTGAATCGATAGGCGCCATAGATGGGATCGGTACCGACCGTCGATATCAGGATGCCGACACTCATGCTGATGAAGGCGTTTGCGAGCGAGCCCTTGCCGATTGCAACCACGCTGAGCAGGCCGAACATCACGATCACGAAATATTCCGGCGAAGAAAAGCGCAACGCGAATTTGGCCAGCGGTTCGGTGAGGGCGACCATCACCACCGCCGACAGGAACCCGCCGCCGAGAGCAGCGACAAGCGTCCATCCCAACGCCTTGGCCGGCCGGCCCTTGCGGCCCATTGTATAGCCGTCCCAAAGCATGGGGACATCGATCGGCTCCCCCGGAATCCGGAACAGGATTGCGGTGAACGCACCGCCATATGTGCCAGAGACGTACATGGCCGTGAGCAGAACGATAGAGGCGGTGACATCCATTTTGTAGGTGAACGGCAATGCCAGCGCGACACCCATGACGAGCGTCAACCCCGGCAGCACACCGATCAGCAGGCCGATGACAATGCCGATGAACAGCATCGCCATGTTGAGAGGTGTGAGACAGTGAACAAAGCCGCCGGCAAGCTGTGTGAGAATATCGGTCATGTTCTCACCACAGACTCGGGATCGCGAAAAAGATGTCAGTGATCTGGTCAAATGGCGGGATTCCGCGAGGCAGCGACACATAGGCGATACGCAGGAAAAGGACCCCGCAGAAGATCGTTACGACCGCGCTGGTGCTCCAGATGGCGCCGTGCGCACGATAGCCACCGACATACATGAACGCGGCAAGGAACAGGAACGTCCCGAAAATGAACCCCAGCACTGGCACCAGCACCGCATAGACCGCCATGAGCAGGATGCCGCCGATCAGAAGCCGCGGATAGATCGGCTGCTTTTCCTCCGGCTCGTCCTCCTGTTCAAAGGCCTCGAGAAAGCCGGTGCCTTCCCTGTTTCCAGCGATGACTCGCCGCGATATTTCGAACAGGCACGACGCCCCCATCAGCAGGATAGCAAGACGTGGCCAGACCTCGGGCCCGAGATCATTTACCCGCGGCGTATAGGCAATCGTCCCCGCATAGGCATAAAGCGCAACGGCAATGGCGAGGCCGACGATATAAGGCGCAATCGAACGGAGCAGTGCCCGGTCCATGGCACTACTCCGCTCGGGACTTGAGATGGCGTACCGAAAACATAATCAGTTTGTCGCCATCGTCTTCTTCATGTCGTCGAGTTGCTGATTGATGAAGGCCGTTGCCTTGGTGGAATCCTCGAAGCTGTTCGGATCGCAGAACTGCTGATCCATGAACTTCTTGTATTCGTCCGAGGCGTAGACCTTGGCGAGCGCATCCGACAGCTTCTTCACGATCTCCGGCGGCGTCCCCGAGCGGACGACGATGGCGCGGAATTGCGGCAGCGCGACCTTGAAT
>DATEKG010000385.1:0-15558 GCA_035277565.1 Pseudolabrys sp.
GGGGGCATTGCCGCCGCGCTCGGCAACATGGGCGAGGATGACTGGCGCTGGCACATGTACGATACCGTCAAAGGTGCCGACTGGCTCGGCGACCAGGACGCCATAGAATATCTCTGCCGCAACGCGCCGGCCGCCGTTTACGAACTCGAACACTGGGGCCTTCCGTTTTCGCGTCGCGAAGAAGACGGCAAGATCTACCAGCGTCCCTTCGGCGGCATGACCACACATTTTGGCAAGGGCACTGCGCAACGTACCTGCGCGGCCGCCGACCGCACCGGCCATGCCATGCTGCATACGATGTACGGCCAGGCGCTGCGTCACTCCGCCGAGTTTTACGTCGAGTATTTTGCGATCGACCTGATCATGGATGAGGGCCGCGTCCGCGGCGTCGTTGCGCTCAATATGGATGATGGTTCGATCCACCGCTTCTCCGCGAACATGACGATTCTTGCTACCGGAGGCTACGGCCGCACATATTTCTCCTGCACTTCCGCGCATATCTGCACCGGTGATGGCAACGCCATGGTTCTGCGCGCGGGACTGCCGTTGCAGGACATGGAATTCGTGCAATTCCATCCGACCGGGATTTACCCGGCCGGCTGCCTGATCACCGAGGGCTCCCGCGGTGAGGGCGGCTATCTGGTCAATTCGGAAGGCGAACGTTTCATGGAGCGTTACGCGCCTTCGGCAAAAGACCTCGCTTCGCGCGATGTCGTCTCACGCGCAATGACGGTTGAAATTCGCGAAGGCCGCGGTGTCGGCAAGCAGAAGGACCATCTGTATCTGCACCTCGACCACCTAGACCCCGCGGTACTGCACGAGCGGCTGCCGGGCATCAGCGAAACCGCGCGCATATTCGCCAATGTCGACGTGACCCGTGAACCAATTCCGGTCCTCCCGACGGTGCACTACAATATGGGCGGCATTGCCACCAATTATCACGGCGAGGCGCTTACCAAGAAAAACGGCAGCGACGATGCCGTCATTCCGGGCCTGATGGCCCTTGGCGAAGCGGCCTGCGTGTCGGTCCACGGCGCCAACCGGCTGGGGTCGAATTCACTGATCGATCTTGTTGTTTTTGGCCGGGCCGCCGCTTTGCGCTGCGCCGACGTGCTGAAGCCCGGCGAGGAACAGGCGCCTCTCCCGAAGGACTCCGCCGACCTGGCGCTCTCGCGCCTGGACCGGTTCAGGCACGCCTCGGGCGGTACGCCGACTGCCAAGCTCAGGCTCAACATGCAACGTGTAATGCAGGAGGACTGCGCGGTGTTCCGCACCGGCGAAGTGCTCGAACAGGGACACAAGCGGATTCATGAGGTCCATGACGGAATAAACGACGTGCACGTCAGTGATCGTTCGCTGATCTGGAATTCGGACCTTATCGAGACGCTCGAACTCGATAACCTGATCGCGCAAGCCGTCGTGACAATGGATTCCGCGAAAAACCGTACCGAAAGCCGCGGGGCTCATGCACGCGAAGATTATCCCGCCCGGGATGACAAGAACTGGATGAAACACACGCTGGCGTGGATGGATGCGAAGGGCAATGTGACGCTCGACTACCGCCCGGTGCATGCATTCACGCTCACCAACGACGTTGCCTATATCGAACCGAAGGCGCGCGTCTACTGATTGCCGTTGGTGCCGGGACCAAGCCGGCATTTTCGACGAGAAGGTGAAACGATCATGGTCGAATTTACTCTGCCGAAGAATTCAAAAATTACCGAGGGCAAGACCTGGCCGCGGACTTCGCATGCGACGCATGTCAGCGAATTCCGGATCTATCGCTGGAATCCCGATGACGGCCACACCCCGACCATCGACACCTACCATGTCGACCGCGACGACTGCGGCCCCATGATTCTCGACGCGCTGATCTGGATCAAGAATAACGTCGACCCGACACTGACTTTCCGCCGTTCCTGCCGCGAGGGCGTGTGTGGCTCGTGCGCGATGAACATCGACGGTACGAACACGCTCGCCTGCACCAAGGCGATCGACGATACGCGCGCGCCCGTGAAGATCTATCCGCTGCCGCACCAGCCGGTAGTCAAGGATCTGGTGCCGGATCTCAAGAATTTCTACGCGCAATATGCGTCGATCGAACCTTGGCTCAAGACGTCCACGCCGGCGCCGGAAAAGGAATGGAGACAGTCGCACACGGACCGCGCCAAGCTTGACGGCATGTACGAGTGCATTCTTTGCGCCTGCTGTTCGACCTCGTGCCCGAGCTATTGGTGGAATTCCGATCGCTATCTCGGACCGGCGGCACTGCTGCAGGCCAATCGCTGGGTTCAGGACAGCCGCGATGAAGCCACCGGCGACCGCCTCGACAATCTCGAGGATCCCTTCCGGCTCTATCGCTGCCATACCATCATGAATTGTTCAAAAGCCTGTCCGAAAGGGCTCAACCCCGCCAAGGAAATCGCAACACTGAAAAAAGCCATGGTCGACCGCCAGCTCTGAAGTCCTGCGGCCGGCCTCGATCGATGATACGACTCATCTCGGCTGAACGGGTGAGACGGTCGTAAATTTCTCAGTGAAATTCGCGATAAGACCCACGATAAAATTCACGATAAAATTCGCTTGGCCTCATCCGACCGACGGTTGAAGAGGAAAGTGTGCTTATGCACGGTCCCGCCGGTCGGCGGGGTAATGCGTGCGTTCGTGCTGGAATACGATCGTAGTCGTGGGTGGCCTGCTTTGCGCGGCTTGCGCCCCTATTTCCAAACTGCCTGCACTGCCGACCGCTGACGTCGAGGCCGAACGGCGCAAGCAGGAAATCGACCAGATTCGCGATTACTTCGCCGCGCTTGGCCGTCTCAGCAATGTCGCTTTTCGACTTCGCGTCGCCAATCGCGCCGACTGCAAGGAATGGGCCTGGGCGCAGATCGGCCTTTACGCAGGCACAGTTCCGAGCCTGCCTCGCAAGTTTCGCTCATTTTCGCATGAGGCTCTGTCACTGAGTTGGACACAAGCAACAGCTCTCACGGTCGCCGAGACTTCGCCGGCCGCTCTGGCGGGCATCCAACCCGGCGACCAACTGCTTACCTTCAATAACGAGCCGGTTCCGCGTTCCGATACGGCTGGATGGATCGGCGGCTTTGTGCGCCATAACGGAGTGAAGCCGATCCGGATCATGATCCGCCGGGACGGGACCGATAAAGTTATCAACGTCACACCCATAGTCGCCTGCGCTATTCCGATCGAGCTCAAATCCGATTCAACGCCCAATGCCATCACCGACGATGATGGCATTCTTGTCCATACGAGCATGCTCCGCATCGCGCGAACCGATCCGGAGCTCGCCCTGGTCATCGGACACGAGATGGCCCATGCCAATCTCGGTCATCTCCGCAAACAGCGAACAAATATGATCATTGGCTGGACCGGAGGCGCCGTAATCGATGCCGCTGTGACACTGAGCGGAATCCCGACAAACGGCCTGTTTTCGCGGCAGCTGGCGCGCGCGGGCGCCCGTGCCTACAGCATCTCCTTCGAGCGTGAGGCCGACTATGTCGGCGCCTACTATGCGGCCCGCGCGGGCTATGACCTCGCCGGAGCCACGGATGTCTGGCGCACATTTGCTCTGGAGGAGCCCGCCAACCTTCGCATCGCGACAGATCATCCGGTCACGCCGGTCCGTTTCGTCCAGCTAAAGCAGGTTGTCGCGGAAATCTCTTACAAGAAAGAGCACGGCTTGCCGCTGACGCCCGAATTGCGGACCACGCAGGCCGACGACGCAACACCGTCAGACGAAGTATCGCATTGACCGCCGCTAAACGCATTTCTTGGCCTGACACAGTTTCTCGAGTTCAGGAAACGGCTTGTAGGGAGCGTTCCCGCACTGATCTTTCGTCGCATCGACAAGCTGGTTGAGATGCCCGTCATAGAAATAGGCGATGCGATCCTTGCTGCCGGTATAGTGCTTGGCCGCATTGCGCGAATCGGACCGAATGCAAACAACATAGCGCTGGCTCGTTCCGACCTGGCGCAGCATCGGATCAGTGGCGAATGCATCGCGGATATTGGTCGGATCATCGAGCAGGCTCGTCATTGTGACGAGAATCTCATTCTTGTAGTCCGCAGGAAACTGATTTGGATTCTCTTCCGGCGCCTTGCTGCTCGAAGAACAGGCGACAAGAGCCGCTGTCAGCAGGACCGCCGCCGTTCCATTGACAAAGGGCAACGCTTTAGAAGTCGAATTCGGCATACGCATCGGCGGCTCTGGTATTTGTCAGAGAGCGCGTCCCCGCTCAATCCAGCTTGAGTTTGCGGCGCCGCTGGCCAAGTGTTCGCAAACGCAACGCGTTGAGTTTGATGAACCCTTCTGCGTCGCGATGATCGTATGCTACGGCGCCTTCCTCAAATGTCACCAGCTCCTGGTCATAAAGCGAAAACTTGCTCTCGCGTCCGACAACAGTAACGCTGCCCTTGTAGAGCTTAAGGCTGACGCGGCCTGTTACAAATTCCTGGCTCTTGTCGATTGCGGCCTGCAGCATCTCGCGTTCGGGCGCGAACCAGAATCCATAGTAAACAAGCTCCGCATATTTCGGCATGAGTTCATCTTTGAGATGTGCGGCGCCCCGATCAAGCGTGATCGATTCGATTCCGCGATGCGCGGCGAGCAGAATTGTGCCGCCCGGCGTTTCATACATGCCCCGCGACTTCATGCCGACGAACCGGTTTTCGACGAGATCAAGCCGGCCGATACCGTTGGCCTTGCCCAGATCGTTAAGTTGCTTGAGCAGCGCAGCCGGCGAAAGCCGTTTGCCGTTGATCGCGACTGCATCACCGCTTTCGAAATCAACCGTAATTGTCGTTGGCTTGTCGGGCGCCTTTTCCGGATCGACCGTCCGCGAATGGACATAGTCCGGCACTTCCTGCGCCGGGTCTTCGAGTACCTTTCCTTCCGACGACGTATGCAGAAGATTGGCATCGACCGAGAACGGAGCCTCACCCTGCTTGTCCTTGGCTATAGGAATTTGATGCTTTTCAGCAAATTCGATGAGCTTGCTGCGCGAGGTCAGATCCCACTCACGCCAGGGCGCAATCACCGTGACGTCCGGCTTGAGCGCATAATAAGTCAGCTCGAAACGAACCTGATCGTTGCCCTTGCCGGTGGCGCCATGGGCCACCGCGTCGGCACCGACCTTTTCCGCTATCTCGATCTGTTTCCTGGCGATGAGCGGCCGCGCAATCGACGTTCCGAGAAGATATTGTCCCTCGTACAGCGCATTCGCCCGAAACATCGGAAACACATAGTCCCGCACGAACTCTTCGCGCAGATCCTCGACAAAGATATTTTCCTTCTTTATTCCCAGAAGCAGCGCCTTTTCACGCGCTGGCGCCAGTTCTTCGCCCTGGCCGAGGTCGGCCGTAAATGTCACCACCTCGCATCCATATGTAGTCTGCAGCCACTTCAGGATGATCGACGTATCGAGCCCGCCGGAATAGGCGAGGACGACTTTTTTCACGTTTTTTTTGCCGCCGGGCATTAGGAAATCCGTCGCGCTGGAAAATCGCGGCGGACTATAGGGCCAAAGATCGGCAGCGCAAAGCGCGCTTCTTGCTCGGGAATTGCGCTGGCTCCGCAAACGATCGCGTCGCTTACCGCGGTTTACCGTGTCCACGGAACAAGCCGACAATGAAATCGTGGCCGGGCATGGCCAGCCGCTCAAGTGCGTCTTCAACATCCGCGTCAGAGAGACGGGTGCGCCGCCAGCGGTAAATAAGCGCGTACGCGATCCACACCGTCAAAAACGTGAAAACTCCGGCGAAAATGACGTCGGAGGGGAAGTGGGCGCCTGCCATGACACGGATCGCCGCCATCCCTGCACCAAGTGCCAATGCGGCACCGTAGGCAACGGCGCGCCATTGCGGCGGCGCCAGAGCCGCCGGCGCGACCGTCCAGACAGCGCCCGCCACATCACCCGACACGAACGCGCAATTTGCCGGACAATCACCGCGCGGGTCCCACCAGGGAACGAAGTGCTGATCACCACCGAATTGCACGACGTCAATTGGCCGCGGCCGGCCCCAATGATCCTTGAGGATGACATTCACCAGAAGGCCCGGAGCAAGCGCCATCGTGGCGATCAGAAAAATGAGCGCCCGTCCTGACATGAGCAATTTGCGCCGGGGCAAAATAAGTTTGAGCACCAGCGCGAGCACCGCCGGCATGACCAGCGCGGTGCCGATCCACAGGCCGACATTCCGTGCCTGCATCAGTGGCGGATAAATCCGTAGCGCGAAAGCGTTGTGATTAGCGTCTTCGATGGCATGAAAATAGCGCGCTACGCCCAGGTCGAGCTCCGGGTAAATCCCAAAGGCAACGCCGGCGACGATGGCGATGGCGAGCGCAATCAGCAGTCCGGTACGGTTCATGCCGACGCTCTAGCCGACATGATGGGAAATGGAAAGGAGACCGGCTTCCGGCCGGCGAGGATCAAACTGTCTGCGAGGGCTTTTCGCGCCAGCGGCCGGCTGTACGCCCGGCAACGAGCCAATAGGCGAGCCCGCCGATAATTCCCGCCGCCGCAACCAGTTGCAAGGCGTTAGCCACCGGCGGAACGTCGGTGGTGTTTTCCAGCCGCAGTGAAATATCGGAGCCGTAGTAGGAAACAAGTGCAACCAGGGCACCGCCGACACCGTAGTAGATGAAGCTGCGCATCCGGGCTATTTCCGCGAAGATTATCACGATCAGAGCGGGCACGAATGCCACCGCACCGACAAAGCTCGTGGCGAAGAACGACACGACGAAGAACGTTACACGTTCGAACGGATCTGAATCGACGCCCGCCCAATCCGGCGCGACGATGCCGATACCGAGCGTAATCCCTGCCGCCAGGATCGCCACCAGAAATCCAACAAAGATTGCGAACATTCGGCCGAGAAGGGACATGACCTGTCGATTTCCGGAGCCCCCGGGGACAGCCCATCATTACCAGAAGAAATCTCTTTTGTATGCGCAAACAAAAAGGCCGGGTTTTGGACCCGGCCTTCCACGCTTTTTATCATGCCGGTATCACGCCGGTGTCATTCTCGGCGGCGCCCGGTGCATGCTCCACAGATCGATCGCAGCGATAATGGCCACGACAAGCCCGGTGAAGAAAAGCACCACCGTCGGCGCCTGATGCGCGGACACACGGACGATCCAGGGCGAGATCAGAACCCATATGCCAAGCAGCAGGCTGATCCACTCTTCCCATTCCGCGAAAGCAGAAAGCGCTGCAATCGAAAAAATGGCAATGGCAATCGCACTGAGCCAGGCTGTCCACGCCGCTGGCATGAGACCGGCGAATCCCACGATCCATGGCGACAGGAACAGCCAAATCGCCAGGAGCAGGTTGAGAACTTCGCCGACCGGTTGATTTCTTTTCATAGACACCTCCAACAGAACCCGAGGTCAGGTTCTCGGTTGCGCGCCCCCATACGACATCCGTCACGCCTGCGCGCCAAGCCGCACACAAGCGGGCGGAGGCTTTGCCTTCGTAACGCAGATCAGGCGTGTCGGTTTCGTGAGCCAGGGAATGGAACCGGTCAGTCGGTCATGGCCATGGCTCGCAAAGCCATGCGTTCACGGGCTGAAAGCTTCTCGGTCGCACTTTTGAGCTGTCCGCACGCGGCCAAAATGTCGCGGCCGCGCGGGGTCCGCACGGGCGACGCATAGCCGGCATCGAATACGACCTGAGAAAACCGCTCGATCTGGTCCCAGTCCGAGCATTCATATTTGCTGCCCGGCCACGGATTGAATGGAATGAGATTGATCTTGGCGGGGATGCCCTTGAGGAGCCGCACCAGTGCTTTCGCGTCGTCGATTGAATCGTTCACGCCTTTGAGCATCACATATTCAAAGGTAATGCGCTTGGCATTGGAAACACCGGGATAGTTGCGGCACGCTTCGAGCAGTTCCGCAATGGGGTATTTTCGATTGAGCGGCACGAGCTCGTTGCGCAATTCATCACGCACCGCATGCAGCGAGACGGCGAGCATGCAGCCGATCTCGGCGCCGGCGCGCTGAATGTTCGGAACAACGCCCGACGTCGACAATGTAATGCGACGCTTTGAAATCGCGATGCCCTCTCCGTCGGCCACCACAAGCAGCGCATCGCGTACGGCTTCGAAATTGTAAAGCGGCTCACCCATGCCCATCATCACGACATTTGTGATGCAGCGATCTCCGGCCGGCACCACGCCGTCAGTCGGACGGATACCACCCGGCCAGTCACCCAACCGGTCGCGCGCGGCCATGATCTGGCCGACGATTTCGCCGGCGGTGAGGTTACGCACAAGCCGCTGCGTTCCGGTGTGGCAAAACGAGCAGTTGAGGGTGCATCCGACCTGGCTCGACACGCAAAGCGTCCCGCGCTCGGTGTCGGGAATATAGACGCATTCGACCTCGTGCGGCCGTTCGCCCTGCACCTCACCAGGCAGACGCAGCAGCCATTTCCGCGTGCCGTCGACGGATACCTGCTCGGCTACCACTTCCGGCCGCGCGAGCGTGTAATGCTCCGACAATGCCGCACGCAGCTCCTTGGAGATGCTGGTCATGTCGTCGAACGACGAAAATCCGCGAAAATATGTCCAATGCCAAAGCTGCTGGACACGCATCTTGCGCTGAGAGGGCGCTACACCCAGTGCGGCCAGCGCATCAGACAATTGCGCGCGCGTCATCCCGATGATCGAGGGCTTGTCCGGCGCGATGTAGCGCTCGAGCGGCGCCTTCTCGATGGCGTCCTGCGCCGCGGGGGCAACATGGTTATCGGTCAAAGTCATTAACGTCATTGTACCACGATGATCGGCATTGTTCGCATCTCTCGCCGTCTGCAGACGGGGAGATGATCAGCAAACAAATCCTATTTAAGGAGCGGCCGGCCTATTTGCACTCTTCAGCGACCCGGTCGAGGGCCTGCGCGATACCTTTCAGGGAGTAAGTATCCGTTGTCTTGGTTCCGTGCGAAGACTCGCTTTTGAAGACCAAATCGGCGCCCTTTCGCATGGTCTCGACCATCTGCGCCTCTTCGGCGGCGTTCTTGATCCAGGCACCGTCATTCTGCGTGTACATTGCGTAAGTTGCCGATCCGATCGCCGCAGTCGCATCGAGCCCCGGCTTCTGCGGGTAACCGACGATCACGGACACTTCGTTTTTCACCCGCTCGGCCGGCCGCGTGGAGACAAATGCATATGCAGGATCGCGGCTTCGGCCGGCTGGCTCTGTCTTCGAAGAAGCCGGCTTGGACAATGCAAAGCAGATTTTCTTGCCGCCGGGTGTCGCCCTGTAGGCGCCCCAGTCTCCGAACTGTCCAAGCAGGACCGCCTGGTCGGCAGGACCGGGCGCCGTCTTCTTCTGCTGCCCGATGGCGGCGGCGCTTATTGAGCAGACAAAAAGGAGAATGAAGGCTCGGAGCAATGTGGTCATGGTCATCGGGCCCTACCGGTATCGATCGTCACGGCTTTTGAGTTGCCCCTGCCGACACCGATAGATTTCGGAATCAGCCACTCAGCGCCCGAACCCGGCTGAACCGCGTCCAGGCAGAATCAATTTATACTAGCCCATTATCGGCCAAAGCCGGCAATGTGAAGGCGGCAATCCGCCGCCCTCGCGAGCCGAGCATGCTGCAGTTTCCGGCGCTGTGCTAGAACGCCTGTCGGATTGCGGAAAATTCATCCACAGGACAAGCATGAAAGCCCTTCTCTGCACCCGCTACGGTTCTCCGGACGATCTGTCGCTTGCCGACGTTCCAGATCCCGTTCCGGCGGCAGGCGAAGCCGTGGTCCGCATACAAGCCGCAGCATTGAATTTTTTCGATACATTGATCATTGCCAACAAATATCAGACGAAGCCGGCGCTGCCGTTTTCGCCGGCCGCGGAATTCGCCGGCACCGTGGAAAGCACCGGGACCGGTGTGAGCTCGGTGAAGGCCGGCGACCGTGTCATGGGCTATTCAGGCTACGGCGCCGCGCGCGAGCGCATCGCGATTGCCGAAAGCCTTCTGATCAGGATTCCCGACGCGCTTGATTTTGATCGTGCTGCCGGACTTTGCGTGACCTACGGCACAACCCTGCATGCACTCAAGGACCGCGCCAGACTCAAGCCGGGCGAAACACTCGCGGTGCTTGGCGCTTCCGGCGGCGCAGGACTTGCCGCGGTAGAACTCGGCAAGCTCATGCAGGCGCGCGTCGTGGCCTGCGCCTCGTCTGTCGAAAAAATCGCGTTTGCGCGCAGACGCGGAGCCGATGAAGGTATCGACTACGGCAATGAAGATCTCAAGGCAGCCCTGCGGGGCGTCACGCAGGGGCGTGGCGCCGACGTCATCTACGATACGGTCGGCGGGCCTTATACCGAAGTCGCATTGCGTTCGATCGCATGGCAGGGCCGTTTTCTTGTCGTCGGCTTTGCCGCCGGCGAAATTCCGAAATTACCGCTCAATCTCGTTCTGCTGAAAGGCTGCGACGTAATCGGTGTCTTCTGGGGCTCCTGGGTCACGCGCAATCCAGCCGGCCATCGAGCCAATACCGAACAGCTGCTTGCCTGGTGCGTCGAAGGGAAGCTTTCATCGCACGTTCACGCGGTTTATCCGCTGGCAGACGCCGCGACGGCGCTCAAGACCATTTCCGAACGACAAGTGATGGGCAAGGTTATCTTGCGGCCGTGAGCCGCCTCTCTAGGCATTCGATGCGGCAAGGCCGGCGAGCCTGCGGCGTGCGGCTTCTCGATGTTCAGGGCGGATATGGTCAGTCACCAGCTTGATGGCGGCTGCAAGAACGGCCGCATCGTCGGTAAACCCCACCAGCGGCAAAAAGTCGGGAATGGCGTCGGTCGGAAGAACGAAATAAGCGAGCGCACCGATCAAGGCGGTTTTGACCGATAGGGGCGTTTGCCGATCGAAGGCGCAATAATATGCGGTCAGGAGATCTTCGGCGAAGGGAATCAACGCCGCCACACCTGCCAGCTTGCCAATAAAGCGGCGGCGAAAGTCGCGTTGCTCGCGGCTGGAACGCCAGAAACCAAAGGATGCTGCGGTCATGCCGGGGAGATGTGGTGATCCACAGCGAGCGCCGCAAGCGGGGCTCCGGCAGTGCCGCCGGTGATTTAGGCCGCGGCAATCCGGTCCATTGCTTCCGCGAGCTTGACGTCCCGCTCTGTCAGGCCTCCTGCATCATGCGTCGACAGCGTGACTTCGACGGTCTTGTAGACATTGAACCACTCGGGATGGTGATCCATCTTTTCGGCAACCAGCGCGGAGCGCGACATGAACCCGAACGCCTGATTGAAATCCTTGAAGACGAACTTCTTGGTGATCGCGTCACGTCCGCTGACTTCAGACCAGCCGCCAAGCCTTGCCAACGCAGTTTTACGCGCGTTTCCCGTCAGTTTCTCGCTCATATCGGACCTCTCAGTCGCACTCCGGCGTCTGCTATTCGCCGGGCATTCCCATGGACGCACCGGGCGCCTCGTCATCGTCCGGTCCTCGCAGCCGTTTCGTTTGCGGCGGAAGCGCGCGCGTTTCCTCGCCGCCGGTCAATGCCGCCGGCGGCTCAACGCCATGCACCGAATAAAGTTGCGGGGCGGCTCGATTCACATGGAGGTGAAAAATATCAGGCCGATTATAGTGACCGGCGAAATCGTGCCGGAGCTTCATCTGGATGCCGAGATCGAGATTGCACTCTGCATAGAGGATGCCTTCCTCGGCGCCCATCGGACCGGCGATGATGCGGCTCAACGGATCGACGATCAGAGAACCGCCGCAACAGTTCGGATCACGCAAGAACTTCTCACCCGCCGGACCCGCCTGCAGCATCTCTATCATGCGCTCATCGACCGTTCCGCAAGCCGAGATCACGAAGGCCTTGCTCATCTGTGCGAAGGCCTGGGAATCGATGGCAACGCGATTGCGCAGCGGATCACCGCTGGTCGGAAAATGGTTTGGCCAGCTCATGACGTGGATCCGCGTGCCTTCTGCAATCAGGGCGAAAATGGCAAGCGGATTGGAATTTTCACCGCAGATGAGCGCGCTCATCGGCCCGAACTCGCTCTGGAAAGCACCGAACGTGTCCCCGTAGCCGCCGGTATGAACGAGCCGCTCGCCGACCGTGGGCATGATCTTCTGGTGCTTGCGGATAAGGGTGCCGTCGGGCCCGATGTAAACTTGCGTGTTGAACATTGTGCCGGTTGTCTGCGGCAGCTTCTCGCAGACCCCGATCACGACATAGGCGCTGGCGTCACGCGCGGCCGCGCATAGGGCGTCGGTTTCAGGACCGGGAATCTCAACCGAGTTCTTGAAAAGCTCAACCGCCAATCTGTTGGCTACTGCGCCGGTCGCCGCATGATGGTGGTACCAGACCGGATGCGCCGGAATGAAGCCTTCCGGAAATCCGATCACTCGCGCGCCGCCCTTCCCCGCCTCGCGGATCAGCCGGCACGCCTTTTCCGTCGAACCGTCCCGATCGAGAAAAACCGAGGCAGCCTGCACTGCGGCTACTTTCACCTTGGCATAACTGTCGCCCATCGCGGTATTTCACCCCTTCACTGGACGTCGCGCCCTCGCAATAAATGGCATGCGATACTAGCTCATAGGGATAGGCACCCACCATACGAGGCTTCCATGACCTGGTCCTTGAATATCGGCAAAGTCGCCGGCACCGTGGTGCGCATTCATCTGACCTTCCTGCTGTTTCTCGCCTGGATATTCGCGGCGAGCTACGCCAGAAGCGGAGCGGCGACGGCCTGGGCCAGCCTGATTTATCTCGTGCTGTTGTTTCTGTGCGTGCTGTTGCACGAGTTCGGGCACATATTTACCGCCCGCGCTTTCGGTGTACCCACGCCCTACGTGACGCTGCTCCCGATCGGCGGTGTCGCTCAACTCGAACGGATACCCGAGGAGCCGTGGGAAGAATTTCTCATCGCGATTGCCGGGCCGCTGGTTAATGTCCTGATTGCAGGCGTGCTGATTTTTGTCTTCAACGCCAATCTGGAATCGGGAGCCGCGGCGGCTGTCGACAATCTGGGAATTCCACTGATTGATCGCCTTGCCGCGGTGAATTTATTCCTGGCTCTTTTCAATATGATTCCCGCCTTTCCGATGGACGGGGGGCGCGTGCTCCGTGCGCTGCTGGCCAGCCGCTTCGGCTATGTCCGCGCAACCGAAATTGCGGCGGCGATCGGACAGTTCGTCGCCTTCGCACTTGGATTCTTCGGTCTGATGTTCAATCCGATCCTCATTTTCATCGCGATTTTCGTCTACCTCGCGGCCTCCTCGGAGTCGCACATGGTGGCGCTGCGAGCGGCGTCGCGTGGAGTCCCGGTGAGCTACGCGATGATGACCAGGTTCGCGACCCTTTCTCCGCATGCGCATATCGATGAGGCGGTCCAGGCCCTTCTGCAGACGAGCCAGGGCGAATTTCCGGTCGTCGACGAAGCCGGCAAGCCGGTTGGCGTCCTCGGCCGCGGCGACCTGATTCGTGCCATCAAGACGCATGGCGCCGACGCGCGCGTTTCCGATGCCATGGCCGTGGAACTCCCGACCATCGGATATCGCTCGACACTCGAGCAGGCCTTCAAGCTGCTCCAGCAGAAGTCAGCGCCGGCGGTCGGTGTCACCAATGCGGGTGGCCAGATCGTCGGTCTCGTGACCAGCGAAACCATTGCCGAGATGATGATGCTGCAAGAGGCGCTGCCGCGCGGCGCCCGCATTGGGCCCTGGAGTCGCGCAAGCGGCGCTTAACCTCGTTTCCGGCAGGCCCTGGCGGGCGGTTGCATCTGCGGCGCCCGTGACTATATTGCGCTGCAATAGCGTCGCGTCGCGGGCCACGGAGCCCGCGCTTTAATTTCCGGAAACCTGAATGGATCTCCGCAACGTCGCGATCATCGCGCATGTCGACCACGGCAAGACAACCCTGGTCGACAGACTCCTGCAGCAATCGGGCGCATTTCGCGAGAACCAGCGCGTCGTCGAACGCGCCATGGATTCCAATGATCTCGAACGGGAGCGCGGAATCACAATCCTCGCCAAGGCGACATCGGTCGTCTGGAAAAACACACGCATCAATATTGTCGACACGCCCGGTCACGCGGACTTCGGCGGCGAGGTCGAGCGCATCCTGAATATGGTCGACGGCGCGCTGGTCCTGGTCGACGCCGCGGAAGGGCCATTGCCGCAAACCAAATTCGTGGTCTCGAAGGCGCTCAAAATGGGGCTCAAACCCATCGTCGTCATCAACAAGGTCGACCGGGGCGACGCGCGCGCTACGCAAGTCGTCAATGAAGTTTTCGATCTTTTCGCCGCGCTCGACGCCACCGACGAGCAGCTTGATTTTCCCATTCTCTACGGCTCTGCCAAGGAAGGCTGGATGGCAGCCACACTCGAAGGGCCCAAGGAGTCCATGGCGCCGCTGTTTGATCTCGTCCTCAGGCACGTGAAGCCGCCGCATGTCGAGGCGGGACCGTTCCGGATGCTGGGTACGATCCTCGAGGCCAATCCCTATCTCGGCCGCATCGTTACCGGGCGGATCACATCGGGCACGATCAAGCCGAACCAGGCGGTGAAGGTGCTCGATCGCGAGGGCAACCTCATCGAGACCGGCCGCGTGACAAAGCTGCTCGCGTTTCGGGGGCTCGAGCGCACCGGCGTCGAGGAAGCGGAAGCAGGCGACATTGTCGCCGTCGCAGGACTTCCGAGCGCGACGGTGTCAAACACGATCTGCGCGCCGGAGGTTGAAGTCCCGCTGCCCGCGCAGCCGATCGATCCGCCCACGCTGGCAATGGTATTCCGCGTCAACGACTCGCCGCTCGCAGGCACTGAAGGCGACAAGGTCACCGGCCGCATGATCCGCGACCGGCTTTTGCGCGAAGCGGAAGGCAACGTGGCGCTGCGCGTGCGCGAATCGGATGAAAAGGATTCGATGGAAGTTGCCGGCCGCGGTGAGCTGCAGCTCGGTATCCTGATCGAAACCATGCGGCGCGAGGGTTTCGAGCTTTCGGTATCGCGGCCGAAGGTACTGCTGAAGGAAGACCCGGCCAGCGGCGAAATGCTCGAGCCGGTTGAAGAAGTTGTCATCGATCTGGACGAGGAACACGCCGGTATCGTCGTGCAGAAGATGGCCGAGCGCAAAGCCGACATGATGGAGATGAAGCCTTCCGGCGGAGGCCGGCTGCGGCTGGTTTTCCATGCACCGACGCGCGGCCTTATTGGCTATCAGGGCGAATTGCTGACCGACACGCGCGGCACCGCCACCATGAATCGCCTGTTTCACGCCTATGCGGCCTACAAGGGACCGATCCAGGGGCGGCGCAACGGGGTGTTGATTTCCAACGATCAGGGCGAGGCGGTCGCCTATGCACTTTGGAACCTTGAAGATCGCGGCCCGATGGTGATCGAACCCGGCTGGAAAGTCTACAAAGGCATGATCGTCGGCGAGCACACGCGCGGGAACGATCTCATCGTCAATGTACTCAAGGGCAAGAAGCTCACCAATATCCGCACCACGTCGAAGGACGAGGCGGTGCGATTGACGCCGCCGATCCGCATGACGCTGGAAAAAGCGCTCGCCTATATCGAG
>DATEKG010000386.1:0-3218 GCA_035277565.1 Pseudolabrys sp.
CATATCAGCTCAAGAGCTTTGTGGTGACGGTGCTCGGCGGGCTCGGTAATCCGGCCGGTGCTTTGCTCGGCGGCATCGCGCTCGGCATTGTGGAAGGGCTCGCAACGCCGTTCACGCCGGTGAGCTGGACGCCGATTATCGAATTCGGGCTTTTCGTCATCACCCTGATCGCGTTCCCGCGCGGCATTTTCGCGTTCACCAGGCCATGACGCCCGTGTCGAGCAATGTTTCTCAGGATGTAGCGAAAGCTGCCGAATTCCGGCCGCACAAGAGCCGCACCGGAGAAGTTTGGCGGCGCCTGCGTGAGCCGTATCCCTGGCTGATCGTCGTTTTCACAATTGTTTGCGCGGCGCTCCCGATGATTCTTGATCGGGTCACCGTGCGTGAAAGCATTCTTCTGGCTTCGGTCTACGTGATCATGGCCAGCAATCTCAACCTCATGATCGGTTATGCCGGCTACGTGAACTTCGGCAACATCGTCTTCTTTGGGCTCGGCGGTTATATCGGCGTCTATCTCGCGACATCATGGCACGTGAATATTGTCGTCGCCGCACTCATCGGCGGCGTCTGCGTCAGCGCGCTCGCCTATCTCTTCGGACGCGCCATTCTGCATTTGCGCGGCGCTTTCTTCGCCCTGGCAACGATTGGTATCAACGAGGCGGTCCATGCCTTTGTCACCAATTTCGAGCCCTGGGGAGGGGCGACAGGCATCTATCTGTCGATGGATGCTTATGCGCCGTTCGGCGGCCCGCTCAACGCCCTTTGGCTCTGCTATTTCCTCCTTGTCGGCGTGATGGGCCTGTCGCTGCTGCTCTCCTATGGCATCAAGACATCGAAATTCGGCCTCGGAATCATGGCCATCGGCGAGAACGAGGATGCCGCCGCGGTGCTCGGTGTGCCGACGCCGCGCTACAAGGCAATCGTCTACAGCGTTTCAGCCTTTCTGCCGGCGGTGGCGGGAGCGCTCTACTTTTTCAAGAGCGGCATTATCGAACCGGAAGGGGCGTTCGATCTCACGACCTCGATCGAGGCGATCGTGATGCTCATGCTCGGCGGCGCCGGCACTGTCACCGGACCGGTGATCGGAGCGTTTCTCTATGAAACGATGCGCAGTTATCTTTTGTTCTCGGAAACCTTCTCGCATCTGCAGCTCGTGCTCGCAGGTGCGCTGCTGCTGATCATTGTCCTTTTTGTTCCGGGCGGGTTGATGGGCTTCCTGAGGCAACGTCTGCCGATCTTGCGAAAGTGGCTTCAATGAGTTCGCTCCTTGAAGCAAAGGATTTGACCAAGCGGTTCGGCGGCGTGGATGCCGTTGCCGGCCTGAGCTTTTCCATCAGCCAGGGCGAGATCCTCGGACTGATCGGCCCGAACGGCGCCGGCAAGTCGACGGTCTTCAATATCGTCAACGGCGTTACGCCGCCCGACAAGGGCCAGGTCATTTTTGACGGGAAGGATATCACCGGCGAACCGCCTTATGTCGTCGCGCGTCACGGACTCGCGCGCGCGCATCAGATCATGCAGCCGCTCCTGGGCCTGACCGTTCTGGAAAATTGCATGGTCGGCGCCTGTTTCGGGCGCGAAAACATGACACTTGCCGATGCCCGCGCCGCCGCGCACGCGGTCGCGCAATCGGTCGGGCTTGGCAACCGCATCGATGCACTTGCTGGCGCACTTACAACTGCTGGCAAAAAGCGTCTTGAGATGGCGCGCGCCCTGGCCGCACATCCGAAGCTTCTGCTGCTTGACGAAGTTCTTGCCGGGCTCAATCCGACCGAGGTCGAACTCATGATCGAGACGATCCGCGGCATCCGCAAAAGCGGCGTGACGATCCTGATGATCGAACACGTCATGCGCGCGATCATGAGCCTGTCCGACCGTATCGTCGTACTCAATCTCGGCAGCAAGCTGGCTGAGGGCACGCCGCGCGAAATTGCCGAGAACCCGGATGTGATCAAGGCCTATCTCGGCGATTCCAGCCTGCTGGAAACGGCGGCGGAGAAGGCGCCATGACCTCGTCCGATGCCGCGCTGCTTGAAGTTGAAGGCCTGGAAGCAGGCTATGACGATGTCCAGGTGCTGTGGGGCATCTCGTTCAAGGTCAGGCGCGGCACCATGACCACCCTGGTTGGCGCAAACGGTGCCGGGAAAACCACGAGCCTGCGCGCGGTCACCGGCACGCTCCGTCCCATGGCGGGGCGCGTCACTTTCGAGGGCGAGGATGTCACCAGGCTGTCGACGCATGCCAAGGTTGCGCTCGGGCTCGTGCTGGTGCCGGAGGGCCGGCAGCTTTATCCCGACATGACGGTCGAGGAAAATCTCGAAATGGGCGCCTACGCGGCGCGGGCGCGCAGACGCCATGCGGATAATCTCGATAGAGTATTCGCGCTTTTTCCGCGATTGAAGGAGCGGCGGCGTCAGCGGGCAGGGACCTTTTCAGGCGGCGAACAGCAAATGCTCGCCATCGCGCGCGGGCTGATGTCCGACCCCAAGATTCTCATCATTGACGAACTGTCGCTGGGTCTTGCGCCGGTCGTGGTGCAGCAGCTGGTGATCACCCTGAAGGCCCTGAAGGAAGCGGGGACTACAATTCTCCTGGTCGAACAGAATGTGCATCTTGCGCTGGCGCTGAGTGACTATGCCTACGTCATCTCTGACGGTCATCCATTTACGGAAGGGCCCTCCCGGGAGGTTGCCGCGAGGCCGCAAATCCGTGAGGCCTATCTCGGCGTCTGAGCGGCGCCCGGCACTACTCAACTGCAAGCCGGCACTCGGTAAATATGTAGGCGCGAACGGCGTCTTCACCGCATTGCGGAAATTAATCATCCGACCTTTTGCTAATGCGAAGGCGCGGGTGCAATTCACGGTTCGGCTTGCCGTTTTTCCGGGCAAGTGTCAGGGTACCCGCAATAAAAAAACGCAGGCGCAAGCCGAGATCCGGGCGACCAACTGGAGGAAATACGTATGCGCAAGTGGATTCTTGCGGCGGCTGCGGCCGCCATTTTCGTAGGGCCGGGCGTGGCGAATGCTCAGGCCCCCATCGTGATCAAGTTCAGCCACGTCGTCGCGCCCAACACGCCGAAGGGCAAGGGGGCCGACAAGTTCAAGGAACTTGCCGAGAAATACACCAACGGCAAGGTGAAGGTTGAAGTCTATCCGAACTCAACCCTCTACAAGGATAAAGAAGAGCTGGAAGCCATGCAGCTCGGTGCGGTGCAGATG
>DATEKG010000387.1:0-10113 GCA_035277565.1 Pseudolabrys sp.
AGCCCGAGCACGTCCGCCATGATTTCCTGAGAAAACGGCAGGGTGAAACTGGTTTCGTCGGCACGGCCGACAATGCGCAGCCGCGTATGCAACTCGAGAAGGAAATGCGACAGGCGTTCGAGCGGCGTGCGGCGTCCGAGATTGATGATATGTTCCGCGTGCGTCGTCGCTTCCTGCACCGCCGTCCAGCACAGCGCGAGCGCGAATTGCGGGCGCCGGTAGCAAAGCTGGACGTAGGATTCGAGTGCGCAGACGTTCATCGTGAGGTCGGTGATTGCAGTCACCGAATACGCGGCGCGCTCGTAGAAGCTTCCAGGCAAGCCGACCACATCGCCAGGCAGGACGACATTGACGATCTGCCTTTTGCCGTTGCGCAATAATTTGTAGCGCACGGCGAAGCCGTCTTTCACGAAGCACAGTTTGCGGTATTCGAAACCGTCGACGACGAGATCGTGCCGCCGGCGGATCAACAGGTCGCCGTCAATGATCGAGTCGAGCGCCTTGAAGTCGGTAGCCGTCAACTCGACGTGCTGCAACAGCCGGGCGACGAACGGATGGTGATCCAATTTATTGCCGGAGGTTGTGGTGCCCGGTGCTCTCATCGACGAAACGCTATCGCCTCTCATTAATCTGAATCAATAACCTAGACGAAGGCGTGCTTGCGAGAAAGGGCATCGAATGCCTCACGCACTTTCCTCTCTCACTGGGGTGCAGACCGGGCACCACACTGCATTGTCGCTGGGGACCTTGCAGCCCGACTGCAACAATTGCGGGATTTTCGACGCCGCCTTCATCGTGGCGGCGTTAGTGCCACATCGGAATGTGCCGGGACGGTTGGTTGGTTTGCCCCTATCCAGCCGTAACGCACGGGAAGCCCCGGCCACTCGCCGGGGTTTCTTTTTGAATGCATCCGCCGTTTTTTGCTAGGTGCGGAACCGCTTATTGGCCGGGCTGTGCGGATTTGTCGCGCGCTCCATCACGATCCCATCGTCGGGTGCGAGTGCAATGCCGACAGTCAGGGCCGCGATCCCATGCGGTGGAGCTTGAGGACCGTATAGACTGTGTCGCTTGCGGGCGTCGGAATTCCATACTGTTTCCCGAGCGCCCGCACTTTGCCGGCGAGCCAATCAAGCTCGATACGGTTTCCGCGCTCCAGGTCGTGCGCCATGGATGCCTTCATGCCGGGTTCGACCTTGGTCGCGACGAATCCCATCCGGTCCTCGATGTAGCCGGCGTCGAGCGCGACGCCTTTCGCCTTGCCTACGGCAAGAGCCTCCTCCATCAGCGCCCGGAAGAAATTGCGCAGCTCGGGATCGGCAACGATGGGTCCAATTGGAGAGCGCATGCTTGCAGTCGTCCCGGCCATGGCGGTGAGAAAAATGAATTTCTGCCATAGCTCGCGGTCGATGTCGGCGGACAGCGCGATGTCGAGCTTCGCCGCCTGACCGGCTTCGACAAATGAATCGAGTTTGCCGTCGGCGCGCCTGTCCGCGCGGCCGAACCGCATCATGGCGAAATTGCTTGTGTGCATGATGACACCCGGCGATCCAATCACGGTGGCGATGTAGGCTGCCCCCCCAACAACGCGATCGGCGCCGAGCACGGCGGACAGCCTTTCCACGCTGTCAACGCCGTTTTGAAACGTGATGAGACGACTATCGGGGCCGACGAGCGGGCGCGCCGCCGCTGCCGCGGTTTCGGTGTCCCAGAGCTTCACTGCGAAGAGGACGACATCGACGGGTCCCACCTTGCCGGGATCGTCAGTGACGTTCGGCTTCGGCAAGTGCAGATCGCCGTGTACGCTTTCTATTTTCAGGCCGTTCTTCGCAATGGCATCGCGATGGGCGCCGCGTGCGATGAAAAATACATCGTGACCCGCCGCCGCGAGCCGTGCTCCGAAATATCCGCCGACCGCACCGGCCGCCATCGCCGCAATACGCATAATTTTTTTCCCGCCTGACGAGCGAAAACGAAGCCCCTTAATTCGCTACGGTTTAGCCGTCATCGCCGGTGTTGCACAAGCACGGAAAATCTGGCCCGGCATGGGTCCGGGCCAGATTGGAAGCCAAGTCGAAATATGAATCAGTAGGGGCGGGAGCCACGAATGCGATCCCAGGTCGCCTCGGCCGGTGTGGGCGGCTGCGGAGCATAGGATTGCGTCATCGAGACGGGATGAGCGCGCGCGGTCGACTCGGCGACATAGGTCTGGGGCAGGACGATGACCTTCGCGCCGACCTGCACACGCCTGTAAAGGTCGATCACGTTGTCGTTGGTCATGCGAATGCATCCGCTCGACACGAATTTTCCGATCGTCGATGGATCGTTGGTGCCGTGGATTCGATATTCGGTCCCGCCGATATACATGGCGCGGGCGCCCAGCGGATTTCCCGGCCCGCCTGCAACCATGCGCGGCAGATAGGGCTGACGCGCAATCATTTGCGACGGCGGATACCAGTCCGGCCATTCAGCCTTGCGAACAATCGATTTCACCCCCGACCACGTGAAGCCCTTACGGCCGACACCGATGCCGTAACGGAGCGCCTTGCCGTCGCCGAGCACGTAATAAAGAAATGTGTGCGGGGTATCGATGATGACCGTGCCGGGAGCTTCGTGGCTCGGATAATCGACGACCTGCCGCTGCAGCCGCGGGGCAAGTTGTGCGTTCTCACTTTCTTCGGCGGGAGCGGGCTCGGCGGCCTGCGGGTCAATTGCCGGCGACATCTGCGAGGGAGGGAAGGGATTGAGAAAGGCGAATAGCGGGTCGGCATTGGCAACGCCACATGACAACGCCGCAGCGGTTGCCAGCGCGGCAATCGAAACAGACCGGATCATGGCACCCTCGACGGTTTGCCCTCCCCCGAATTGTGTCGGGAAAATCGCCGAGAAGGTTCAAAGGTTCCCTGAAGGCCCGATGATAAAAACAATTAATGTTCGGAAACGAATTGCCGAAAATTGAATTTGAGACTTCTAGTCTTTTTTCCTGTGCCAGCCGACCACAGCGTCGGGCACGCTATCGGTTGATGCGAAATAGGGCTTGATATCTATGAGCGGTGTGTTGTCGAGGCAGTCTAACCCGACGACCGAAAGCCTGGTGCCGTCGACGCGCAGCAGCTTGACGACGCTCATTGCGACCGGGTTCGGCCGTGCCGGCGAGCGCAGTGCGAATGTACCGTGCTGAACGCCGTAATGGCCGGGGACCTGCAGCACGAGATTTCGCGGAGAGTGGTCCATCCAGTAGAGCAGGATCAGATGGCTGCAGGTCTCGACATCCTTGAGGCCCTCGCGCCAGCGCGGATCAAGCTCCACCACGCAGACGGCTTCGGATTCGCGCGCATTTTTCGGGCAATCCTTGCGCTCCTTCCAGGGTGTGTGGATGCGTCCAATAAAGTAGAGCCCCGCGTCAGATCGCGCCGGCAGTTCGATGGTTTTTTCGCCTTCCCTAACGCCAAAATCGTTTTTCACGTCCGCTCTGCCGAAATTTTACGAGCTTGAGAGCCTAACGATCCGGCCATGAATACAGAAGCCGCGCCGCACCCTCGATAGCATGCTTGATTTTAACTTCTTAAAGGTATAAATATATCCTTATATAGTGGGAAACAGCCCAAGAAGAGGGACCGAGCCCTGTTCATGTCCGCCGCCGGCAAACTCGGATTTGAGGCTCTCAATGCGGCGCTCAAGGCTGCCGGGGAGGAGACACGGCTGCGCATCCTCGCCCTGGTAGCCGAGGCCGAGCTCACGGTCTCCGATCTCACCGACATTCTGCGCCAATCGCAGCCGCGGATATCGCGCCACCTCAAACTGCTGGTGGAAGCAGGGCTGGTCGAGCGCTTCCGCGAGGGCACATGGGCCTTTTTCCGGCTTGCCGAGCACGGCGGCGGCGCCGAAGTCGCGCGCGCGCTGGTCGGGCGGCTTGACGCGGCTGATCAGACGATTGCGCGCGATCGCGCGCGTCTGGAATCCGTGCGGCAGGCGCGCGCCGCCGCGGCGCAGGCCTATTTCCGCGCCCATGCCGCTGAATGGGATCGTATCCGCAAGCTGCACGTCGCCGATGAAGCCGTTGAGGAAGCAATCCGCGCAGCGCTTGCCGACAAGCCGTTCCGGTCGCTGCTGGATCTCGGCACAGGCACCGGGCGGATGCTCGAAATTTTCGGTCACGACATCGAACGCGGGCTCGGACTCGACCTTTCGCTCGACATGCTCCTGCTCGCGCGCGATCGCCTGGAGCGCGCCGGGCTGAAGAACTGCAGCGTGCGCCAGGGCGACATCTACGATCTCCCGATCGCCAATGATTCCTTCGATGTCGTGATCCTGCATCAGGTGCTGCACTTCCTCGACGACGGGGCGCGCGCGATCCGCGAGGCTGCCCGCGTCCTCCGTCCGGGCGGCCGTCTTCTGATCGTCGATTTTGCGCCGCACGAGCAGGAATTCCTGCGCGAACAGTTCGCCCACCGGCGGCTGGGCTTTGCGTCCGAAACCGTGACGCAATGGATGACGTCATCGGGCCTCGAGCCGGTGATGCACAGGTCGCTCGCGCCCGAACCGGACTCCGACGGAAAGATTGCGGTTTCGCTCTGGCTCGCGCGCGACACACGAGCGTTAATGGCCACCCCTCTGCGGCGCGAGGTTGCGTAATGAACAGTCCCGTGCGTTTGAGTCGTTTCACGCCCGGAGCGCCGCGCCGCATTGGCGTGTCATTCGAATTTTTTCCGCCGAACAGCGAAGAGATGGATCGAATCCTGTGGGAATCGATCGAACGGCTTGCTCCGCTTGCTCCCGATTTCGTGTCCGTTACCTACGGCGCCGGCGGAAGCACGCGGGAGCGCACGCACGCGACCGTCAAGCGGCTTCTCGCGGAAACCCCGCTCACACCGGCGGCGCATCTCACTTGTGTTGCGGCGACGGGAGCGGAGGTCGACGCCATTGTGCGCAATTATCACGACGCCGGTGTTCGCCATATTGTGGCCCTGCGAGGCGATCCGGTCGGCGGAGCGGGAGAGCCCTATATGCCGCATCCGGGCGGGTACAAGAACGCCGCCGATCTTGTTGGAGGAATAAAGCGCATCGCGCCGGACTTCGAAGTTTCGGTTTCGGCCTATCCGGAAAAACATCCGGAGAGCAGCACGGTCGAGGCCGATATCGATATGCTCAAGGCAAAGGTTGATGCCGGCGCAGGCCGCGCCATTACACAGTTCTTTTTCGAGAATGATCTCTATTTCCGCTATCTTGACCGGGTGCGCGCGCGCGGCATCGATATTCCGATCGTGCCCGGCATACTGCCGGTGCAGAATTTCAAGGCGACGACCGGTTTCGCAAAGCGATGTGGAGCATCGGTACCGGCGTGGATTGCCGACCGCTTTCACGGTCTCGACAACGACGTCGCCACGCGAAAGCTGATCGCGGCGGCAGTCGCCGCCGAGCAGGTGTTCGATCTGGTCGATCGCGGCGTCACGACATTCCACTTTTACACGATGAATCGCGCCGATCTAGTCTTCGCGATTTGTCATTTGCTGGGCCTGCGGCCCGCGGTGCAACGTGTCAACTGATCCGGGAGACTGTCTGTCTTGCGTGAGGTTTCTGCCAATACCCGAACTGCTTTTGTTGACCTGCTGAAGTCGCGGATCCTCGTGCTTGATGGTGCGATGGGCACGATGATCCAGGGTCTCAAGCTCAATGAGGAAGGCTATCGCGGCGCGCGTTTCGACGCGTGGAACCGCGAGGTGCGGGGCAATAACGATCTCCTCAATCTCAGCCGGCCGGATGCGGTACGTGACATTCATCTTGCGTATTTTCGCGCCGGCGCCGACATCGTCTCGACCAATACATTCTCATCGACCTCGATCGCTCAGGCCGACTATGGCATGGAGGAAATTGCCTACGAGCTCAATCAGGCCGGCGCCGCCCTTGCGCGCGAAGCCGCAACACGCGCCGAAAAAGAGGATGGGCGCCGCCGGTTTGTTGCCGGCGCCCTCGGCCCTACAAACCGCACCGCGTCGATCTCGCCCGACGTCGCCAATCCCGGCTTCCGTGCAATAACCTTCGATCAACTGCGTATTGCCTATGGCGAGCAGGCGCGCGGCCTGCTGGACGGCGGCGCCGACCTGCTTCTGATCGAGACCATCTTCGATACGCTCAATGCCAAAGCGGCGATCTTTGCGATTTCAGAGCTGTGCGAGGAGCGCAATCTCGATATCCCGGTGATGATTTCCGGCACGATCACCGATCGGTCAGGCCGCCTCCTGTCCGGGCAGACACCAGGCGCATTCTGGAATTCGGTCCGGCACGCTGATCCGGTAACCATCGGGCTCAATTGTGCTCTGGGCGCACGTGAAATGCGCGCGCATATCGAAGAACTCGGCCGCCTCGCCGATACATTTGTCTGCGCTTATCCGAATGCAGGACTGCCGAACGAGTTCGGCTACTACGACGAAAGTCCGGAATATATGGCGGAACTGCTCGGCGAATTCGCCGAGGCAGGACTGGTCAACGTCGTCGGCGGCTGTTGCGGCACGACGCCCGAGCACATTGCGGCAATCGCCAAGGCGGTAACCGGAAAGAAACCGCGCGCCGTGCCGGACGTTGCCCGGCAATTGCGGCTCTCCGGACTTGAGCTTTTTTCGCTCACACCCGAAATCCCGTTCGTGAATGTCGGCGAGCGCACCAATGTCACCGGCTCTGCGAAATTTCGCAAACTTGTCACCGCCAATGATTATTCAGCGGCGCTGTCGATCGCGCGCGAGCAGGTTGAGAGCGGCGCTCAGGTGATCGACGTCAATATGGATGAAGGGCTGCTCGATTCCGAACAGGCGATGACAACCTTCCTCAATCTGATCGCCGCGGAGCCCGATATTTCGCGCGTGCCTGTCATGGTCGATTCATCGAAATTTTCGGTGATCGAAGCGGGGCTGAAATGCCTGCAGGGCAAATCCGTCGTCAATTCGATCTCGCTGAAGGAAGGCGAGGCTGCCTTTGTCGAACATGCGCGCACGATACGCCGCTATGGAGCGGCTGTCGTCGTGATGGCTTTCGACGAGAAAGGACAGGCCGACACGCTCGATCGCAAGACCGCGATCTGCGCGCGCGCGTATGACATTCTCGTCAATAAAGTGGGCTTTCCGCCCGAAGACATTATTTTCGATCCGAATATCTTCGCCGTCGCGACCGGAATGGAGGAACACAACGGCTACGGGATCGCTTTCATCGAAGCGGCGCGCCGCATCCGCAGGGACCTCCCGCACACGCACATCTCCGGCGGCGTGTCGAACCTGTCGTTTTCGTTCCGTGGCAATGAACGCGTGCGGCAGGCGATGCATTCGGTCTTTCTGTTCCATGCCATTCAGGCCGGCATGGACATGGGCATTGTCAATGCCGGACAAATCGCGGTCTACGACGATCTCGACCCGGAATTGCGGGGCGCATGCGAGGACGTGGTGCTCAATCGCCGGCCCGACGCGGCCGAACGCCTGCTCGACATTGCAAAAAGGTTTCAAGGAACGGGGCAGGCCGGCAAGGAAGTCGACCTCGCCTGGCGTGAACAGCCCGTCGAGAAGCGGCTTGCACATGCGCTCGTGCATGGCATCACGGATTTTATTGACACCGACGTGGAAGAAGCGCGATTGCGCGCGAAGCGCCCGCTCGATGTCATCGAGGGCCCGCTGATGGAAGGCATGAACATTGTCGGCGATCTCTTCGGGTCCGGAAAGATGTTCCTGCCGCAAGTGGTGAAATCGGCGCGCGTGATGAAACAGGCGGTTGCCTATCTGATGCCATTCATGGAACAGGAGAAAGACGGCCGCGCGCATGGCGGCTCGAACGGCAAGATTGTGATGGCGACCGTGAAAGGAGACGTCCACGACATCGGCAAGAACATCGTCGGCGTCGTCCTTCAGTGCAACAATTACGAGGTCGTCGACCTCGGCGTGATGGTGCCGGCCGACAGGATTCTGGAGACCGCCCGCACCGAAAAGGCCGACATCATTGGACTGTCCGGCCTGATCACGCCGTCGCTCGACGAGATGTGTCACGTTGCGGCCGAAATGGAGCGGCAGGGTTTCGAGCTTCCGTTGTTGATCGGCGGGGCTACCACGAGCCGGGTTCACACCGCGGTCAAGATCCATCCGAACTACAGGCGCGGGCAGACGGTGTATGTGAACGATGCAAGCCGCGCAGTCGGCGTCGCTCAATCATTGATGTCCGTCGACGCAAGGGCCCCTTATGTCGCTGAACTGCGCGGCGAGTACGCACGGATCGCGGCCGCACATGCGCGTGCGCAGGAAGACAAGGCGCGCCTGCCGCTCGCCGCCGCCCGCGCAAACGCGCTCAAGCTTGACTGGTCCGGCACCTATCAGCCGCCCCCGCCGCGTTTTACCGGAACGAAGCTGATCACCGAATACCCGGTCAAGGATCTGATCGACGCCATCGACTGGACGCCGTTCTTTTCCACCTGGGAGCTCTCGGGCAAGTTCCCTGCCATTCTGGATGATCCGAAATTCGGCCCGGCGGCGCGGTCGCTTTATGACGACGCGCGGGCGATGCTCGACAAGATCGTCGACGAGCACTGGTTCAGGGCAAGCGCCGCTCTCGGATTCTGGCCGGCAAATGCCGAAGGCGACGACATTGTCGTCTTCAGCGACGAGGCGCGCGCCCAACCGATCGTGGTGCTGCATTCACTGCGGCAGCAGCTGTCAAAGCGCGAGGGCCGCGCCAATGCAGCATTGAGTGACTTCGTTGCGCCGCGCGACAGTGGTCTGCGCGACTATGTCGGCGCTTTCACGGTGACCGCGGGCATCGGTGAAGATGAAGTTGCCGAGCGGTTCAAGCGCGCAAATGATGACTATTCGGCCATCCTGGTAAAAGCCTTGGCCGACCGCCTCGCCGAGGCCTTTGCCGAGCGCCTGCACCAGCGCGTGCGCAGGGAATTCTGGGCATATGCACCCGGCGAAGCCCTCAGCAATGAGGAGCTGATCGCCGAAAGATACCGCGGCATCCGCCCGGCGCCCGGATATCCGGCGCAACCGGATCACACCGAGAAGGGTACGCTTTTCAAATTGCTCGGAAGCGAACGCATCGGGGTCAGGCTCACCGAAAGCTTTGCCATGTGGCCCGGCGCAGCGGTTTGTGGCCTCTACTTCAGCCATCCGCAAAGTGCGTATTTCGGAGTCGGCAAAATCGAGCGTGACCAGGTGGAAGACTATGCGCGTCGGAAGGGTTGGACTGTGAGCGAATGCGAGCGATGGCTCGCTCCCATACTCAACTACGACGCCCATACCTCGCCCAGTATCGTCGCCGCCTGAATTAAAAAGCACCGGAAAGCGAAAGCTCGCCGGTGCCTGAATGGATGGCCGGTTTTACACCGGCGATTTATTGGTTTGGCGACGTCGTCGGCCTCTTGAACTCAGAATGCTCCCAGCAGGATTGCGCCCACAAAAACGAATACGACGCATACCGCCAACACGTTGAGCTTCAAGTCACGGCCCTCCCTGGTTGACAAAAAAGGCTAGCACAGATCGGCCGCCGTGCGGACATCGCCCGCCGACGTCGTCCCTGAATTTCCGACAAATCCACTTAGCGCCAACGCGGTTGCGGCAAGCGGTTGATGGAATGGACGAAAAGAATCCAAATCACGAAAAAATTGGAGGGGTAAAACTTGGCGTGTCGGATCTATCGTGGCGAATTTACGGCTTTACCGCCCGAGCGCGCGAAGCAGATTAAGTCTGCGGCAAGTCTAAGCTACCGGTCGATTGCTCTTGGTCGAAACAATCGGCTTGCGGCTCCTCGGATACGGGCCAAAGCCGCGGCAACGAATCCTTATCCTTAACAAATTCGGCCGCCGCCATCGTTGAAGCCTCGTTAAAGAAACTGCTCGCATTTTTGCGGGCATGAAAGTTGGCGTTGGCCTCTCGATTGTCGGCGCGGCTTTGCTGCTGGCGCTTGCCGGCTGCGGCCGCAGCTTTTTTTTCGGCGAGCGCGAGCCCTGGCGTCACGACGCGGAAGTCGAATGCCTCAAGTCCGGTGTCGTCAAACTCGGCGCCGGCGTTGTGCGGATGGAGCCGATCGAAGGGCCTGGCATGTGCGGGGCCGACTTTCCGCTCAAGGTGTCCGCGCTGGGTGAGAGTG
>DATEKG010000388.1:0-14841 GCA_035277565.1 Pseudolabrys sp.
ATCCTGCGCAAGTCGATTTCCAATGCGATCTATCGCCGGCGAGAGCGGCGAACGTCGGGCTACTACCCGGTATCGATTTCGTGCCGGACGGTGATCTACAAAGGCATGTTCCTCGCCGATCAGCTCGGCACCTACTATCCCGATCTGCACGATCCGGACTTCGAGAGCGCGCTTGCGCTGGTGCATCAGCGCTTCTCAACCAACACGTTTCCAACCTGGTCGCTCGCGCACCCGTATCGCTACATCGCGCATAATGGCGAGATCAATACGCTGCGCGGCAACGTCAACTGGATGGCGGCGCGACAGGCCTCGGTGTCTTCGCCGCTGTTCGGCAAAGACATCAACAAACTCTGGCCGATCTCGTATGAAGGCCAGTCCGATACCGCCTGCTTCGACAATGCACTCGAATTCCTCACGCAAGGCGGCTACTCGCTTGCCCACGCGATGATGATGATGATTCCCGAAGCCTGGGCCGGCAACCCGCTCATGGACGAGGAGCGGCGCGCTTTTTACGAATACAACGCCGCGTTGATGGAGCCCTGGGACGGGCCCGCAGCGATCGCTTTCACCAACGGCAAACAGATCGGCGCGACGCTCGATCGCAATGGCTTGCGGCCGGCGCGATATCTGCTCACCAGCGACGATCGCATTATCATGGCGTCCGAAACGGGTGTCTTGCCCATTCCCGAGAAGGACATCATCAAAAAATGGCGCCTGCAGCCGGGAAAGATGCTTCTCGTCGACCTCGACGAAGGACGGCTCATTCCGGATGAAGAGCTGAAGGCTACGCTCGCAAAAAGCCATCCGTACAAGGAGTGGCTCGGGCACACGCAGATTGTCCTCGAGGATCTTCCGGATACGGCCAATGTGGCGCCAATCTCCAATTTGTCTTTGCTCGATCGCCAGCAGGCTTTCGGGTACTCGCAGGAAGATATCAAGTTTCTGATGACGCCGATGGCGACGACCGGAGAGGAAGCGGTCGGCTCCATGGGCAACGACACCCCCATTTCGGCGCTCTCCAACAGGCCGAAATCGCTCTTCACCTATTTCAAGCAGAATTTCGCGCAGGTCACGAATCCGCCGATCGACCCCATCCGCGAAGAGCTGGTGATGAGTCTTGTCTCGATCATCGGACCGCGGCCGAACATATTCGACCTCGAAGGCACCTCGAAGACCAAGCGTCTCGAAGTACGCCAGCCGATCCTCACCAACGAGGATCTCGAGAAGATCCGCTCCATTTCGGAAATGAGCGGCGACCATTTCAAGTCGCGCACTTTCGACATTACCTTCCCGGCCGAGCACGGCGCCGACGGGATGGGTTGGGCAATCGACGAGCTTTGCGAGCGCGCCGAAGAGGAAGTCCGCAACGGCTGCAACATCATCATCCTGTCCGATCGCAAGGCCGGCGCCGATCGCATTCCGATCCCCGTGCTGCTTGCCTGCGCGGCGGTGCATCATCACCTGATCCGCAACGGCTTACGCACCTCTGTCGGCATGGTCCTGGAGACCGCCGAGCCGCGCGAGGTGCACCATTTTGCGTGTCTCGCCGGCTACGGCGCGGAGGCAATCAATCCGTATCTCGCTTTCGAGACGCTGATCGCCATGAAGGACGATCTGCCCGGCAAGCCGGCGGACGAAAAGGAAATCGTCAAGAAGTATATCAAGGCGATCGGCAAGGGGTTGTTGAAGGTGATGTCCAAGATGGGCATCTCCACCTACCAGTCCTACTGCGGGGCGCAGATCTTCGATGCCGTCGGCCTGCGGCAGGATTTCGTCGACAGGTATTTCACCGGCACGCATACGCGCATTGAAGGCGTGGCTCTCGCCGAGATCGCCGAAGAGGCCGTGCGCCGCCACCGCGACGCTTTCAGCGACGCGCCGATCTATCGTTCGATGCTCGACGTCGGTGGTGACTATGCGGTGCGCGTACGCGGCGAAGACCACGTCTGGACCGCGGAAACGGTGTCGCGCCTGCAGCATGCGGTGCGCGGCAACTCGCGGGATCATTATCGTGCGTTCGCGCAGATCGTGAACGAGCAGAACGAGCGGCTGCTGACCATCCGCGGCATGTTCCGCCTCAGGACGGCTGACGAAGACGGACGCAAACCTGTGGCAATCGAAGAAGTCGAACCTGCCAAGAATATCGTGCGCCGCTTCTCGACCGGGGCAATGTCGTTCGGCTCGATTTCACGCGAAGCGCACACCACGCTCGCCATCGCCATGAACCGTATCGGCGGCAAGTCGAATACGGGCGAAGGCGGCGAAGAATCCGACCGGTTCAAGCCGCTGCCGAACGGCGATTCGATGCGCTCGGCAATCAAGCAAGTCGCGTCGGGCCGGTTCGGCGTGACCGCCGAGTACCTCGTCAATTCCGATGTCATGCAGATCAAGATGGCGCAGGGGGCAAAGCCCGGCGAAGGCGGCCAGCTGCCTGGGCACAAGGTCGACAAGACAATTGCGAAGGTACGCCATTCGACGCCCGGCGTTGGCCTCATTTCGCCTCCGCCGCACCACGACATCTACTCCATCGAAGACCTGGCGCAGCTGATCTTCGATCTGAAGAACGTCAACCCGACCGGCGACGTTTCGGTCAAGCTCGTCTCCGAGGTCGGCGTCGGCACGGTCGCCGCCGGCGTATCCAAGGCGCGTGCCGATCACGTTACCATCGCCGGCTACGAGGGCGGCACCGGCGCTTCGCCCCTCACCTCGATCAAGCACGCCGGTTCCCCGTGGGAAATCGGGCTTGCCGAGACGCATCAGACGCTGGTGATCAACCGCCTGCGCAGCCGCATCGCCGTGCAGGTCGACGGCGGTGTGCGCACCGGCCGCGACGTGGTGGTGGGCGCCCTTCTCGGCGCCGACGAGTTCGGCTTCGCCACCGCACCACTGATCGCCGTCGGCTGCGTCATGATGCGCAAGTGTCATTTGAACACCTGTCCGACCGGCGTTGCCACGCAGGACCCGGTGTTGCGCAAGCGTTTTACCGGCCAGCCCGAGCATGTGATCAACTACTTCTTCTTCGTCGCCGAGGAAGTGCGCGAGATCATGGCCGCGCTCGGCTATCGCACCTTCGACGAGATGGTCGGCCAGATGCAGATGCTCGACCAGCGCAAGCTGGTGGAGCACTGGAAAGCCAAGGGCCTCGACTTCTCCAAGCTGTTCCTGAAGCCGCAGGCGGACAAGGCGACGCCGATCTACAAGTGCGAGCCGCAGGATCACAAGATCCACGACATCATCGACCGCAAGCTGATCGCCGAATCGCAGGCCGCGCTCGACCGCGGCGCGCCGGTGCGGCTGCAGATCAAGATCAACAACACCGACCGCGCCTGCGGCGGCATGCTCTCTGGAGAAGTGGCCAAGCGCTACGGCCACGAGGGCCTGCCCGACGGCACCATCCATGTGCGCTTCACCGGCACCGCCGGCCAGAGCTTCGGCGCGTGGCTCGCGCGCGGCATCACCTTCGAGCTCGAAGGCGACGCCAACGACTATGTCGGCAAGGGTCTCTCGGGCGGCCGCCTGGTGATCCGTCCGGCGGCGGACTCCGGCGTGGTGCCGGAAGAGTCGATTATCGTCGGCAATACCGTGCTCTACGGCGCCATTGCCGGCGAGTGCTATTTCCGCGGCGTCGCCGGCGAGCGCTTCGCCGTGCGCAATTCCGGCGCCATCGCCGTGATCGAGGGCGCCGGCGACCATTGCTGCGAATACATGACCGGCGGTGTGGTGGTGGTGCTCGGCTATACCGGGCGCAATTTCGCCGCCGGCATGTCGGGTGGCATCGCCTACGTGCTGGACGAGGACAGTAGCTTCAAGTCGCGCTGCAACCTCGCCATGGTCGAACTCGAGCCCGTCGCAGAAGAAGAACGGGTCGCCGAGCAGGAATTCGGCCACTACAACGATCTGGAATCGCACGGACGCGTCGACGTGATGTCGGATCTCACCACAAAAGATGCCGAGCGGCTGCACCTGCTGATTTCAAAGCATGCGCGCTATACGGGATCGAAGCGCGCCGCGGAGATTCTTGCCAACTGGGGCCGCTATCGCCCGATGTTCCGGAAAGTGATGCCGGTCGAATATCGTCGCGCGCTCGCTGAAATGGCGAAGGAGAAGGCCGCCACCATGCAGGCCGCGGAGTAGGCATGGGCAAGATCACCGGGTTTCTGGAAATCGAGCGCGAGGACCGCGACTACCAACCGGTCGCGGAGCGCATCAAGCATTGGCACGAATTCGTGCTGCCGCTGCCGGACGACGAGTTGCGCAAGCAGGCGGCGCGGTGCATGGATTGCGGTGTGCCCTATTGTCACGGCACCAATCGCATGACCGGTCAGCCGACCGGCTGCCCGGTGAACAACCAGATTCCGGACTGGAACGATCTGATCTATCGCGGCCAATGGGAAGAGGCGGCGCGCAATCTGCACTCCACCAACAATTTCCCCGACTTCACCGGCCGCATCTGCCCGGCGCCGTGCGAGGCGTCTTGCACGCTCAACATCATCGAGGAGCCGGTCACCATCAAGACCATCGAGCACGCCATTGCGGAGCGTGCCTGGGAGAACGGTTGGACCAAACCGGAAATCGCGGCGCACAAGACCGGCAAGACGGTCGCGATCGTCGGCTCGGGTCCGGCGGGCATGGCCTGCGCGCAACAGCTTGCCCGGGCGGGCCACGACGTACACGTCTATGAGCGCTGGGCGAAGGCCGGCGGGCTGCTGCGCTACGGCATTCCCGACTTCAAGATGGAGAAGGTCGTGGTTGACCGCCGCGTCGAGCAGATGCAGGCGGAGGGCGTGGTCTTCCACTACAACGTCGACGTCGGCGTCAACCTGGCCGTCGACAAGTTGGTGAACGAGCACGACGCTGTGGTGCTCGCCGGCGGCGCCGAGAAGTCGCGCGACCTGCCGATCCCCGGGCGCGAGCTCAAGGGCATCCACTTCGCCATGGACTTTCTGCCGCAGCAGAACCGCCGCGTCTCCGGCGAGCCGCTCGGCAATGTCGAGCCGATCCTCGCCACCGGCAAGAAGGTCGTCGTCATCGGCGGCGGCGACACCGGCTCCGACTGCATCGGCACTTCGATCCGCCAGGGCGCTGTCTCGGTGACGAATTTCGAGATCATGCCGCAACCGCCCGAACACGAAAACAAGATGCTGACCTGGCCGGATTGGCCCCTGAAGCTGCGCATTTCGTCAAGCCATGAGGAAGGTGTGGTCCGCGAATTTGCAGTGTTGACACAAAAGTTCAGCGGCAAAAACGGCGTCGTAAAGAAACTTCATTGCGTGCATGTGGACGCGAAATTTCAGCCGGTCGCCGGAACCGAATTCGAAATCGAGGCAGACCTCGTTCTTCTCGCAACGGGTTTCGTGCATCCGGTGCACGAAGGCATGCTCAAGGCATTGAATGTGGCGCTGGACCAGCGCGGGAATGTCTCGGCGGACACGACAGTCTACCAGACCTCGGTTCCCAAGGTGTTCGCGGCCGGCGACATGCGCCGCGGACAGTCGCTTGTCGTCTGGGCAATTCGTGAAGGCCGCCAGGCCGCGCATTCGGTCGACAAGTTCCTGATGGGCGCAACGACGCTTCCGGGCTGACCGCGGCCGACCGGCACATCGGATTTCCGAAAAACGGCGAAACTTTCTGCTATTTAGCGGAAGGTCCCGAACAGGCCGCCGCCGGAGTGGAAGATCGGCGCAGGCGGGCGCGGAGCATCGTCATGGCGCGGCGCCGACCGCACGGTCTTGTGCTTTGCAGGCGGCGTATTTTCGGTGGCCTTGCTTGCCGCGCCACGCTTCGGCGGAGCCGGCTTGTTTTCCGCAGGCCCCTCCGTGCGCGCCGGCTCCGGAGGAGGAACCGAAGCCATGGCGGCCGCGGGAGCCGCGGCGGGCGTCGCAGCCTGCCCGTCCTTGCCCTGACGCAGCGCGAAATCGTCCGCACGTCCGGACGGGGCCGTTACCGGCTCCCCATTAACCAGCACGCGTGTCGCAAGGGCATCCCCATGCGGCGCACTATTGCCCGCGCCGCCGAGCAATTCTTCCGAATCGCCGGGGTTCACAGTCAAAGGAACGACCGGACCGGCCACCGGGCGGGCCGCCGGCTTTGCATCCGGCACCGGCTCGATCGGCCCCGAAGGCAATGCGACAGGCGTGGCGCGGCTGTTCATGTATCGGCGGATTTCGCGCTCGACATAATGGGCAAGCTTGAGCGCGCCATATTTTGTGAAGAAGACGCCATCGCTGGAGCGGAGACGGCGCATTTGACCTTCATAATCGGGACCGAAATTCGAATATTTGCCGGCTTCGTCGACGAAGCCATCCCAGATGTCGACATAAACCACGCCGGCGCGCTCGGCGCGCGCGCGGTAGAGGTCGTTCAGATAGACCGCATCCGCCGTCGACCTGGTGCCGCGAACTGAGGGCAAGCCGACCCAAAACACCGGAACACCCTTGCTCTTGAGAGCTGCTATCGTTTCATCAATGCGCTTGGAGTAAATCTCCGCCCATTGATCGCTGCGAAATTCGATGACACCGCTCGTCTTCTTGCCTGGCTGGGACTCAGGCGCGGTGACCGAATCGAGCTCCTGGTCCTCGGGCTGATCCTTGGCCTGATCTTTGGTCTGGCCGTCGTTCCGGGCCGCCGATTTGTCGGCCTTGTCTTTTTCCTTTTTCTTGTCGGCCTCCCTGGCGAGATCCTTTTCGCGAATATTCTGCCGGTCGCTCAGACCAAGCATCATCACGACATAGTTCGCTTTTTCCTGGCCGAGGATGTCACGGGCGACGTGCCACCAATCAAGGTCACCCTTCGCCTCGTAGTGAAGCAGGCCCGAATGCATCTTGTTCTTGCGGATGATCGCGACTTCGGGCGAGTCGGCGAATGCATCTTCCAGACCGTAGGCAAGCCAGTCGGCCATGCCATCGCCCATGACGATGATCGATGTCGTGGGCGCCGGAGTGTCGGGCTTCACCTCGACCTTCCGTGGCGGCGGCGCGCGCGAATTGTCGACCGGCGCCTGCTGCTGCTGTTCGTAGTTATTCTCATAGTGCCGCTGATAGCCGCCAAAGAAGCTGCCGAAAAATCCGCCGCCCGAACGCTCCTGCCGCTGGCCCCTGAGGAAGGGGAAGCGGTCGTCGCGGAATTGCGCCTGCGCCGGGGAAACGAGTGCAAACTCGACCGCGGCCAGACCGGCGCAGTCGACTGCGGCCAGCAGGGCCACTCCGAGGAGCCAGCGCGAGAAGCGGGTCTTGCGAACCATATAACCGCCAAAGCCTCAATGACCGGTTGCACCGACATGGACCAATAGCGCCAAGAAGATGTCAACTCAAAGGTTGCCGGACGCCTATCCTTAACGGGTTCGAAGTTCGTCGAGGACGCCTATCGAGGCGAAACCATCGGGGACTCGGCCGTTTTTTGCCTGGAAATCCCTGATCGCGGCGCGTGTCCTGGCCCCAAACTGGCCATCCGGTTCGCCGATATCGTAGCCACGGCGCGCAAGGAGTTCCTGAAGTTCGAGCCTTTCGGCACGCGACAGGACGCGTTCATAGCGCGGCCATTTCTGCACAAAGGGGCCTTCGCCGCGGAGCCGGTCGGCAAGATGGCCGATCGCCAGCGCATAGGCCTCGGCCGGGTTGTACTTCATGATGACCCGGAAATTCTCCAGCATGAGAAAGCCGGGCCCCTGGATTCCCGCCGGTACCAGGAGAAACGCACGATCGTCCGGCCGTGGAAATGGCCGGCCGTTCGGACGGATGATACCCTGACGCTCCCAGTCGCGAATGCTCATCGCGCGCGAATGCTCGGCGAGCAGAAAATTGAACGTAGCGGGCACCACCACCTCATATCCCCAGGTCTGGCCGGGCACCCAGCCGTCCTTTTTCAGATTGTTGGCGGTCGACGCAATGATGTCGGGCACGGAATCGACGACATCGCGGCGGCCATCGCGGTCGAAATCAACTGCATAACGCTTGAATGCCGTCGGCATGAATTGGGTAGGTCCGAACGCCCCGGCCCACGAGCCAACCAGACGGTCGGGACGGATGTCGCCGTGCTGAAGGATTTCCAGCGTCGAGAGAAACTCTTCGCGGAAGTAATTCTGCCTGCGTCCGACGCAGGCAAGGGTCGCGGTCGAACGCAGGACCGGCCGGTCGCCGATCATCGTGCCGTAGTTGGTTTCGACGCCCCATATCGCCGTAATGATATAGCGGTCGACGCCAAAGGCCCGTTCCGCGGCTTCGAAGACGTTCCGGTATTTTTCCAGAAGAGCGCGCCCCTGCTCGATGCGCTCGTCCGTGACGAGCACGTCGAGATAATCCCAGACCGACTTCGTGAACTCCGGCTGGTTGTCGAGCAAATCCATGATCCGCAGGTCGGGCGAAAGCGATGCGGTTTCTGTCGTGAACACGCTGCGCGAAACGCCTCGCCTGGCTGCGGCAGGCCACAGGCGTTCGAGGCACGAATGGAAATTGGCGGCCGCTGCGCGAATGGCGTCGGCCGTCATCAGCGGGTGGCCCGACGCACCGGATTCTCCGCTCCACGCCACCGATTGATGCCGGGCCGGCAGCGAGAGGGCGCCCGTCGTGACCGGGTAACGGCCTTCGCGGACCTGCGCCGACACGCCGCCGGCGACCGCAAAAAGGCCCGCAATGACAACTATTGGCCACGCTGCACGCATGCCCGTCCCGTCTCCGCTCCGAATCCCGGACTTATGGGTGCCCCGATATCATTTCCGCGGCGTTAATGGTCTACTTCCTTGGAGGGAGTATCTGGACCACCTCCCCCGACCCGTGCTTTCTGCGCTGGGACCACACACCGACACGCCTAGAGCATCCAAGATTTTCGCATGACCCGCATACGCAAAGCCATATTTCCCGTGGCCGGGCTTGGAACCCGGTTCCTGCCGGCAACCAAGGCCATGCCCAAGGAAATGTTACCCGTCGTCGACCGCCCGCTCATTCAGCACGTCGTCGACGAGGCGCGACAGGCAGGCATTGAACATTTCATATTCGTCACCGGCCGGAACAAGAGCGTGATCGAAGACCACTTCGACCGCCAGTTCGAGCTCGAGTTAACTCTGACGGAGCGCGGCAAAAAGGCCGAACTCGCACTTCTGTCAGAGGACCTCCCGGAAGCCGGTACGGTCAGCTTCACCCGCCAGCAGTCACCGCTCGGGCTCGGCCATGCCGTATGGTGCGCGCGCGAACTGGTGGGCGCGGAACCATTCGCTCTGCTGCTCCCTGACGTGTTGGTGCAGCATCCGCGCGGTTGTCTGACGCAGATGATCGACGCGGCCAGGGATCTCGACGGTCATGCGAACATCATTGCCGTCGAAGAAGTGCCGCGTGAACGCGTGCACATGTACGGCGTTGTCGGCATCGGCGCCGCAAAGGGCAAGGCTTTTGCGATCACAAAAATGGTCGAGAAACCCAAGGCCAGCGAAGCGCCTTCCAATCTGACAATCACCGGCCGTTACATCCTGCAGCCGCAGATTTTCGAGTTGCTCGAAAAACAGGCCGCCGGAACCGGCGGCGAAATACAGCTGACAGACGCCATGGTCGCCCTCGCCCGCACGCAGCCATTCTACGGACTCAAATTCGAGGGTCGAAGCTTCGACTGCGGCTCCAAGATCGGATTTTTGTCGGCGAATGTCGCTTACGGGCTGCAGCGGAACGATATAGCGCCCGAATTGCGCGCCGAGATGCGCCGCCTCCTCGACGGCAAATAGTCAGCGCTGCAGACGCAGGCCGAGCATGAAGATGCTCGCGGCATAGCTTGCGCCGGGCGCGCTCGATTGCAGCCAGTCCTGGCGGAATTCGCCTTTGACCTGCACCGAGCGGCTGAGCTTGTAGGTCAAGCCTGCGCCGGCCGAATAGCGCTTGTCGATGCGATCACCTCCGACATAGTCGTCCACGCCGAATCCGAATTTCAGACTGGCGACGAGCCATTGCCTGAACGAGTGATCAACCTGCAGGCCGACATCGCGATAGAGCACGCCCGATACATCGGGTATCGTTGACTCGCCGACAGTCGAGCGGCCTGTCAGCTTGACGGTCGTCAGCGCGCTCGCTGTCCAGATCAGCGATGCATCGCCGATGAGGCCGCTGAGATTCTCGAGCCGCGGATCGGCATAGACACGCTGCGTGTAGCCGAGAGACGCCTCGCCGGTGAGCAGGCGGGTAAGCTCGAATTTCGCCCCGGCCCGCGCCGTCACGCCCCGGGAGTCGCGCTGGAAGCCGGAAAAATCGGTCGCGAGGTCGTGGATGCGGGAATCGGCGGCGACTTCGGCGAAAGGCATCAAGCCGGGCGACAATTCGTAACCGCCGCGCAAGATGCCGGTGTACTGATCGTAGTTGCGGTCGTCATTGCTCGCGGTGGTCCCCTCGGTCAGCGAGGACTGCTGGTGGATCGTGCGCTCGATGTCGCCCTTGATCGAGACATCGAAGCGATTGAAGCGCTGCCCGACGCCCAGGGTGCCGCCGGCCGTCGTGAAAATCGGAAGCTTCGACAGACCCGCCTGCAGGTTCGGGCTGCCGGGATTGTCGGTGGAGACGAGGATGCGCGCGCCTGCGTCGATGCGCGTCTGATGCGTGACATCAATGCGGCCATCAACTTTGCCGTTGAGGTAGGGGCGGCTCAACGACGGCGTTTCATCGGGAGTAAAGCCGGTATAACTGCCGCGCAGGTCGGCCTTGAGTTCGTGCCGCGACCAATCGGATTGCGCGCGCAGTTCAGGCGCTATGGAATAGAACCAGGCACCCTTGCCTCCCTGAACGCGCGACGGATCGGAGTCGTATCCGCCGATGAACTCGACAGCCGGATACAGATCGAATGCGCCGGCGCGGATGCCGAGCGGCGCGTAAGGATCCTCAGGCTCGGCATGGGCCTTGCGTTTTTTCGGAAGCGCACGGATCGGGCCGAGTTCGACGGGCGGCTGGCCCGGCGTCCCCGCCGGAAGGCTGCCTGTGACATCGGCGCTCTTGCTCGGGGACGGGGCTGGCGCCGGCACGCCCGGTGCGATCGCCTGCGCATCGGCAGTTCGTATTGTCTTCGTTCTGACGCGGGTCTTCCGGCTGTTTGTTGAATCGAAGCCGGTCGCGCCGGCGCCTGATCCTGCCGGTGTGAAACTCATCGGCTCAGCGAGCCTTGCGGCGGCCGTTTGATCGAGTCTCTGAAAACGTGGCGGATTGCGCGCACTAGTCTGCAAGCGCGGCGTAAGCGCGTCGGGGAAAGTCGTCGTCGCGGACTGCGCCGCGGCATGGCCGCAAGCAAGCAACGCGCAGGCACCGACGAATGCGCCGACGAGCGCGCCGACCGCCGGTGGCGCGAACAACAATGCATTGCGGATTGCCGCCGGCAGTGGAATTTTCCCCCTCGACCCCTTGGCAAAGCCCGCACGGGAACGCCGCGCGCGCGCTGGCAAATGCAGCGGCGCCCGCGGACGTGCGGCTTTGGTTAACGGACGTTAAAATCTTATGGTTAACGAGGCGTTGACCGGCTCTGGTCCGGCCGTTTGCGGGCTATATCCAGCCTTTGAGCTCGCGGGCGACGATGTCGCGGATCACGGCGATGCCTCCCGGCGTGTCGTTCAGACATGGGACAGCCACGAAATTCTCCCCGCCGGCATGCCGGAAGATTTCGGCATTCTCCATCGCGATCTCCTCCAGCGTCTCCAGGCAATCCGCGGAAAAGCCGGGTGTAATGACGGCCAGATTTTTCACGCCCCGCTCCGCCAGCGACCTGACCGTTGCATCGGTATAGGGCTTGATCCATTCGGCGGTGCCGAAGCGCGACTGGAACGTCATCAGCAGCCGGGACTCGTCGAGCTTGAGCTTCTTGCGCAGCAGTGCGGTCGTCTCTGTGCATTGCTTCAGGTAAGGATCGCCCTTGGCGACATAGTCCTCCGGCATGCCGTGATAGGACGCGATGATCACCTCCGGCTTGAAGGAGAGCTTTGCGAGCGACGAATTGACCGAGGCCGCCAGCGCGTCGATGTAGACCGGCTCCGCATAATAGGGCGATGCAACGCGCAAAGTCGGCTGCAGGCGCATCCGGCTCAGCGAACGGAAGACTTCATCGCACACCGTCGCCGTCGTCGCAGCGGCATATTGTGGATAGAGCGGAACGACCAGAATCCGCTCGCAATCCTGCTCCACCAGCGCTTCAAGCCGCGAGCTGATCGACGGATTGCCGTAGCGCATGGCCCAATCGACACGGACGCGCTTGTCAAGCTTGTCGAAGATTTCATCGAGCTTGTCGGATTGTGAGCGCGTAATGGTCTTCAGCGGCGATTCATCGCGCTCGCGATTCCAGATCTTGTCGTAGTCGCGGCCTCTCCGGCGCGGCCGCACCGTCAATATGATGAAGTTGAGAACCAGCCACCACTTGAGACGATTTTCCTCGATCACGCGCCGGTCGGAAAGAAATTCTTTCAGATACCGGCGCATTGCCAGATAGCCGGTGGCGTCAGGTGTCCCGAGATTGACCAGCAGCACTCCGATCCGGCCGTCGGGTGCCGGGACAAGCCCCGGACTCATGACGTCCGCTCGTCGGAAATCAATTTGCCGTCGTTCGGCAGGCTGCCGGGCGCCGTCAGCTTCACCGTACCCTTGAGCTTGGTGACCGACTGCAGGGTTGCCGCCACGGCGTCTTCAAGCGCCGCACCGGAGCTCGCGCATTCAGCGAGCAGCGTCATCGTGTCCTGTTCCGACATGCGGCCGACCACGAGTCGCAGCCGCTTGAGCTCGGGATGCCGGGCGGCAATCTCCGCGATCTGCCTGGGATGGACGAACATGCCCTTTACTTTTGCCGTCTGATCGGCTCGCCCCATCCAGCCCTTGATGCGCGCATTGGTGCGGCCGCAGGGCGACCGGCCCGGCATCAGGGCCGACAGATCGCCGGTTGCGAGGCGGATCATCGGGTAGTCGCGATTGAACGAGGTGACGACGACTTCGCCGACCTCGCCTTCAGGGACCGGGTCACCCGTGCCCGGACGAACGATTTCGACAATCAGTGTTTCGTTGACGATCATGCCTTCGCGCGCGTCGCTTTCGTAGGCGATGACGCCCAGCTCGGCCGTTGCATAGCACTGCAGCACCGCAATGCCGCGCCGGTCGAATTCCTCACGCAGGGACGACGGCAGTGCGGCGCCGGAAACCAACCCGCGTTTGACGGAAGACGCGTCCTTTCCCGACTTTTCCGCGGTGTCCAGCAGGATCTTGAGGAAGTCGGGCGTGCCGCCGTAACCCGAAGGCCGGTAGCGCGCGATCGCTTCAAGCTGCTGTTCGGTGTTTCCGACACCGCCCGGGATGACAGCGCAGCCCAGCGCCTCGGCGCCCGAATCGACGATGAAAGCGCCCGGCGTCAAATGATAGGAAAACGAGTTGTGCACCACGTCGCCCCTGCGAAACCCGGCTGCATAGAGGGCGCGCGCCGCACCCCACCAGTCGAGGCCCCTGCCTTCGGGTTCGAAGATCGGCCCCGGCGACATCAGCAGCCGCCTGACGTCCGTGATGGGCGTGACATTGAGGCCACCAAACGGGGGGAAATCTTTCTGGAGAGTCGTGAGGTCGGACTTGCGGAGGACCGGAAGCCTTGCAAGCGCCGCGCGCGAAGTGACGGCCGCGGCGTCGACATCGGCGAGATGTTTCGCCCATCCGGGAGCGGTTCTGGCATGCGCGATGATGTCGCTCAGCCGCGCGCCCTGCTCGCGTTCCCGCACCGTTGGATCACGGATCTCGAGAGAATCGAAATATCCGGGCATCGCCTAGGCCAGCCACCTCTTGCGCCGGCGATAGTGCTTGCCTTCGCGGAATGATTTGCGCCTGCCTTCGGAAATTCCGAGGTAGAACTCCTTGACGTCCTCGTTTTCCGCGAGCGCCTTCGCGTCGCCGTCCATCACCACGCGGCCGTTCTCGAGAATGTAGCCGTAGCGCGCGAAGCGCAGCGCCATATGCGTATTCTGCTCGGCCAGGAGAAATGAAACGCCCTCATTTTCGTTCAGATTCCTCACAATGCCGAAAATCTCCTCGACGATCTGCGGCGCAAGACCCATCGACGGCTCGTCAAGCAGGATCATTTTCGGGCGCGACATCAGTGCGCGGCCGATTGCACACATCTGCTGCTCGCCGCCGGATGTATAGCCGGCGAGCGAATTCTTTCGCTCGCTGAGCCTGCGGAAATACGAGTAGACCAGGTCCAGGTCACGCTTGATGGCGGCCTTCCCGTCGCGGCGCGTGAATGCACCCGTGAGCAGGTTCTCCTCGATGGTGAGGTGGCCGAAGCAATGCCGGCCTTCCATGACCTGGATGCAGCCGCGGCGTACCAGTTCGTTGGGTGAAAGGTCCTGAACCTCGGCGTTTTCGAATATGATCGAGCCCTTTGTGACGTCTCCGCGTTCCGCGTGGAGCAGATTGGAGATCGCCTTCAATGTCGTGGTTTTGCCGGCGCCGTTCGCGCCCAGCAGCGCAACGATGCCTCCTTTCGGCACCTCCAGCGACACGCCCTTGAGCACAAGAATAACGTGGTCGTAGATCACCTCGATATTGTTGACCGAGAGGATCCGCTCCTTCCGGGCGGTGGACGCAGTGGCTTTTTCTGCGGCTGCCGTCATCGAACCCTACCGCGTGAATGCCCTCACCCCGAGGCGGCGCGATGCCGCCGCCGCGGAAGTGAGGGCTCGACTTCGTCCCGGCCTACGACGACTTGTCGCAAGCTTCCGTGCGTTTCGGCCAGCCGGTGTTTTTCTCGACGTATTCCTTGGCCGCCTCTTCGAGCAAGGGGCGGACCTTTTCCTTCATGGGCTGGATCCAGTCGGACACCTTGACCCACTTGGTTCCGTCCCATTGCTGCATATAGGCGGGC
>DATEKG010000389.1:0-3161 GCA_035277565.1 Pseudolabrys sp.
GTCTCCTTGCCGTCGACGACCGGCCAGCGCAGGCCGCGCACCTCGTGATAGGTGTCGAAGGGCGCAAGATCATGCCCGTGGCCGCGCCCGAAGCCGGCATATTCCTCGAACAAGCCTTTCTGCACGTAGAAGCCGAACGCCTTCGACTCCTGATTCTCAAATCCAGACGCCAAGTCGGACAGCGGAAATTTGTCGACCTCGCCATTCCGGTAGAGAACGTCGAAAAGGGTCTTGCCCTTGTACTCCGGCTTCTTGGCGATCAGCTCCGGCGGCCAGACTTCCTCGATCTTGAAGCGCTTGGAAAACTCCATGAGTTGCCAGAGATCGGACCGCGCCTCACCGGGGGCGTTGACGAGCTGATGCCAGAAATGCGTGCGCCGCTCGGCATTGCCGTAAGCGCCTTCCTTTTCCACCCACATTGCCGTCGGCAAAACCAGATCGGCCGCCTGCGCCGTCACGGTCGGGTAAGCTTCCGACACGACGATGAAGTTTTCCGGGTTTCGATAGCCCGGATAGGCCTCTTCATTCATGTTCGCGGCGGCCTGCAGGTTGTTATTGACCTGGATCCAGTAGGCATTGAGCTTGCCGTCGCGCAGCATGCGGTTCTGCAGCACGGCGTGGTAGCCGGGCGCCGGCGCGATGGTGCCTTCTGGCACTTTCCAGATCTGTTCGGCCTTGTCGCGGTGGCTCTTGTTGGCGACCAGCATGTCCGCGGGCAGCCGATGCGAGAATGTGCCGACCTCGCGGGCGGTGCCGCAGGCGGACGGCTGGCCGGTGAGGGAGAAGGGGCTGTTGCCCGGCTCCGATATTTTTCCGGTTAGAAGGTGAATGTTGTAGAGCAGATTGTTGCACCAGACGCCGCGCGTGTGCTGGTTGAATCCCATGGTCCAGAAGCTGACAACCTTGGTCTTCGGATCGGCATAGAGCTCGGCAAGATCGCGAATACGATTGACGGGAACGCCCGACATGCGCGAGGCCTTCTCCAGCGTGTATTCGGAGACGAATTTCGCATAATCGTCGAACGAGATGTCGGTTGCGTCGCCAGCCTTCGCCCGCCCCGTTGCCTTCTTCTCCAGTTCGTGCTCGGGCCGCAGTCCGTAGCCGATGTCGGTCTGGCCGCGCTTGAACACCGTGTGCTTGCCGACGAAATCCTTGTTCACGCGGTTCGTCGTGATGATGTGATTGGCGATGGCGTTGAGGAGAACCAGATCCGAGTGAGGCGTGAACACGATCGGAATGTCGGCGAGATCGAACGAACGATGTTCGAACGTTGAGAGCACCGCAACGCGCACATGCGGCGCACTGAGCCTGCGGTCGGTGACCCGCGTCCACAGGATCGGGTGCATTTCCGCCATGTTTGAGCCCCACAGGACAAACGCGTCTGCGGCCTCGAAGTCGTCATAGCATCCCATCGGCTCGTCCATGCCGAAGCTCCGCATGAAGCCCATGACGGCCGACGCCATGCAATGGCGCGCATTCGGGTCGATATTGTTTGAGCGGAAGCCGGCCTTGAACAGCTTGTTGGCCGCATAGCCTTCCCAGATGGTCCATTGTCCCGAGCCGAACATGCCGACGCCGCCCGGTCCGCGCTTTGCCAGCGCGCTCTTGAACTGCTGGGCCATCACGTCGAAGGCCTCGTCCCAGGACACCTGGGTGAATTCACCATTCTTGTCGTATTTGCCGTTTTTCTTGCGCAGAAGCGGATGCGTCAGGCGATCCTGCCCGTACATGATCTTGGAGAGAAAATAGCCTTTGACGCAGTTTAGGCCGCGATTGACCTCGGCCTTTGTGTCGCCATGCGTTGCGACGACGCGGCCGTCCTTTGTTGCGACCATGACGCCGCAGCCGGTGCCGCAGAAGCGGCAGGGCGCCTTGTTCCATGTGAGTTCGGTGGCTGAGCGTTCAGCAACAAGATTCTGCGCCGCCAGGGGCGCCGGCATCCCACCCGCCACTGCTGCCATCGCAGCAGCTTCCAGTTTCAGGAACTCGCGGCGGTCGACTCGATTCTGACCCATATGGTCGTCTCCTTAAGTGCCGTCGTCGTGTATGTTTTATCGGCCCTCATCCATCATCCGTAGCGTGATAGACCAGCGCGGCGGTCAACACGTCCTGCATGGTTGAAATTGTGTTCAGCGTTTCACCGATCGTTCCGACGTTCTCGGCTTCGATGACGACGACAAGCTTGCCTATCGGATCGCGGCTGTAGATTTGCGCGCCCGGGAGGCCTTCGATCGCGCGCGCGGCGGCATCGAGCCGCTCGGGCCGTGTCTGAACGAGGATGCTGGCGATTTCGGCAGTGCCGGGCGGATTTTCCCCGGCACGCGTCGACCACCGGCCATTCAGAAACTTGCGGCGATCGACGCTGCGCGTGAACGGCGTTTCAACCACGATCGGCCTCACTTCGACGGCGGACCCGGAGGGCCGTTGATTGTTTGATAGATCCAGACCGTCAGGCCCCAGGTGCCGACAGTGGCAACGGCCAGCGCCGGCATCACGACCGCGGTTACAATGAGAAAGGCATAGATTTCCATCCGCCGCTTGTGCGACCGGGAATCGGTAGCGCTGCTCGTGGCGTTGGACACTGCTGGCACCTGGTCACGCGAAACGACTTGACGGAGCGCGCGTCCGACAAAAGCATGCGCCGGCCGACAACCTCCTTTGTTTATTAAAAACCCAACGCGGCCCTTCCGACAAGTCTAAATTGATACAAGTCAAGCGGGCGCCTGTGGGGGATGAGCCATGGCGGTCGTTCGCCCTCCTACTTGCGGGCATTTGGATATCTTTTTCCGGATGGCGCGCCCGCATTTGGCAGCCCGCGGGTCCCGCGGGAAATCTCGAGACGCTCGATTGTTTTCCGCAAGACCTCGAAAATGACCGCGGTCGACCAGCCGAACAGCAAGACGCCGTTCATGGCGGTCATCGGGCCAAGCAGACGCCAGCCCGGCGTCGGAACAATGTCACCATAGCCAAGTGTCGTGTAGTTGACGAACGCGAAGTAGACGAGGTCGCGAAATGGCTCCGCAGGTGCGGCGTCGACCAGTGCATATGCCGAAGCCCAGACAAACACTTCAATTGTATGGGTCATCATTAAAACCGTGACGGTCGGTATAAGGACGACAACCAGTAACAATGCCGAGCGCGATCGACTCCTCTCATCAAAT
>DATEKG010000390.1:0-3340 GCA_035277565.1 Pseudolabrys sp.
TCGAACGCGCCAAGCGAATGGGCCTTCCCTATGTCTATCTGGGTTATTGGGTGCCGGGCTCGCGCAAGATGGACTACAAGGGCCGTTTTCTGCCGCAAGAGCGCCTGATGCCGTCCGGCTGGACCCGGGTCGAACGCTAGAAACCGGGCAATTCGACGCCGAATGCGTGCAGGATCAGCACGATATTCAGCGTCAAAATGACGGCGGTCCCGCCAATCGCCAGGACGTTGGTCAAACGCGAATTGGCGAACTCGCCCATAATGTCCCGCCGTCGCGTGAATAGAACCAGAGCAATCATCGGCAATGGCAGCGCGATGCTCAGCACGACCTGACTGATGACCAGCGCACTTGTGGCGTTGGCGCCGAGCGCAACGACGATGAATGCCGGAACCATGGTGATCACGCGCCTCAGCCAGACCGGTATGCGGAATCCGATGAACCCCTGCATGATCATCTGTCCCGCCATCGTGCCCACGACCGAACTGGAAATTCCCGATGCAATCAGCGACAACAGGAAAATTCCGGCGGCGCCCATCCCGAGCAGAGGGCCCAGCGTGTGGTATGCGGCTTCGATCTCGGCTACATCGCTATGGCCTGCGTGAAATGCACTTGAGGCCATTATCACCATCGCCATATTGACGAGACCGGCGACAGCCAGAGCAATCAAAACTTCCCAGTTTGAAATATTCACGATCGCGCGTTTCTCGTCATCACCGCGCGCGGGGATACGGGCTTGCGTCAGGCCGGAATGCAAATAGACGGCGTGCGGCATCACCGTGGCGCCGATAATGCCGACCGCCAGCATAAGGGCTTCCGCATCGGCGATCTGCGGCGTGACGAGGTGAATGGCAGCAGAGCGCCAGTCGACCGGAACGATGAAAACTTCGATCAAATAACAAAGTGCGATCACAGCCACCAGGCTGCCGATGATGAGTTCGACGGGGCGAAAGCCGCGACTTTCAAACAGCAGTATCCCGTAGGTGACGATTGCGGTGACTACCATGCCGGCGAGCAACGGCATCTTGAACAGCAGTGCGAGCCCGACCGCTCCGCCGAGAAACTCCGCCAGATCAGTCGCCATCGCCGCGATTTCGCTGACGACCCACATCGAATAGGTGACAGGGCGCGGAAATTGCTCCCGGCACATTTCCGCCAGATTGCGGCCGGTGATGATACCGAGCTTGGCCGACAAGGCCTGGAACACCATGGCAATCAGGTTGGCGAACAGCACAACCCAGAGCAGGCCGTAGCCATATTTCGCACCTGCCTGGACGTTCGTGGCAAAATTGCCGGGGTCCATGTAGGCAATGGAGGCAATGACCGCCGGGCCGCCAAAAGCGAGATAATCGCCTAGACCACGACCGCGTCCGCCCAGGACGGCACGCGCCTTTGCCGTGGTCCGCTCGCTCAGCGATTGCCGCTCGCTCACCGGTTTGTCCACAAGCCGCAAGTCCCTCGTTTGCCAGGAGAGGCCAAGCCCAAGGTGCAGCCGGCTCGCTCTCGGCCGACCTGCTCAGCCCCCAACCGCCAAAGACAGTCCGATTCTGTCCAAGCTTTCCACAGTACTATACCTAGTTGCGAATAACTTGCAATTGCAAGACGCCGGAACCTTCTGCCGGGCCTTTGGGTTGCCGCTAACCTGCCGGTCGGAATGGGGTGAATTCCGCACATGAGAATCAATGCGCGACGGCTCGTCTTTCTTGCCATGTCGCTTGCGCTCTGTCCGGGCGCGGCGGCTGCCGCAGAAAGTGGCCGCAGTCCTTCCGAGCTCATGTTCGTTGTCCAACTGCTGCTGCTAATGCTGGTCGGCCGTTTGCTTGGCGAAGCCATGCTCAGAATCAAGCAGCCCGCTGTAATGGGCCAGCTTATCGCCGGTCTCGCGCTCGGCCCTTCCCTGCTCGGCGCGCTGGCGCCTGAATGGCAGCAAGCTGTTTTTCCACCCGTCAAAGAACAAAAGGCCATGCTGGACGCTATTGCCCAGTTCGGCGTCCTTTTGCTGCTGCTGCTTACGGGAATGGAAACCGATCTCAGGCTGGTCAGGCGCACGGGCCGCGCATCCGTCGTCGCATCTCTTGCCGGCATCATTATTCCCTTCGCCTGCGGTGTCGCTCTCGGCGAAGCACTCCCGGACTCCATGCTGCCGGATCCTGGCAAGCGACTGATCACCTCGCTCTTTCTTGGCACCGCACTTTCGATCGCGTCGGTGAAAATTGTTGCAACCGTGATCCGGGAAATGAACTTCCTGCGCCGAACTGTCGGCCAGATCATTCTCGCTTCAGCCATTATCGACGACACTGTGGGCTGGATGATCACCGCAGTGATCTTCAGCCTGGCGCTGCAAGGTCATGTCGATTTCTGGAGCGTCGCGCAAAGCGTACTCGGCACACTGGCCTTCATGGGTCTCAGCCTGACGATCGGACGCCGCGCCGTATTCATTGTAATTCGCTGGGTGAACGATGTTTTTGCCAGCGACTTCGCGGTCATCACAGCGATTCTGCTGATCATGTGTGGAATGGCGCTCATCACTGATCTGATTGGCGTCCATACGGTCCTTGGCGCTTTTGTCGCCGGCATTCTGATTGGTGAGTCACCAATTCTGACACGTCACATCGACGAACAGCTGCGGGGCCTCATTATTGCATTCTTCATGCCTGTATTTTTCGGCATCGCCGGACTTTCCGCCGATCTCACGATCCTCAAGGATCCTGCGCTTTTGCTGCTGACGGCCGGATTGATCGTGATTGCCAGCATCGGAAAATTTGGCGGCGCCTTTGCCGGCGGCAAACTTGCCGGGCTCAGCTTTCGCGAGTCGCTCGCGCTCGGTACCGGTATGAATGCGCGAGGTTCGACGGAGGTGATCGTTGCGACAATCGGCCTGTCGATGGGGGCGCTGAGCCAGAATCTGTTCACGATGATCGTTACCATGGCGATCGTTACAACCATGGTGATGCCGCCGACCCTGCGCGCCGCCCTGGCACGTCTGCCCATGCGCAAGGATGAAAAGCAGAGACTCGAACGGGAAGAACTGGAGGCAAAGGGATTTGTACCGAAACTCGAGCGCCTCCTGCTAGCAGTTGACGAGAGCGAAAATGCCAGGCTCGCCACACGGGTTGCCGGCCTGATCGCGGGCGGCGGCGGCATGCCGACCACCGTGATGCACATCAAGACGGATCGCAAAACAGGCAAGGCAGCCGAAGAGTCGGCGCGTCAAACCGCTAAAGAACTGGGAAAGACCGTTCAGGAGTTTGCCGAAAAGGTCGAGCGAGTACAGAGCCCTGACGAAAAGACAGATGCAGCGCTCGATGTAACAACCATCGTCGAAAAAGCACCGAAGCCCGAG
>DATEKG010000391.1:0-2761 GCA_035277565.1 Pseudolabrys sp.
AGCGCGCGAGCGTCGTGCGAAGCGAAATCAAGAAAGCGTGGCGCGTCGAAAAGCCGTCGCTCGAATCCAGAGCGACCGTCTCTTGCCGTTAGCTTGAGGAGTCGGTCCTAGGCCTCTCTGACCGCGGCATCCACTTTGGATGCTTCCCGAACCTCGCGTGCGCTTATCCCGGAGCGCTGCCGGTCATCAGCCGCACGAGTTCTGACTGCCGGCGCGTGCCGGTTTTCTCGAACACGTGCTGGAGATGCGTTCGCGCCGTGGTCACCGCGATCCCGAGATGATCGGCGGCGGCCTTGAGCCCCGCGCCCTCTACGATCCGGAACGCCACTGCCGCTTCCATTGGCGTCAGCCCGAAAAGCGCGCGCCACTGCTCCTGCCGGCCGGCAGTCGCGCCATCGGGATCGGCAACGAAGACAATCGCCGCCGGCCCGTGGAATGCTGCCCACCCACGCTCAACCGCGAGCGGTGCGATATGCACGCTCAGGGGCCGCTGCGGCGGCGATCTGGTCACGGACATGACCCCGCCAGAACTTGCGCTTCGATTCGCGGCCGAAGCGATGAGATGGAGCAATCGCGCTGCCTCCGGCCCGTCATGAGCAGCCAGTCTATTCCTTCGACCACAAAGACCCTGGCTGGCGGAAAGCATGCGCTCCGCCGTGCGATTGGCGAAGAAGATTTCCCCGTCCTTGCCAACAACGAGGACTCCCTGCCCGACGGCGTTGAGTGCCTCTACGCTACAATTGCGTTCGATCTCTGCCCGGGACATTCGCAGCGTTACATCAGCCGCCCGGGTAAGATACGGCGCTAGCAGCCGCAACCTGTCGAGATGTTCGTCGCCGAAATCGCCGGCTTTTATGGAACGTCCGCAGGTCATCACCGCCCATACGTCCGTCTGCTTCGCCAGCACCACCCCGATCGGACAGCACATTTCGCCGGGGATCAAGAAGTCGTTGTAGTACTCGGATCGCAAGTAAGTTTCACGCGGCACCAATTCCCAACCGGGAATGAGGGCGCCGGCGGGAACGCGGGCGATGGCACTGAGGAAAACATTGGTCTTGAAATAATGTTCCGCATAGAGGCGGTCGGCTTCGGGATGCATCCGGACCGACAGACTCTGGCCACGGCCAGTCTTGCGGTCCTGAAACATGATTTTTGTTCCGGCGCCCTGGAGATAGTCTGAGCAGTGCGCCAGCGCCTGCGGCCACCGCTCGGGTTCGACGGCGGCGTCAAATAATCGCGCAACAAGCCAGTCCAGATCGGGCGTGGACATGACGTTCTCCCGGTCGAACTTTTTCAGGATACTACGCCAACACGCCGCTCCCTGGGGCCAAGAAAACGAGCGCCGGAAGGCCGTCCGCGGGCGGACTTTTTCAGATGTAACCCGGATTGCTGCTCCTTCGTCTGGCTCGGCACATCTCCTCCGTTCGTATGAGGCGCTGGACCCCTTTTGCTGTGAAAGTGAGTAACAGCGGATCACCGCCCGGATAGCGGACGGTCCGCACCATCGGATGGAGGACAGCCATGGAGCACCATGTTTCGCCGCAAACCGCGATCATGCATATCATTGCCGGTTACTGGCTATCGCGAAGCGTCTACCTTGCAGCGCGGCTTAAGCTCGCCGACGCAATCGGCGATGCCGAGCTAGCCCTGCCGGACCTTGCGACAAAGACGGGCACCAATCCGACAGCGCTGCGCCGACTGATGCGCGCGCTGACCTCGCACGGCTTTTTTCTCGCACGCGAAAACGGCTGCTATGCACAGTCGCCTTTATCGGAAACGCTGCGCAGCGGCAGGCCCAGTAGCATGCGTGGATTGGCCGAGGCCGAGTTGGGGCATGATCACTACGAAGCCTGGGGCCAGATCGAGACGTGTTTGCGTCACGATGGAACGGCGTTCGAGCGCATTTATGGAATGCCGATCTGGCAGTACTACGGCGCGCATCCGGAAACCGAAGCTCTGTTCGCCGAAGCGATGAGCAATTTCACGACGATTGCGCATGCCGGCATTCTCGGCAGCTATGAGTTCCCGCCCTTCAAGATGGCCGTCGACGTGGGCGGCGGCCATGGCGCGTTCCTGAAGGCCGTGATCGATTCCCATCCCGAGGCGCGAGGCATTCTGTTCGATGTTCCAACTGTTATCGCGGAGGCAGAGCAAACAGGCGCGGTTGCCGGCGGCTCAAACCGGCGCATTCATCGCGTCGGCGGTGACTTTTTTGAAGAAGTCCCGGCCGGCGGAGACCTATATCTGCTGAAATTCATCCTGCACGACTGGAAAGACGAGCAATCCATCCAAATCCTCTCGAGCGTGCGCAAGGCGATAATCTCCGGCGGACGCCTCGTCATTGTCGAGATTGTTCTGCCTCACGGCAGTGAGCCGCATGTGGGGCCGCTCATCGATCTCAACATGATGGTGATGACCGGTGGCATCGAACGCACGGAAATGGAGTACCGGCAGCTGCTCGGCAGTTCCGGTTTCCGACTGGAACGCGTTGTTGCGACCAAGTCGCCCTTCAGCATCATCGAGGCGGTGCCGGCCTGAATGAGGCCGGCCACCCGCAAGTTGCGGGGCTAACGGCTCGCGTGACTGCCGGCTTTTTCGTTTCGCGACGACCGCGCGTCAGAGCGACGTAATCACATTGAGCAGCGCCTGACGGCCGTTGCGGACTTCTTTGACCGCGCGCGCCAGCGCGCCCGGCAGATCGGCCGGCTTCTCGACGCGCTCGCCATAGCCGCCGCTCGCCTCGATCAGCTTCTCGAAAGCC
>DATEKG010000392.1:0-13682 GCA_035277565.1 Pseudolabrys sp.
GCCCCATTGTTTCATGAAGGCCTCGCCGCGCGGAATGAGGTCGGGGTGACGCGAGAGCGGCCATACATTGGCCACCGCATGCTCAAGCTTGAGCCCGATCCAGTATGACAGCCAATCGCCGAATGCAGCACCAAGCGATGCCGATACCCAGATCGGCCAGAACTTGATCCCGCTCGAGCCGATCAACGCACCGATTGCGACCAGCGCGCCCCATGCGGGAATCAACAACGAAATGAAGGCGAGCGATTCTCCGAACGCCAGCGCAAAGACGACCGGCACCGCCCAAGCCTGGTTATGCCGGACAAAGTCGACGGTCTGCTGAACGGCTGTCTGGAGATCCATAGCGGAGGTCGGCTGGATACGGGGCCCCGCTGTCTAGCCCGGCGGCCTTAGTCCGGCAATCCTTGCCCGTTCTCCGGAAACAGATGACCGATCACGACCAGGGCCACAATCAGCAACGGAACGGCCAAAAAAGCGCCGATCGGGCCCCACAGCCATGTCCAGAACACCAGCGACATGAATACTGTCAACGGATTGAGCGTCAGCCGGCGCCCCATGATACTCGGGGTAATAAACTGGCCCTCGAGCGTCCCCAGCGCCAGAAAAAGCAGCGGCGCAATCAGGGCATGCGTCAGCGTCGTGAATGTGACCAGCCCGACCAGGAATAAAGCAGCTTCCATAATCAGCGCGCCGATATAGGGAATAAAGTTGAGTATGAAGGCGAGCACGGCCCAGGCGACCGGATCCGGCAAGCCGGCAAGCCACGCAATTATTCCGCCGCCGACACCGACGACGATATTAATCAGGGCCACGATGCTCAAATAGCTGGTCAAATTGTGTTCGATGTCGTTCATGATCTTGAGCGTGCGCAGGCGCGCGTCGCGTGCATCGAAAAACGCTACGAGCACACGCCGAAGCTGAGTCCGGCCAAAAAGCATGAAGAAAAGCGTGCCAAAGAAAATAAGGGTTTGTCCGATCGCCGGCGTCACGACCAGAAGCGCGGGCTGGACAAAGGTCATGATGTCCACGCCGAGGCTGCCCTTCTTATCAGCAGGCAGCAATGTGTCCCGCAGGCCTTGCAGGACTGAGAGCGGACGGTCGAGCACGCGGAGCTTTTCTTCAATGTTGCGGCCGATATCCGGCGCCTTTCCTATCCAATCGACCACCGGCGCCGCAAGAAGCACGATCACCCCGTAAAAGACGCCGATCACAAGCAGCCAGAGGACGATGGCAGTGACGAGCGACGGCACGCCGAGACGCTCCGCCCGTCCGGACAGCGGGCCGAGCATCATCGTCACGACGAATGCCGAAGCCAGCGGCAACATGAGCGATCGCGCGAGACTCAAGGCGATGATCAAAATAATAATGAACATGCCGATGGTCGCGGCCTGGGCGGCCGTTCGCCAAAGGGGCGCGACCTCGGCCAGCGGCTTCGGATCGCTCACCGAAAGTGCAAATCGCGGGGTCGCCGTTCCTGAGGGAAGATCCGGCTTCACGACGCGCCGCCGCCTCGCCTTGGTGTCGCCTGACTCCATGGCCTTGATAACGGGCGAAATTACCTTTGGTTGCCCCTTCACCGTCCACAGGCACCAGGGATGGCTTTCGCCGCCCAAATACGGCCCCTAAACCAACCCTTAAATCATCCGGCGCAGGTTGGACCGACCCGAACCGTGCGCCATGCCATCATGGCATAGTGTGTGGCAACCGATTCGCCCTGACCCTATCTGAAGGCTTCAATGGCTAAGACAGCGACCAAGAAAAAGCTCAACAAACAGGCCGACCTCTTCGATTCGCCGCGGACGGCGGCTTCGACCGCGCGCAAGACACCCAAGGCGTCCACCCGGGCAAAAAGCAGCGGACGCGGGAAGCCGAGCGCGCGCGGTTCAAGCGCTGAAGCAAGCTATACCGCCAAACACATCGAGGTGCTCGAAGGGCTTGAGCCTGTCCGGCGGCGGCCCGGCATGTATATCGGCGGCACCGACGAGAAGGCGCTCCACCATTTGTTCGCGGAGGTCATCGACAACGCAATGGACGAGGCGCTCGCCGGCCATGCCGACTGGATCGAGGTCGAAATGGAGGCGAACGGTTTCGTCAGCGTCACCGATAACGGGCGCGGCATTCCGGTCGACCCGCATCCAAAATTCAAGAGCAAGTCCGCGCTCGAAGTCATCATGTGCACGCTGCACGCGGGCGGCAAATTCGATTCGAAGGTCTATGAAACGTCCGGCGGACTGCACGGCGTCGGCGTATCGGTCGCCAACGCGCTGTCGGAGCGCATGGAGGTCGAGGTCGCGCGCGAGCAGCAGCTTTACCGAATGGCCTTCGAGCGCGGAAAGCCGAAGGGAAAACTCGAAAAGGCCGGACGCGCGCCCAATCGCCGCGGCACGAAGGTGCGTTTCAGGCCCGACCCGGAGATTTTCGGGCCTAAGGCCGCATTCAAGGCCGAACGTATCTTCAAGATGACGCGTTCGAAGGCATACCTGTTCGGCGGAGTCGAGATCCGCTGGCATTGCGACAAGGCGCTGCTCAAGGGCGTCGAGGACGTTCCTGACAAGGCGACGTTTCATTTCGCCGAGGGCCTGAAAGATTACCTCGCGTCGAACCTGAGCGGCGCCACTCTGGTGCATCCCGAGATCTTCACCGGTTCGACCGGCAAGACCGGCCGTCATGGTGCTGTCGAATGGGCCGTCGCCTGGACAGCCGATACTGACGGCTTTCTGCAATCCTACTGCAACACGATCCCGACGCCCGACGGGGGAACGCACGAGTCCGGGCTGCGGTCCGCTTTGCTGCGAGGCTTGAAGGATCATGCCGCCCGCGTCGGGCGCGAGAAGAATGCCGCACCGGTCTCCAGTGATGACGTGATGACCGGCGCCGGCTGCATGCTTTCCGTTTTCGTGCGCGAACCTGAATTTCAGGGCCAGACAAAGGACCGGCTCGCGACCGCCGAAGCACAACGCATTGTCGAACAAGCCATCAAGGACCCGTTCGATCACTGGCTCGCCGCCAATCCCATGCAGGCCAACAAGCTGCTCGATTTCGTCATCGAGCGCGCCGAAGAACGTATCCGGCGGCGCCAGGAAAAGGATATCGCCCGCAAGACCGCCGTCCGCAAACTGCGCCTGCCCGGCAAGCTCGCAGATTGCACGTCCTCGGCCGCGGACGGCTCGGAGATATTCATCGTCGAAGGCGACAGCGCCGGAGGCTCAGCCAAACAGGCGCGCGATCGCCGCACACAGGCGGTGCTGCCGTTGCGCGGAAAGATCCTGAATGTCGCCTCGGCAGGCAAGGACAAGCTTGCGCAGAACGCCCAGCTTGCCGATCTCGTTCAGGCGCTCGGATGCGGTACCGGCACTCACTTCCACGAGAAGGATTTGCGTTACGAAAAGGTCATCGTCATGACCGACGCCGATGTCGACGGCGCGCATATCGCGTCACTCCTCATCACGTTCTTTTTTCGGCAGATGCCGAAGCTGATCGAGAACGGAAGGCTCTATCTGGCCGTGCCACCCCTTTACCGCCTCTCTCATGGCGGCAAGATTGCTTATGCGCGCAACGATAAACACAAGGACGAGCTGCTCAAGAAGGAATTCCACGCCAACGCTAAAGTCGAGGTCAGCCGCTTCAAAGGTCTCGGCGAGATGATGGCGGCGCAGCTCAAGGAAACGACGATGGACCCTGGCAAGCGCACGCTCCTGCGTGTCGTGCTCGCAGACAAGGAGATGAAGCCGACGGCCAAATCCGTCGAACGCTTGATGGGCACCAAGGCGGAAGCGCGTTTCGAATTCATCCAGGAGAAGGCGGAATTTGCCAGCGCCGATCTGCTGGACGTCTGATCGCCTTATTCAGCGCTCGCTTTGTCCCCACCGCACTTATGCAGCAACGGCGTCTTGCTGCCGCGCGCAACCGCGACGCCATCCTTCACGCGAACCACTCCGCTGTCGGTTTCATTGTAAATCGTCCGGCGCGTGCTGTCGCGAACGAGAAACACCAGCTTCTGCCTCTCCTCCACTTCGGTGCCGGGCTGGAAAATGACGCGCACCGACACTGTCGTCGGCGATTGAGATTCAGCCGAGAGAACGCTGTATCGATTGATCGCAAAATCCGGTCCCAGATTGTGATCTTCGAGCACCAGGCCGGGGCTCGGCGTCGTGATGCTCACATGCGGATTTGTCGGGGAAGCCGGACTATCGCAGTCGGTTGCCCAGTTGCCAAACAGGTTCAATTGCCGGAACACGTCATCAGCCGCTGCAGCCGCCGCAACATTCGGAACAATCAGCCACGCGACAAGGGGGCAGACGGCCAACAACCGCATATCACCGGAACTCCGAACCTGGCCACAATATCAGCGGCCGGAGCGGCGTAATTGTCTTGACGTCGCCCGCCCCGGCGAATTGCTGCGACGTAGATGTAACGTTGATGACTATTTAAAGGTCAGGTTGGCGGCTTTGACGACTTCGGCAAAAGATTTGATGTCGGCATCAATACGTTGCCTGAAGGCATCTCCGGTCGGGCCGCCAGGTTTCACAGCCATTTTCCGGAGTCCCTCCTGAACCGCGGGATCGGCAATCGCCTTGCCGAGTTCGGCTGTGAGCTTCGCGACGACGGGCGCCGGGGTACCGGCCGGCACGAAGAACCCGCTCCACAAATGGGTGTCGACGGACGGGAAGCCCGCCTCGGCCACGCTTGGAACATCGGGCAGTTCCGCCAAACGCTCGGACCCGGTCACGGCGAGCGCGCGCGTCTTTCCACCCTTGACGAGCGGAATTGCAGGCGGAGGATCGGATATCGTGAACAGGCACTGGCCGGCAATGACACTGAGGTTCGATTCGTTGCTGCTCTTGTAGGGAATGGCAACTCCGGGCATCCCGCTCTTGAGTTTGAGCAGCTCGGTCGCGATCGTGAAGGCCGGCGACGACGTCCCATAGTTCGATTTGTCGGGATGCGCTTTCGCCCACGCAACGAGTTCCTTCACAGTCTTGGCCGGATGGTCGGCCGGCACGACCAGGACCAGCGGAAATGAGGCAATCATGTTGAGCGGAATAAAGCTCGTGCTCGCATTGTAGCCGAGGTTCGGATAGATCGCGGTTGCGATCGACATCTGCCCGGTTGCGCCAAGCAGTACCGTATAGCCGTCGGCCGGCTGATGCGCCGCAAACTCGGCGGCGATACGGCCGCCGGCGCCGACCTTGTTCTCGATGACGATGGTGGCGCCGGTGTTTTGCTGAAATTTCTGAACCACCAGCCGTGCGAACAGGTCGTTTCCGCCGCCCGCTGCGAAGCCGACAATGAAATGGATGACGCGATTTGGATAGTCGGTTTGGGCCAGACTGCTCCCGCCGGAAAGAGCCATGAATCCGGCTGTCAGTGCGCAGATCAGACCACTTCTTAGACTTGTCATTGAATCCCCCGTTTGCGCACCACCCCCTCGGTCACGCTTGCAAAAAGGGTACACTGGGCGCGGCCGTTCGAAAATGATTTTGTCGGGCTATGATGCCGTTTGTCCAACAACGACCGCGGCCGGGAGCGCCATGACCGCATCGCACGCGTATTCCGGGGACAACCGTGGCTCGATGAGCGAAGTATTTGGTCACCCGCGGGGTCTCACCTTCCTGTTCGCGACCGAGATGTGGGAGCGCTTTTCTTACTATGGGATGCGCTCTCTGCTCATCCTCTACATGGTGAAATTCCTGCTTCCCGAGCAAGGCACCCACGGCGTCATTGGCCTGGATTCGTTGAAGCGCGGCCTTGAGGTCATATCTGGCCCCCTCGCCCCTCAGCCGTTCGCGTCAGAAATCTATGGCTTCTATACCGGCCTCGTTTATCTCACTCCCATCTTCGGAGGGCTGCTGGCCGACCGCGTGCTGGGCCAGCGCCGGACCGTGATCCTCGGCGCCGCACTGATGGCTGCCGGCCACTTCATGATGGCCTTCGAACAATTGTTCCTGTTCGCCCTTGCGCTGCTGATCCTCGGCAATGGCGCGTTCAAGCCCAATATTTCAACCCAGGTCGGGGCCCTGTATCCGCGCGGCGACCGGCGCCGTGATCGCGCCTTCTCGATCTTTTACGTTGGGATCAATCTCGGAGCCTTTCTGGCGCCCCTCGTTTGCGGGTCGCTCGGCGAAGAACTTGGCTGGCACTATGGTTTCGCCGCTGCCGGAGTCGGCATGACCATCGGGCTTGTGATCTATCTTGCGGCTGCGCCGGCGCTGCCAAAAGACGTGTTGGCCAGACGCGAAACAACGGGCAGGCCTCTCGACGCGGCCGGGCGGCGCTCGATCGCTGCGCTGCTCCTTCTCTTCGTGCCTGTCAGCCTGTTCTGGGCAACGTATGAGCAGCAGGGAAATACGATCGCGCTATGGGCTGATCAGTTTGCCGACCGGAACCTTTTTGGATTCGAAATTCCGGTTACGTGGTTTCAAGCCTTCAATCCGTTCATGATTTTTGCATTCACGCCATTGATCGTCGCGATCTGGCGGCGGCAGGGAGAGAATGAACCGGCGACAACGGTCAAACTCGCCGTCGGATGTCTGCTCACCGCCCTCGCCTATCTTGTGATGATGACCGCTGCGTGGGTTGCCGGGTCCGGCAAGGCAAGCTGGCTATGGCTCCTTGCATTTTTTGTCGTGATCACGATTGGCGAACTCTATCTTTCGCCAACGAGCCTGTCGCTTGTGACAAAAGTCGCGCCGCCGTCGCTACTCTCAATGATGATGGGCTTGTGGCTTGCAACCAGCTTCGCGGGAAATTTCCTGGCCGGATATCTCGGCACCTTCTGGTCGACGATGAAGCAGCCCGAATTCTTCCTGATGCTCGCCGGGATCGCGGGTGTTGCGGGCGCTGCAATCGCGCTCCTCGCCATACCCTTGCGGCCGCTGCTCAAAGATTAGTCCAGTGGCAATCCCACATATTGTTCGGCCAGTGACATGGCGGCGGCCTTCGAGCCGGTCAGATAGTCGAGATCCGAAAGCTGCCGCCGCCTGTCGAATGCGGTCTCGTGCGGGAACCGGTGCATAATCTGGGTCATCCACCACGAGAATCGCTGCGCCTTCCACACACGCCTCAGGCAGGTCCTGGAATAGCTCTCAAGAAGTGCGCTGCTTTTTGTCTTGTAGAATGCGGTGAGCGCGCGCGAGAGCATGACAACATCGGCAAAAGCCAGGTTCATGCCCTTGGCGCCGGTCGGGGGAACAATATGAGCACTATCGCCGGCGAGAAAAAGCCGGCCATACTGCATCGGCTCGACCACAAAGCTGCGCATCGGCGTAATGCCCTTCTGCAGCATTTTCCCTTCGACCAGGTTGCGTGCGCCGCCGAGTCTCTTGTGAAGCTCGTCCCAGATGCGGCTGTCGGGCCAGTTCTCGATATCTTCGTCGTGATCGCATTGCAGATAGAGACGCGCCAGGCTCATCGAACGCATTGTGTAGAGTGCGAAACCGCGATCGCTGTAGGAGTAGACGAGCTCATGATCCGGCGGCGGACTTTCCGAAAGAATGCCCAGCCATCCGAACGGATAGTCGCGCTCGAAAATGCTGAGAACACCGTCCGGAATGCTGGGCCGGCAGATACCGTGAAATCCGTCGCAGCCCGCGATGAAATCGCATTCGAGGTCATTCTGGCGGCCGCCATGCCTGAAGCGGACTTTCGGATGATCCGACCCCAGATCGTGCACACTCACGTCTTCGACTTCGAACAGCAGCGGTCCGCCGTCGCTGAGCTGCAGCGCCACGAAATCCTTGACGACTTCCTGCTGTCCGTAAATCGTCACACGCTTGTTCACCAATGCCTTGAAGTCGATGCGGTGCAGATCACCGTTAATTCCGATATTGATGCCCCAATGCAGTATTCCTTCGTGCTGCATCCGGGCGCCCACGCCGACTTCGGTGAGCAGGTCTGCCGCCCAGTGTTCGATGAGCCCGGCGCGAATGCGGTTTTCGATGTAATCGCGGTTGCGGTTTTCGATGACTATCGAATCGATGCCCTGAAGGCGCAGAAGTCGTGCAAGCATCAGCCCGGCCGGCCCTGCTCCCACGATTCCGACCTGCGTTCGCATCTGCGCTCCCCAATGAATATGCGCTGCCCCTATAGGCGTCGGAGCCCCGCGTGGCAAATGGATGATGACCGGAAAACCTTGGACGATTTCCCGATATGCGCGGCTCAGCCGGGCCAGCCGTAGCGCGGCACCTTGTTCCGGTATTGCTCGTAGGAAGTCCCGAACCGCGCCTCCAGATAGCGCTCCTCACGTCTGACGACACCGAAATGAAGCACAAGGACGAAGATGATGGTCATCACCAGCATCCAGTCGGACGCGAGCAGGATCGCAAGTCCGGTGAGAACCGCTGTTGCCCCCACATACATCGGATTCCGCAACCAGCCGAATATGCCGCCCGTGACGAGCGCGGTCGATGGCTTCCACGGCTCAGGGCTTGTGCCCACAGACCGGAAATCGAGATTGGCGCGCACGATCATGGCCGAGCCGGCGCCCATCAGGATGACCCCGACCAGTATTCGCCAGACAAACGACAGGACAAGCGTGAGGACATAAGACGGCAAGAGCCAATCGAGTAACAGCCCAAGGATGATCGCGGCGAGCGCCAGCAGCGGCGGCGGCGCAATCACACCGGCATTGTCGCGGGCCTCATTCATTCCGTTACCGTCCTAGCCATTCGACGAGCGCCGCATTGACCGCATCGGGCCTTTCGATGGTCGATAAATGCCCACAGTCGGGCACAACAACAAGGCGTGCGCCCGAAATTCCGGCGCAGATTTCCTTCGCAAGTTCGGGGGGTGTGAGTTCGTCCGCGTCACCGACGAGGACCAGGGTCGGACAACGAATGGCGCCGAGCAGCGGCCGGGAATCCGGCCGCGACATGATGGCTCTCTGTTGACGAATGAAGGCGTCGGTACCGGTATCGGCGGCCATATCGCTGATGATGCGTTTCAGGTTCTCGTCAGCGCCGCGATTTCGATGGACGAACCTCGGCGCAAGAGTCGCGACAACCTCGTCAAGCTTCCCTGCTTGCGCCATCGCTATGAATTTTTCCCGGCCCGCGGTCTGTTCCGCGGTGTCCGGCCTCGATGAGGTATCGAGCAGCGCCAGCTTTACAATACGTTCCGGCGCCAATCGAAGCATGGCGAAAGCGATATAGCCGCCCATCGAGAGACCGGCGAGCGCAAACCGCGGCGGTACGCTCGCGAGAATGCGCTCAGCGATAGCCGTCATCTCGGCGTCGCGACGATGATCGGCAACCGTAACCGGCCCAAAAGGCCAAAGGGCGTCGATCTGCGGTGTGTAAAGCCTGGCGCTGCATAGCAATCCAGGCACGAGAACAAGCGGTAAAGACGCCGCCATCGCACACTCCGAACGGGAAAAAGATTAAGAATTAATACGACTTATGCAGCTTCGGAGCATTGACTTTAGCGCTTTGCACCCTATGTTCCGAGCAGCCGGTCTGGTTTGAAGATTCGGTCGTCCCCCCGCGCATTGCAATCGGTTTTTTCAGTCCGGCGCGCACCGGGCGGCCTCTGAGGTTACATGGCTTTTTCGCATCTCGGCTTATCGGCCAAAGTTCTCGCCGCCATTGAGGCGGCCGGCTACAAAACTCCCACGCCCATTCAGGATCAGGCCATACCGCACGTGCTTGCACGGCGCGATGTTCTGGGCATCGCGCAGACCGGCACGGGCAAAACCGCCGCTTTTGTCTTGCCGATGCTCACGATGCTGGAGCAGGGACGCGCGCGTGCGCGCATGCCGCGCACACTCATTCTCGAGCCGACGCGCGAGCTTGCCGCACAAGTCGCCGAGCATTTCGAGAAATACGGCAAGAACCACAAGCTCAATGTTGCGTTGATCATCGGCGGCGTTTCATTCGACGATCAGGATGCCAAGCTGTTGCGCGGCGTCGACGTGTTGATTGCAACGCCAGGCCGTCTGCTCGATCACTTCGAACGCGGCCGCCTTTTGCTTTCGGGCTGCGAGCTTCTGATCATCGACGAAGCTGATCGCATGCTCGACATGGGCTTCATCCCCGACATCGAGCGCATCGGCAAGCTTGTTCCTTTTACGCGCCAGACTCTCTTTTTTACGGCGACGATGCCGCCGGAAATTCAGCGCATCGCCGATACATTTCTCCACAATCCGGTGCGCGTTGAAGTGGCAAAACCCGCCACGACGGCGGCGACCATCACGCAGCTGCTGGTCAAGACCGGGCGTGAGCCGCATGAGAAACGCGACACGTTGCGGGGCCTGATCCGCTCCGCGGAAGGTTTCAAGAACGCCATCATATTCTGCAACCGCAAGCGCGAAGTCGCCAATCTGCACCGTTCGCTGCTGCGTCATAATTTCAATGCCGTCGCGCTGCATGGCGACATGGATCAGCCTGCACGCATGGCGGCGCTCGACCGTTTCCGCCGCGGCGAGGCTGAGCTGCTTATCGCCTCGGATGTCGCGGCGCGGGGCCTCGACATTCCGGAAGTCAGCCACGTGCTCAATTTTGACGTCCCGCACCACCCCGACGACTATGTCCATCGTATCGGGCGGACCGGCCGTGCCGGCCGCAGCGGCACCGCCATCACGATTGTCGCACCGATTGACGCCAAGGCCGTAAGCGCGATCGAGCGGCTGACCGGGCAGACAATTGCCTGGATGGGCGCCCCTGCTTCCGGGGAAGCCGCAGGCGATGACGGACCGCCGCGGCGGCGGGAGCGCACGCCGGAACGAAAGGCCGCCGCACCCCGGCAGCGAAATCGTAGCGCTCAGCCGCGCCAGCCGTCATCGAAGAACGTTTCCGAGCGCAGGCCACCCGCTGCAGCCCGCCCCGCCGGCGAGGATGAAAGCAGCAGCCATCTTCCGGCCTTTCTGCTGCGGCCGGTCCCCGTCAAAGCCTGAGTTTACGCGGAATTCTGGACGCCCGGGTTCAACCGCACGGGTTCCAAATTTACCGGGCATTCACTTCCCTCGCATACCGTTTTGCCAGGAGACACACGCGCGTGCCGTTTTCTGCGGGAGCAATCCTGCACGCGGGGGTTTTGGCTATGACCGGGCGTGCCAACGAGTACGAACGCACGATGGCGTTCGCGGACATCGCCGTCGGCCAGATGAAGGCGCTGCGGCACGCCGCGAACCCGAGAAATTACGAAATCTGGTACACCTATGCGACGGGCTACAATCCGGCGCTCAACCAGCAGATCAATGCAATCCTCAAAACCAATGGCGCCATTTCGGACGCCGATCTGACGCAAATTTACGAGAACTATCTGTCGACGACCCGTTTGACCAATCGCATCGATGAAGTCGGCAGCCAGGTCAAGAACGAGATCGATCAGCTGATGGCAATGATCGGTACGGTTGCCGGCACAGCGAGCAGCTATACCGAGAGTCTTGCCGGCGCAAGCGAGCAACTCAGCCAGTCCAAGGATCGTGACGGCCTGCGCGCCATTGTCGAGACGCTGGTTCAAACCACGAAAGCGATGGAGCTTTCCAACCAGCAGCTGGAAGAACGGCTGCAAGCGTCCAAGCAGGAGATCAACGATCTGCAGGTCAGTCTTGAGGCTGTGCGCACCGAGAGCCTGACGGATCCACTCACGCAGCTCGCCAATCGGAAATTTTTCGATATGACGCTTCAAAAGGCGATTGCGGAGGCAAACGAAAAAGGTGAACCGCTATCGCTTCTGCTCACTGACATCGATCACTTCAAGGCCTTCAATGACACTTACGGCCACCTGACGGGAGATCAGGTGCTTCGGCTGGTCGCGATGTCCGTGAAGCACAATGTCAAAGGCAAGGATACTGCAGCGCGCTACGGCGGCGAGGAATTCGCGATTGTGCTTCCAAGCACCAATCTGCGCGCGGCCATGATCGTCGCCGATCACATTCGCTGCGCGGTGATGTCGAAGGATCTCATGAAACGATCGACCGGCGAGCACCTGGGCCACGTCACGATTTCAATTGGCGTTGCAGCGCTGGCCGAGAATGATACGGCGCAGTCGCTGATCGAGCGTGCCGATGCCGGCCTCTATGCTGCCAAGCGCAACGGCCGCAACCGCGTCATGTGTGGTACAGGGTCTGGCGCGACGGACGACGCCGGCACATTGCAGGTTCCGGACAGCCCTAGTTTGAGCCTTTCGCCGGCGTAAGCTGAACAGATTCGCCGCAACCGCAGGCGCTGGTCTGGTTCGGGTTATTGAAGATGAACTGCGACGACAATTTTTCCGTCTTGTAGTCCATTTCAGTGCCGAGCAGGAACAGGACCGCTTTCGGGTCAATAAGGATCTTCACACCCTTGTCCTCGACCACCTCGTCGGTCGGTTTGACCGCATCGGCATATTCCATCGTATATTCCATGCCGGCGCAGCCGCCGTTCTTGACGCCCACGCGAACGCCCAGAACGGACTGGCCCGCCTGCGCCATCACATCCTTGATGCGCAGCGCGGCGGCTTCCGTCAGCCGCATCACCTGGGGTCTTGCTCGTGGCGTTGCCATATCAACCTCTTCGTAGGTCGCCCGAATCACACATCTAGTCGTTCGCGGGAAAATTACCACATGTTGAGAACGAGTCTCGCCTCGTCGGACATGCGGCTCGGATCCCAGGGCGGATCCCATACAACATTGACTTTCGTCTCCCTGACACCCGGCACGCTTGAAACCGCATTCTCGACCATGACCGGCAAATCCTGCGCCGCCGGACAATTCGGCGATGTCAGCGACATCTCAATCGCCACCCCGCGGTCATCGCCGATTTCAATTCTGTAGATGAGCCCGAGCTCGTAGATGTCCGCCGGAATTTCCGGGTCGTAGACCGTCTTGAGCGCGGCAACAATGTCATCGGTGAGCTTGTTGAGCTCATCCTGCGGCAGGACCGACGAGCGGACGAAAGTCGCATTTTCCGGCGGCTTTTCCGCAACGGCCGTATTGTCGGATGTTTCGTCCGTCATGCAAAAAATTCCTGCGCCTTGATGAGCGAGGCGGCAAGCGCGTCCACCTCGTCCCTGGTGTTGTACATCCCGAACGACGCCCGGCAAGTCGCGGTCAAACCGTAACGCGCCAGCAGAGGCATCACGCAATGCGTTCCGGCCCGCACGGCCACCCCGGACCGATCAATGATCGTCGCCACATCGTGCGGATGCGCGCCTTTCATCTCAAATGACAGGATCGGCCCCTTGTCGCGCGTCTTCCCCAAAATGCGGAGCGAGTTGATCGCGCCAAGGCGTTCATGCGCATATTTGGCAAGCGCTCCTTCGTGACCGCGGATACGCGCCTTCCCCACCGAATTGACATAGTCGATGGCGGCTCCGAGGCCGATTGCCTGCACGATTGCCGGTGTGCCCGCCTCGAACCGATGCGGCGGCTCGCCATAGGTGACGCGGTCCTCGAACACCTCGTGAATCATTTCACCGCCGCCGTTGAATGGAGGCATCACCGCCAGATGTTCGTACTTTCCGTACAACGCGCCGATACCGGTCGGCCCATACACTTTATGGCCGGTAAAGACATAGAAGTCGCAACCGATATCGCGCACGTCGATATCCATGTGTACAGCCGCCTGCGCGCCGTCGATCAGCACGGGAATGCCGCGTGCATGTGCCAGCCGCACGATCTCTTTCACAGGCACAACCGTGCCAAGCATGTTCGACATATGTGTAACCGCAACCATCCTGGTACGCGGCGTGAGCAGTTTCTCGAA
>DATEKG010000393.1:0-11026 GCA_035277565.1 Pseudolabrys sp.
CTGCGTCGGTGCTTCCCGATCCGGCTTTTCTTCGGGTTGCTGTGTTGCGCTTCAATTTGCGCGGGCCGCGCGCAGGCGCGCGCGTTCGTCTCGCCATGGAAAACTCCGGGAAATGTTGCGTTGAAAAGCCGGCCGGCATGCGCCTGGCATGGCGCCGGTCTCATCTGCAATCATATGGCATCTGTCGATTTATTGTCAAGGAATATTTTCCCAATTATAGACTTGCGTTATGAATTAAGGATGCAGCCGCTATCTTAAAAAGAGTGGTCGGAAACGTACGCAACCGCGTGATAGAAATAGAAATCTAAAAGGGCATTAGAGTGACAGAAGGCGGATTTGCACTTGGCGGGCTGGCCGCTTTCGCCCTGTGGTTATTCGTGGGGCTTCCTCTTTTGTATCACCCGTTTAGCGGAGAGGAATTTTTGGGAATTGGCCCGGAGGGTTGGACGGCCATTGGCACCATGAGTTTAGCCGCCCTAACAATTTTCATTGCTATCTTTGGCTACTACCAACTGACTTCCGCCCGCGATGAATCTCGGCACAATCGGACCCTGGAAGCAGTTGAGAGATATGAATTTGATCCTATTCTCGATAGCTGCCTTCGGCGGTTAGCAATGGCTCGGCGTAACAACTATTTTCCCCAACGAATCGATATGGTGACTGTGCTAAATTATTTGGAAAGCCTCGCCATCGGAATCGAACAAGGGGTTTATGAAGAACAGCTCGCGAAAGAGCATATGAGGTATATTCTGGTTAAGACTTATGAGCGATATTTAGGCCACGACGCACCGCCAGTTGGCGAAATCGATCCAAGCAACTATATTCCCTTAGGAAGGTTATATAGGAAGTGGTCAGAGAACTAGGTTTCAATTCCTAGAGGAGGTTTTCATGGCCGGTGAAACAAAAGACTGAATAAAGGCCCGCCCTTCGGCGGGCTTTTAGCTTTAGGAAGCCGGTCGCCGTGACCGCCAATGTTTCACAAATTTGGGCTTCGGTTTAGGCAGCTTATTGCGCCAGCGCGGAACCCGCTTAGCGGCCGCTGAAATCAGGCTTATTACCCGCCGGAAAAGGCCTTTCAGAGGCACAGCCGCAGATTTGTGGCTCCATTCGGACGCGGCCGGCTCCCGATCAGCGCTAATAGTGGCTCAGTCTAGCGCGTTGCAGGCCAAGCAAAAACCGCGAGGGGTCGGCTTCGCCGGCATAGACAGTCGCGTTGATCACATGATCGCCGGACAGATCCGGCTGCAGCATGAGCGTGCGCGCAAGCGATGCCTGCGTCTCGTCGATCCTGCCGGGCAGTCTCAGCGAAAACCGTCATCAGGTGATGGAGCTCGCATGGTCGGGGTGACGCGCGGCGGCGCGCAAGACCAATGCACGCATGGAGAATGCAGCGCTACGCGCCCCTCGCCTGCAGCACCGACTCGATCGACACATGCGACCAGGGCGCCGTGCGCTCGCGGAATGCCGCATATGATGCATGCACCTTGCCGGTGATCGCGCTGCGGCTTGCCAGCTCGCCGAGCACGTCGTCGGCCTGCTTGCGCGCCGCACCGATCAGATCCTGCGGAAAGGCAGAGAGCTTCACCTTGTGGTCATTGACGAGAGCGGCAAGCGCCTCCGCATTGAGCCGTTCCATTTCCGCGAGCGCATAGTTCGCTTCGGCGGCGCAGGCATGGGCCACCACCGCCTTGAGCTCATCCGAAAGCGCAGTCCAGTTCTTGAGCGATACGATGCACTCGCCCGTGCCGTTCGGCTTGTTGAAGCCCGGATAGTAGTAGAACTGCGCCACGCGATAGAGGCCGAGCGCGATATCGGTGCCGGGCCCCACGAATTCGGCACCGTCGATCACGCCCGACTGCAGGCTGACCAGAATCTCCGCCGGCGGCATTGTCTGCGGCGTGACGCCGAGACGGCGATAGACTTCCCCGCCGAGTCCGAGCGTACGCAGCTTGAGGCCGCGCAGGTCGGCGAGACTTTTGATCTCGCGCCGGAACCAGCCGCCCATGCAGACGCCGGTATTGCCGCCCATGAACGGTTTCACGCCGAACGGCCTGTATAGCTCATCCCACAGTGCCTGGCCGCCGCCGGCATCAACCCAGGCGACATGCTCATTCGGCGTCAGGCCGAACGGGACGGTTGTATAGAAAGCCGCGGCCGGCATCTTGCCCTGCCAGTAGAACGACGCGGTGTGGCCGATATCGGCGACGCCGTTGCCGACCGCATCGAGCACTTCGAAGGCCGGCACCACTTCGCCCGCGGCATAAACCGTGATGTCGAGCCTTCCGCCCGACAGGGCGCGAATGCGGTCGGCAATGCGCTCGGCCGACATGCCCGGCCCGGGCAGGCGCTTCGGCCAGGAGGTGACCATGCGCCATTTCTGTGTCTGCGCCAGCGCCACTGCCGGCGCTGCGAGCATGCCGGCCGCCAGTCCCGCGCCGATCGTGAAGTTTCGCCTGGTCGTCATGGATCCCTCCTCAACGTGTGAAAATGCTGCAGCGGCCCGGCCCCGTGCCCGATGCCGAGCGCGGCGCCGGCTGCTATCGCCCGCGTCACATAGGCCTTTGCCTGCCGCACCGCTTCCTTGAGATCGAGGCGTCTGGCGAGACCGGCCGCGATCGCCGACGAGAGCGTGCAACCCGTACCGTGAAGATTCCTGGTCGCAATCCGCGGCGCGGAAAATCGCAGGACCTCGCCCTGCCCGATCAGAAGATCGGCGCTTTCCGCGCCACTTCCGTGTCCGCCCTTGATCAGCACGTGGCGCGCGCCAAGCCCGAGGATTTCGCGCGCCTGGATCTCCATCTCGCGTTCATTGCGTGCCTGCAAAGCCCCGGTCAGCGCCGCGGCTTCAGCCAGATTTGGAGTCACAACCAGGGCGCGCGGAATAAGGCTTGTCCGCAGCAGATCAAGGGCGTCGTCAGCCAGCAGCCGGTCGCCCGACGTGGCGACCATGACCGGATCGACCACGATATTGCTGGCGTGATGACGCGTCAGGCCTTTCACGACCGTCTCGATGGTGGCGGCGCGCGACAGCATGCCGGTCTTCACGGCCGCAATATCGAGATCGGAAAACACCGCATCCATCTGGGCGGCAATGAAGTTGGCCGGCACATCATGCACCGCGCTCACGCCGGTCGTATTTTGCGCCGTCAGCACCGTGATCACCGAAGCTCCATAGACATCGAGAGCGGCGAACGCCTTCAGGTCGGCCTGGATGCCGGCGCCACCGCTTGAATCGGATCCGGCGATGGTGAGTGCGATCGCGGTCATGCGTGCCCTCGCCGCCTGAGCGCCGCATCGACCACGGAGCGCAATTCAAGCGCGGCCTGTCGCGGATCCGGCGCCAGCGACAGCGCCGATATCACCGCAACGCCATCGGCTCCGGCCGCGATCACTTCACCTGTATTGCCGGCATTGATTCCCGCGATTGCACAGACCGGGTAGCCCGGTTCGCGCGCGCGGATCATGTCTGCAATGACGTGCAGCCCTGCCACCCCGATCGGCGCCGCCGTATTGTCCTTCGACGTCGTGCCGTAGATGCCTCCGATCGCGACATAGTCGAGAAGGTCGAGCGGCGCGGCCTTTGCCTGCGCTTGCGTCTTGACGCTCAGCCCGATGATCGCATCGCGGCCGAGCAGACGGCGCGCATCCGCCACCGCCATGTCGTCCTGGCCGATATGGACGCCGTCGGCCTGTGCGGCGAGCGCGACATCCACACGGTCATTGATCAGCAACGGAACGCCCTGTGGCTTCAGCACCGCCTGCAGCGCGCGCGCCTCCTCGACCATTGCGCGGGTCGATCCGTGCTTGTCGCGCAATTGTACGAGTGTTGCGCCCGCCGCGATCCGCTGCGCGAGGTCGACAAGCGTGCGGCCACCCGACACCGCAGGATCCACCAGCGCGTACAGCCTGAGATCGATGCCCATCAGCTCACCCGCGCATTTGCCGCGAGCATGGCGGCATCAAGGCCGTGCAGACGATCGAGGATCGCGACCGCAAAACTTCCCGGTCCCGGCGCATTTTTTCCCGCCAGCTCACCGGCAACGCCCGTGATGACAAGCGCGCATACAGCGGCACGGAAGGCGTCCGGCTCGACCGCAAGGCAGGCCGCCACCAGCGCCGAGCCGGCGCAGCCCATGGCGGTGATTTTCGCCATCAGTTCATGGCCGTTGGCGATCGCCGCAATCTGGTCGCCATCGGTCACCAGGTCGACTTCGCCCGAAAGGGCAAGAACTGTCTGGCTGGCGCGCGCATAGTCCGTGACAGCCTGGCGGGTCGGCGCGCTTCCCGAAAGCGACTGGAATTCGGCATGATTGAGCCGCACGACGGACGGGCGGCGTTTGACGAGCTCGCGCGCGAAGGCCGCGCGCGGAGGCGCGCGGTCGACGAAAACCGGATCGAGCACCCACGGCAGCCGCAGCTGGGCCGCGGTTTCCACCGCAATCATGGCCGCTTCGCGCCGCTCGGCATCGAAAGTCCCGAGATTGACCAGCAGGGCCTGCGCGCCCGCGACGAAAGCCGCAATCTCTTCCACCGAGAGGGTCATGGAAGGAACCGCGCCGGCCGCCAGCAGGGCATTGGCGGTGAAATTCTGTGCAACATTGTTGGTGATGCAGTGAACGCGCGGCGTGCGGGCGCGCAATTGCGCGAGCACTGCGGCGGCATTCTGCGCCGGCTCGTTGCGCGATGGGGCTTGCGGGAGATGCATCTCTGGTCCCTCCGCCGGCATGACCCGGATCAGGTTCGTTGGGTTGGCGCTACGCCTCTCAGCCCGGCAGCTGCCGGACACCCCACGAGATTGCTGATCAATAGGTAGTCCCCGCGCGCGGCCAAGGCAATAGCGGGGATTCTGCGCTGGATTCCGCCGTAAGCGGAACGTCATGGCCGCGCTTGGCGCGGCCATCCACGTCTTGAGATGTTGCTGGGCTGTAAAGACGTGGATGCCCGGCATAAATGCCGGGCATGACGGCAGACGGTGTTCCGTTGAGCTCCGGTCCGCTATGGGCGCTGCGGCTTACTTCGACTCAGGCCGCGCCGCCTTGCCAGCAAACCCTGTTTTTGCTGGATTGCTGACAGATGCTCGCAACTCCAGCGGGCCGGAGGCGCTCAATGACCCCGTTTTTCGTGCAGATCAAATGCGAACTGGGAAAGTCGTATCAGGTGGCCAACGCGCTCGCCGAAGCCGAGATTGCCTCCGAGATTTACTCGACGGCCGGCGACTATGATCTGCTGGTGAAATTCTATGTCGAGGCCGGCACCGATATCGGCCATTTCGTCAACGAGAAGGTGCAGTGCATCCCCGGCATCAAGGACACGCACACCATCATCACCTTCAAGGCATTCCAGACGTAGGGATTGTACGGCGACGTCCGAGCAACGCCGAATGTATTACGCGGCCTGCGCCGGACCTTCCACCTCGCGCGCGCGCTTCAATCCGAGCTGGCGCTCGCGCCAGATCACGAACAGTCCGGCTCCGGCGACAATCGCCGCGCCGACAAAGACCAGAGTTTCGGGCAATTCGCCGAACAGCCAGTAACCGAGCAGCAGCGCCCACAGCATCGAACTGTAGTCAAAAGGCGCCACCACGGAAGCGGCCGCGTAGCGGTAGCTTTCGGTGAGCAGGATGTGCGCGAAGCCGCCGAGAATGCCGAGCGATATGAGCTCGGCGAGTTCGCGCGCGGTCGGCGAATGCCATGCGAACGGCAAGGTCAGTGCGCCGGCGATCGCGCAGACGAGCGAGAAATAAAAGACGATCGAGGATGTCGTTTCGCTCTGCGTGAGGCGGCGCGTCTGGATCACCGTGCCGGCATTGCAGACCGCCGAGGTGATCGCGAACAGCGCGCCGGCGCCCGCAGTCGCGCCGGCGACACCGGCGTAGCGGCCGAAATCGAAATGTGGAATCAGCATCACAATGACCCCGGCAAAGCCGATGGCGACCGCCGACCACCGATAGACACGGACCCGCTCCTTGAGGATGAGGGCAGCGAGCGCGACGGTCACGAGCGGAGAAGCAAATGAGATGGCCGTGGCATCCGCGAGCGGCAGCCGGGTGAGCGACGAGAAATTCGTGAACATGCCGCAGACGCTCAGCAGACCGCGGCCGAGCTGGCCGAATGGCCGGCCGGTGCGAACGGCGGAGCCAAGCTCGCCGCGGATCGCATAGACGATCACCACCGGCAGGACCGCGAAGGCGCTGCGGAAAAAAACCATCTGGCCGACCGGCGCGATATTGCCGAGCTGGCGCACCAGAGCCGACATGGCGGCAAAAAGCAGCGCGGAAATCAGCTTGAGGCCGATGGCCTTCAGGGGATGAGTCGGGCGGTCAATCACGTTGTTCATTGATACCGGCGAAGGCGGAGAATGTCATTGCACCACTGCAAAGACGTGGATGCCCGCACCAAGTGCGGGCGTGACGCGGAGTTTGTGGCACTGTCTCGCCCATCCGTCATGCGCGGGCTCGCACGAAGCAAGGAACGACGTTGATGCCCGGCACCGGGCACAGTTTCTCGGCCGCTCGTCCCCGCGACCCGGCCTACGCTCGCTACACGAGCTTCGGCGGGTTTGAGTCCGCCGTAGCGCGGAGCGCGAAGGCGGAAAGCGGGGATCCAGGGCAAGTTTCTCTAGCCGCACCATTGGCCCTGGATTCCCGCTTACGCGGGAATGAGCGGAGTATTGGGCGCGAGAACCTGAAGGTGTGTCGAGTTATTGCACGGGCGCCGGCAGTGATTTCAAATAGACCGCGATGGCCCTGCGGTCGGCAGCGCTGAGCTGCCGCGTGTTCGCGACGATCTCCAGCATCAGACCGCCGACGCGGTCGGAGTCCGGCGTCATGCCCGTGCTGAGCGTTTCCTCAAAATCCCCGATCTTCCAGTTGTGCAGCTTGCTCTGGGTGATGTCCGGCACGCCGCCCTGCCCGGTCGGGCTTTGACCGCCGGTGAAGCGGCGGCTTGCAATCACCGCACCGAGGACATTGCGCGGTGAGTGGCACTCGGCGCAGTGACCGGGACCGTTCACGAGATAGGCGCCGCGTCTCCATTCCGCGGATTGCGCGAGATCCGGGCTAGTCGCCTCGTTGTTGATGAAGAGCCGCTTCCAGAGACCGAGAGCGCGCCGGACATTGTAGGGAAACCTCAGATCATGATCCCGCACGCGTCCTGAAACGGGTGGCAGCGTCTTGAGATAGGCGAACAGATCGCGCAGATCGGCGATCCGCATGTTCCGGTATGACGTGTAGGGAAACGCCGGATAGAGATGCACTCCTCCCGGCGACGTGCCGAGCATCATGGCAGTGACGAATTGCGCCTCGCTCCAGCCGCCGATCCCATCATTCGCATCGGGGGAAATGTTCGGCACATAGAACACGCCAAATGCAGTGTTCAGTGCGAAACCCCCGCCGAGCAGCGTCGGATCCTTCTGCTTTGGAACGGCGTGGCAGGAGGAGCAGCCGCCGATCAGGAACATCGTGCGGCCATTGGACAGGTCGGGCGAATGCGCCGTGAGCGCGCTCGCCGGGATCATCTCCGGCACCGTCAGATGCCAGAAGGCCGCGAAGCCGATGGCGGCGACGACGGCGATCGAGATAACGGCCAGCTTGCGGATCATCCAGTCCCGACTCGTTTGTGTGATGTCACGCCAAAACCGCGGCCCGCTTCCGGCCGCTACCGTCGCGACGTGCGATAGTCCTTGTGGCAGTTGTCACAGGAATTTCCGATCGCCGGAATGGCGGCACGCAATCCTGCGAGCGAGGCTTTCGCTTTCGCGCGGTTGCCGGCAACCACTCGTCCAAATTCCGCGGCCCTGGCATCGAAGTCCTTCTTGTTCACCCAGATCATCGAGGCGGCGCGCGTTTCCTCTCCCATCTTCGAATTCTCGGGAAACAGCCCCGGAAATCGTTTCGCCGTCTCCGCCCATTGCGCGAAGGCCGCGTCGACCTTGCCGGGGTCGAAAGGCATTTGCCCGCGCGCCATGCGAACGACGACGAACGCATTCTCGTCGTTTTCCTTCATCAACCCCTTGCGCGCGGCGATCGGGTCACCCGATTGCGCGATGACCGCCACCGTCCCCAGCACAAAAAAGCCCATGGCGAGGACCACGCCGTGCGCCCGATTCATTGACCTCGTCTTCCGGATTGCATGCTGGACCGTCGATAAACAGTTGAATAATAATGATTATTCTGGATACGCCCCCGTTCACGAACTCGTGATCAGCCGCCGGCGACCGAGCGGCGCGCCGCCTCGATTGCCTGCCAGATCCGCGGCGGCGTCGCCGGCATGTCGATATGACGGATTCGGTGGCCGCGCCATAGCGCATCGACAATTGCGTTCACAACCGCCGGGCATGAGCCGATGGCGCCGGCCTCGCCCGCGCCCTTCACGCCGAGCGGATTTGTCCTGCAGGGAATATTGCGGGTTTCAAAAACGAAGTCAGGTGCATCAACCGCGCGCGGCATGGCGTAGTCCATGAAGCTCGCACTCAGAAGCTGTCCGGATCCGGAATCGTAGACCGTATTTTCCATCAGCGCCTGACCGATGCCCTGCACGGCGCCGCCGTGGACCTGGCCCGCGAGCAAAAGGGGATTGAGTGTCGCGCCGAAATCGTCGACCACGACATAGCGCACGACGCTGGTTGCGCCGCTGTCGGGATCGATTTCGACTTCCGCGATGTGCGCGCCGTTCGGAAAGGTCGCGGGCTCGGTGCCGAATTCTTCCGACGCACGCAATTTCTCCGGCGAAGCCGCCGGATGCGCCGCAAGATCGGCGAATGAAATCACGCGATCGGTGCCGGCGACCCGCACCGCGCCATCCGCGATTTCCAGATCGCTCACGCCGGCTTCGAGCGCTTCCGATGCAACCTCCTTGAGCTGATCGCCCAGCGTCCTTGCCGCCCGATCGACCGAAATACCCCCGACAGGAATTGAACTCGAGCCGCCCGTGCCCGCGCCGCTCCTGATGCGGTCGGTATCGCCCTGAATGACACGCACGCGATCGGGCGGCAGATCAAGCCGTTCCGCAATGAGCTGCGCATAAGCGGTCGCATGACCCTGCCCCGTCGATTGCGATCCGATCAACAAGGTGACGCCGCCATCGCGGTCGAGGTTGAGCGTCGCGGTCTCGGGACCATTATTGCCGCATGCTTCAACATAGGTGGCAATTCCGATGCCGCGCAGCTTTTTATCGCGCTTCGACTGCGCCGCTCGCTTGTTGAAGCCCTCCCAGCCGGCAAGCTCCTGCGCCCGCGCCAGCGCGCCGGGGAAATCGCCGGAATCGTAGACCTTGCCGGTCGGCGTCCGGTAAGGCAGCGACTTCGGCTTGATCAGGTTCTTCCGGCGGATGCCGTCGGCCGTTGTTCCGAGATCATGAGCTGCGGCGTCGACCACGCGCTCGATCAGGTAGGAAGCTTCGGGACGTCCGGCGCCGCGATAGGCATCGACCGGCACGGTGTTGGTATAAACCGCGCGCAGACGGACATGCGCCGCGGGAATATCATAGGCCCCGGTCGCCATCCCGACCCCCAGCCACGGAATGAAGGGCCCGTAGCACGAAAGATAGGCGCCCATATCGGCGATGATGTCGAGATCCAGCGCAAGAAAACGTCCCTTCTCGTCCATCGCCAGCCGTGCGGTCGAAATATTGTCGCGGCCATGACTGTCGGCGAGGAAGTGCTCGGAACGGTCGCAGATCCATTTGACGGGCTTGCGCAGCCGCTCGGCCGCTACCGCAGCGAGCGCATATTCGCGGAATGGAAAAGCCTTGGTCCCGAAGCCGCCGCCGACCTCGGGCGTAATCACGCGCATCTTCTCCGGCGGCAGCTTCATGACGGCGCCGCCGATAATGTCGCGGATGAGATGACTGCCCTGGCTGCCGAGGGTCAGCGTATAGCGGCTGCCGTCATACTCGGCGATGACGCCGCGGGTATCGAGATAGTTGGTGACGAGCCGCTGGTTCACAATCGTGAGCGCGCTGACCCGCGCAGCCTTGGCGAAGGCATCGCGCGTTGCCGCAGCATCGCCGGCGGCGGTCTCGAAAGCCAGATTCCCGGGGCGATCCTGCCACACCAGGGGCACGCCGGGCCTGAGCGCGTCCACCGCGCCGATGACATGAGGCAGAGGCTGCCAGTCGATCTCAATGGCTTCGGCGGCATCCTTCGCCGCCGCAAGCGAATCGGCGGCCACAAAGGCCACTGAATCGCCGACATGGCGCACCGTGTCGGCCGCCAGGATCGGATAGACCGGCACCTTGATGTCGACGCCGGGCAGCACGCCCGGCGTCGGCAGCGGCCCGAGATGAGCGACATCTTCTGCGGTCAGGATCAGGCGCAGGCCGGGAACAGCCCTGGCACGGTCGAGGCTGACGATGCGAAAGCGCGCATGCGCGTGCGGCGAGCGGACAACGGCCGCATGCAGCGTCGCCTCCGGCGCGATATCGGCGATGTAACGCCCGCCGCCGCGCAGCAACGGATCATCCTCCTTGCGCGTCAGCGGCTGGCCGAATCCGAATTTCATCGTCATTTGCTAAGGCGATATCCCGTTTTGTCAGCGTGCGGGCCTTTGCCGGCGCCGGCGGCGTGTCAGGCGCAGCGCCAGCCAGCGGCACACCACGTAGAATACCGGCGTGAAGATCAGGCCGAACAGTGTAACGCCGATCATGCCCGAAAACACCGTGGTACCGAGGGTCTGGCGCAGTTCCGCGCCGGCGCCGATCGCCCATACCAGCGGCGTCACACCCAGGATGAATGCGAAGGAGGTCATCAGGATCGGCCGCAGCCGCAGATGCGCGGCTTCCACCGCGGCATCGAACCGGTCGCGGCCGCCGTCCTCGAGCTGCTTGGCAAATTCGACGATCAGGATGGCGTTCTTGGCGGCAAGGCCGATCAGCACGATGAACCCGACCTGCGTGAGAATATTGTTGTCCTGCCCGCGCAACACCACGCCGACGATCGATGCGATCAGGCACATCGGGACGATCAAGATGACCGCAAGCGGCAGTGTCAGGCTCTCGAACTGCGCGGCCAGCACCAGGAAGACGAACAC
>DATEKG010000394.1:0-7595 GCA_035277565.1 Pseudolabrys sp.
GCGACAAGCGACGGCTCAGCCATCAGGCAGGCACCGAAGCGGCCCTCCTGAACCCGGTCCGACGGGCAGCCGACATTGAGGTTGATTTCGTCATAGCCGAAACTCTCGCCGATCTGCGAGGCCTGAGCCAGCACTCGCGGCTCGCAGCCGCCGAGCTGCAGCGCGATGGGGTGCTCGAAAGGATCAAATCCCAGCAGCCGGGTGCGATCGCCACGCAATATGGCCCCGGTCGTGAGCATCTCCGTATAGATCAGCGCGTGCCGCGTCAGCAGACGGTGAAAATACCGGCAGTGCCGATCGGTCCACTCCATCATCGGAGCGACACAAAAACGGCGATCCAGTGTGTTTGGCGATTTCTCTTCTTTTTCAATCATTTCTTGGCTTCTGGTCACAGCCTCATATTGTACTATTTTCGGTCCGGCTGTGGGTAGGCTGCACAATCGGCTTGAGCCGGAAATAAGTTATCCCGTTAAAGTCACGAGGCCTTGATCAAACTTGCCGCGGACGTTGATCATCGCCTGGCGCAAAGCGAGAGGGTCGCCGATTGAAAGATCAATTAATCACGGGCGAGAAAGACGTCCTGCTCGTTGTCGACATCCAGAACGACTTCTGCCCGGGCGGCGGCCTCGCGGTTCCCCGCGGCCACGAAGTTGTGCCCTTGGTCAATAAGCTGGCGGCGCAATTCGACCATGTCGTGCTAACTCAGGATTGGCACCCCCGCGGGCATCTTTCGTTTGCGTCCTCGCACCCGGGCAAAAAGCCGTATCAATCGATCCAGGTCCCTTACGGCACCCAAATCCTTTGGCCGGACCACTGCGTACAGGGAACCGGTGGCGCGGCGTTTCGTAGCGATTTGGATATTCCGCACGCCGAGTTGATCCTTCGCAAGGGCTATCACCGCGAGATCGACTCCTACTCCGCGTTCTATGAAAACGACCGCACGACCGCGACAGGGCTCGGCGGTTACCTGCGCGAACGTGGTTTCACGCGCGTATTCATGGCCGGGCTCGCCTTCGACTTTTGCGTCCGCTATTCGGCAGAGGACGCACGCCGCGAAGGTTTCGAGGCTGTTGTCTTCGAGGACGCTTGCCGTGGCATCGATGTCGACCGCTCTGTAGATGCAACGCGCAACCAATTCGAAGTCCTCGGCATCAAATGCATTTCAACAGAAAGTCGCGGACGCCGATAGTTTCGGTAAAGCTTGCGCAGATGCATGGCAGCTACTGCAACAGGCGCAGCTTAACCGCGAGGCCAGCATTGGTGCGTTCATGGAGCAGGTCAATGACGGCGTCTCAACCAGCTGAAAGACGCGTCAATCACCACCGTTCTACCGGAGCCGCGCAGCCGCCACTGACACTGATGCTTCTTATATCGCCAACGCGCGCTTGAGTGCGCCTTCGTCCATGCTGGTCTTGTTGCAGGAATAGACGATCGCCCCCCGGTCCATGACCACGAGATCGTCGCCGAGTTCCTGGGCAAAGTCGAGATACTGCTCGACGAGAATGATGGCCATCTGCTTCAGCGCGCGCAAATGGGAAATGGCGCGGCCGATGTCCTTTATGATGGAGGGCTGGATGCCCTCTGTAGGCTCGTCGAGCAGCAGCAGGCGGGGACGCATCACCAGCGCCCGGCCGATCGCCAGCTGCTGCTGTTGTCCACCGGAGAGGTCGCCGCCCCGCCGCCTGAGTACATTCTTTAGCACCGGGAAAAGCGAGAACACGTCCTCCGGCACGTCACGCTGCTTGCGCGGCAGCGGCGCATAGCCGGTCTCGAGGTTCTCCTCGACAGTAAGCAGCGGGAAGATCTCGCGTCCCTGCGGCACGATGGCGACGCCCAGGCGCGCGCGCTCGACAGTGGACATGCGGGTAATGTCCCTTCCCTCGAACTTTATCGAGCCTGCGCTCACCGCATGCTGACCGATGACGGCGCGCAGCAGGCTGGTCTTACCAACGCCGTTACGGCCGAGCACGCACGTGACCTTGCCCGGTTCCGCCTTAAGCGAAATCCGACGGAGCGCCTGAGCTGCGCCGTAGTGGAGGTCGATATTGGAGACTTCAAGCATGGCTAACGTCCCAAATATACTTCCACCACGCGCTCGTTCTCGGACACTTGATCGATGGTGCCTTCCGCCAGCACAGAGCCTTCGTGCAGGCAGATGACCTTGACGCCGAGCTCACGCACGAAAGTCATGTCGTGCTCGACCACGATCACGGTCCTGGTCTGGTTAATTTCCTTGAGCAGCGCCGCTGTCTGCCTGGTCTCGGCGTCGGTCATGCCGGCGACCGGCTCATCGACCAGCAGCAGTTTCGGCTCCTGCGCCAGCAGCATGCCGATCTCCAGCCACTGCTTTTGGCCGTGCGACAGGCTGCCCGCCACGCGTGAGCGCAGCGGTTTGAGCTTGATGGTATCGAGAATGGAGTCGATGCGGTCTTCCTGCGCGGCCGAGCTTTCCCACAACAGCGTCGCGCGCACCCGCCGGTCGCCCTTCAGTGCCAGCAGAAGATTGTCTTCGACCGTGTGCATCTCAAACACAGTCGGTTTCTGGAACTTGCGACCAATGCCGAGCTCGGCGATCTGGGTTTCGTCCAGACGCGAGAGGTCGTAGCCGCCGGCCTCGAAGAACACGTCGCCGGCGTCAGGCCGCGTCTTGCCGGTGACGACATCCATCATGGTCGTCTTGCCGGCGCCGTTGGGGCCGATGATAGCGCGCATCTCCCCCGGCTCGATTACGAAGGAAAGTTCGTTGAGCGCCTTGAAGCCGTCGAACGACACGGTGACACCGTCGAGGTACAAAAGCGCGGAGGTGGTCTGCTTGAGTTCCATGCCGTTCTCCTATTCCGCCGCGCGCTGTACCGCTGCGCGCGCCGCTTCGATCTCGGTGCCTTCCTCCGCCGCCGCCGACTTGAAATCCGCGCGCAGGCTAAGGCCGGCCTGAAAGGTGCCGACAATCCCGCGCGGCAGCAGCAGCGTAACCGCGATGAACAGCCCGCCCAGAACGAACAGCCAATAAGGCGCGAGCATGCCGGTGGTGAAGAAGGTCTTGGCGTAATTGACGACGATTGCGCCGAGCACCGCACCGGTGAGCGTGCCGCGGCCACCAACGGCGACCCAGATTACCGCCTCAATCGAATTGCCCGGTGCGAATTCGCTCGGATTAATGATGCCGACCTGCGGCACATAAAGTGCACCGGCAACTCCAGCCATACAGGCCGAAAGCACGAAGACAAACAGCTTGTAGTTTTCCACACGATAACCGAGGAAACGCGTGCGCGATTCGGCGTCACGCACGGCGATCAGCACCTTGCCGAATTTCGAGGCAACGAGTGCGCGGCAGATCAAGTAGCCGAGCGCGAGTGCAAGACAGGAGATCGCCAGAAGCGCGTTGCGAGTTGATTCCGCCTGCACGTTGAAGCCGAGAATATCCTTGAAATCCGTAAGGCCGTTATTGCCCCCAAATCCAAAATTATTACGAAAAAAACCGAGCATCAGCGCGTAGGTCATGGCCTGCGTGATGATTGAGAGATAAACGCCGGTGACGCGGCTGCGGAAGGCGAACCAGCCGAACACAAACGCCAGCACGCCCGGCATGACGAGTACCATCAGAGCGGCGTAGATGAACCAGTCGAAGCCAAGCCAGTAGAACGGCAATTCGTGCCAATTCAGGAACACCATGAAGTCGGGCAGCGTCGGATTGGCGTAGACGCCGCGCGTGCCGATCTGCCGCATCAGGTACATGCCCATGGCATAACCGCCGAGCGCGAAGAAAGCGCCGTGGCCAAGCGAGAGGATGCCGGCATAACCCCAGACCAGGTCGATTGAGAGCGCGAGGATGCCGTAGCAGATGTATTTGCCGAACAGTGCGACCAGGTAGGTCGAGATATGTAGCGGCGAGTTTGACGGGACGAGCAGGTTGAAAATTGGCACGGCGACGGCGAAGCCCGCCAGCACGATCAGGAAGATCGCCGCGCCTCGGTCGATCAGCTGGGTGAGCGGGAATGCTTTCATCACACCTCCACGGCCCTGCCCTTGAGCGCGAACAAGCCGCGTGGACGCTTCTGAATGAATAGAATGATAAGCACCAGGATAGCGATCTTGCCGAGCACAGCGCCTGCGAAGGGTTCCAGAAATTTGTTGGCGATGCCGAGCGCGATGGCGCCGACCAGCGTGCCCCACAAATTGCCCACGCCGCCGAAAACCACCACCATGAAACTGTCTACGATGTAACCCTGGCCGAGGTTTGGCGAGACGTTGTCGATCTGCGACAGCGCAACCCCGGCAATGCCGGCGATACCGGAGCCAAGACCGAAGGTGAGCGCATCGATGCGGGCGGTGCGAATGCCCATGGCGGCGGCCATGGCGCGGTTCTGTGTGACCGCGCGCATCTCAAGGCCGAGGCGCGTGAAACGCAGCATGGCGAGCAGCGCCACGAACACCAGCATGGTAAAGACGATAATCCAGAGCCGGTTATAGGTGATTGTCATGCCGCCGAGGTCAAAGGCGCCGCTCATCCAGGAAGGATTGCCGACGTCCTGGTTGGTAGGGCCAAAAATCGTGCGCACCACCTGCTGCAGGATCAGCGACAAACCCCAGGTCGCCAGCAGCGTTTCGAGCGGACGACCATAGAGGAACCGGATGATACCACGCTCGATAGCGACCCCGATCGCGCCTGACACGAGGAAGGCGAGCGGTACGGCGATCAGCAGTGAATAGTCGAACAGCCCCGGATACCGGCTGCGGATGACCTGCTGCACGACGAAGGTGGTGTAGGCGCCGAGCATGACCATCTCGCCGTGTGCCATATTGATGACGCCCATGACGCCGAAGGTGATGGCGAGACCAATGGCCGCGAGCAGAAGCACCGAGCCGAGCGAGAGCCCATACCAGGCGTTTTGTACGGCGTTCCATATGGCGAGCGTGCTCTGAATCTTGCTGACGGCTGCCTCTGCCGCCTTGCGCACCTCGGGAGGTTCGCTGGAGGGCAGGCCTTGCAGCAGGCCCAGCGCGTCCTGGTCCCCGCGGCTGCCGATTACGGCAATCGCGGTGATCTTGTCGGAGGGTGTGGTATCTGGCGACGCGAGGATGACGGCGGCGCGCGCTTCGCTCAGCGCCTTTTTCACGTGCGCGGCGGTCTCCTTGGCAAGCGCGGACTCGAGCGTCGGCAGCGCACTCTGCTCGTGCGACTTGAACACGGCCTGCGCCGCCTCGTAACGGCGATCGGGATCGGGCGACATCAAGGTGAGACCGCCGATTGCCGCGCTGATGATGTTGCGCAGGCGGTTGTTGACGACGACGGTGTCGATGTCGTCAGGAGGTATGGCAGTGAAAGGCTTGCCGTTGGCGGCATCCAGCAGCTTGCCATCTTTGGTCTTGATGAAGACCAGCTTCTTCTCGGCGCTGAACAGGAGCCGCGCATCGGAGAGCGCCTCCAGCAATGGCGCGGCGAGCGGACTCCCGCTGGCGGCGGCCTTGTCGATCGCCTCGCCGGTATCGCTCAGCGAACCCTCGGTAAAACCGGGCAGCGCGTCTTCGTATGTCCCGGCCTGCGCAACCGGCGCGAAGGCGCACAGCACGCCGAGCAACAATAAGAGCGCCAACAAGTGATCGCAGAAGCTCCGCATAGCAGTCGATCCCGGCCGTGGTCTTCGGGAAGCGGCGAGGGCCGCCGCTTCCCGCCTTGAGAGGTCGGGGCGATCAGGAGCCCTGCCCGCCGCACTTTTTGGTGACGCGGTTGTAATTGCCGCACTTGAGTGTGACCCAGTCCGCGTCGAGATCCTTCGAGCCCGGCAGATAGTCCGACCAGGCATCGCCCGGCACCACGCCCTTGGTCTTCCACACCACGTCGAACTGGCCGTCGCCGCGCACCTCGCCGATGAAGACCGGCTTCGTAATGTGGTGATTGGGCAGCATCTTCGAGGTGCCGCCGGTGAGGTTTGGCGCCTCGATGCCGGGTAGCGCCTCGATAACCTTATCGGCGTCGGTCGACTTCACCTTCTCCACCGCCTTCACCCACATGTTGAAGCCGATGTAGTGGGCTTCCATCGGGTCGTTGGTGGTGCGCTTGTCATTCTTGGTGAAGGCGTGCCACTGCTTGATGAAAGCAGCGTTTGCCGGTGTCTTAATCGACTCGAAGTAGTTCCAGGCAGCGAGGTGCCCGACCAGCGGTTTGGTGTCGAGACCGGCGAGCTCCTCCTCGCCGACCGAGAATGCCACAACGGGGATATCGGTCGCCTTGATGCCCTGGTTGCCGAGCTCCTTGTAGAAGGGAACATTGGCATCGCCATTGATTGTGGAAACCACCGCTGTCTTTTTGCCGGCCGAGCCAAAGGCCTTGATCTTCGACACTTCGGTCTGCCAATCGGAGAAGCCGAACGGTGTGTAGTTGATCATAATGTCTTCATCCTTGACGCCCTTCTGCTTGAGGTAGGCCTCGAGGATCTTGTTGGTGGTGCGCGGATAGACGTAGTCGGTGCCCTCCAGCACCCAGCGCTTCGCCGAGCCGCCGTCTTTGCTCATCAGGTAGTCGACGGCGGGAATGGCCTGCTGGTTGGGCGCGGCACCGGTGTAGAAGACGTTGCGTTCCGACTCCTCGCCTTCGTACTGCACCGGATAGAACAGGATCGAGTTGAGCTCCTTGAACACCGGCAGCACGGATTTGCGCGATACGCTGGTCCAGCAGCCGAATACGACAGCGACTTTATCCTTGGAGATAAGCTCGCGCGCTTTCTCGGCAAACAGCGGCCAGTTCGACGCGGGGTCGACGACCACGGCCTCGAGCTTCTTGCCGAGCAGGCCTCCTTTCTTGTTCTGTTCGTCAATGAGCATCAGCATCACGTCTTTCAGTGTCGTCTCGCTGATCGCCATTGTGCCCGAGAGCGAGTGGAGAATTCCGATCTTGATGGTGTCCTCGGCTTTGGCGGCGTTCATCGCGCCGGTCGCCGTGAACGCCAGACCCGCGGCAGCGGAAAGCCACCAGCGGCTATTCGGTCGCTTGGCGACCGCCTGTATGGATTTGAACATGAGCGAACCCCTGCGTTTGACGCGCTAGTCGTCCCGGCGACGGTCGGCGCTGGCATAGGGTTCGCAAGCACCGTGCCACTCGAGCGATGCGGTTAAGACACTGGTACAAAACTGTTTTTTAGCGCCGTGCGGGGCTGCCGCTTTATTAGGACATTTGCCTGATCAAGAAATAGGCTGGTTGCATGAGAATTCATCAGCCAGGCTTTTTTGATTAGCCATGAAAAACCCCGAAGCTGAAATGGCGATGTAGCGCCATCGCGGAGTTTGGCCAGCTGAGATTTGGAGTTTGCAACTAGTCATCTGGAACGCAAGTTCGCCGCATTATAAGAAGCGCTCGGAATCTTCAAAGGAGAGCGCTGATGGCGAAAGCAGGTTTGCGAGGCCGACCGGTCGCGGCGTTGCTGCTGAGCGCGCAGGAACGGACGTATTTGGAGAGGCAGGTTCGTCGTCATCGTGTTGCCCGGTCACTCTCTGAGCGTTGCCGCATCATTCTGCGATGTGCGGACGGCTTGCCGAGCAAGTCGGTGGCTGCCGAGCTTGGTCTGCACGAGCATACCGTTGGCAAGTGGCGTCGCCGG
>DATEKG010000395.1:0-12580 GCA_035277565.1 Pseudolabrys sp.
GGCGCCGCAGGCGTCATGCGCGCCTTCTCGAAAGGCGCGCCGGTGCGAATTCTGTCGCCCGCATTCACCGGAACCGGCGATCTTTACTGGTATGTCAAAGGCGATTCCAAGATCAAAAGTCTCAAGGACGCGACGGCTGAAAACACCATTGCCTATTCGACCAACGGCTCAAGCTCGAACAACATCGTCGTTGCATTCGTCAATGAACTCGGCGCCAAAGCCAAGCCGACTGCGACTGGCGGTCCTGCCGCAACACTCACGGCGGTGATGTCGGGTCAGGTTGACATCGGCTGGGCGGCTCCGCCATTCGGTCTGCGCGAGATCAAGGACGGGAAGATCCGCATCATCGCGCATGGCAGCGATGTGCCCTCACTGCGCGGCCAGACAGTTCGTACGCTGATCGTCAATCTCAATTCGCTCAAGACCAAGCATGACGCGATCATGCGCTTCATGGACGCTTACCGTGAAGCGGTCGACTGGATGTATTCGGATCCGAAGGCGGTCGAGATGTATTCGGCCAAGATCCACCAGCCGGTCGAAGTCCTGAAAGAATCAATGGCGAAGTTCCAGCCTAAAGAGGCGCTTCAGACCGACAAATTTGCCGATCTTGACGGCGCGGTCGCCGACGCGGTGAAGCTGAAGTTTCTCGAAAAACCGCTGACAAAAGAACAGCTCGCCGAGCTGCTGCAGATTCCGCCGCGGAAAAAGTAATATCCTCTTTTATGCCGCTAAAAAAATGGGCCGCTGCAATCGCAGCGGCCCATTTGTTCTGAAAACCGGTCGAATGACCAGGCGAATTACGCCTTTTTCTTCTTGGAGGCCTTCTTCATGCTGCTATGAGCCGTGCCGGCCTTGCAGGCGCCGGCCTTGGCTCCGCTCGCGCCGTCTTTCGATGCGTAGCATGAGTTCGCGTATGTGAACTTCTGGCCACCCTTGGTCGCGCAAACCGGCGCGCTGGGCGACACCAGGCAGGTCGGCGGCAGCGGCTCAGCCGCGGCTGCTTTCTTCTTCTTGGCAGCTTCACTGGGTACGGCCGAGCCAATCACGAATGCGACGGCAGCCGCAGCGACAAAGGTTGCGTAAGCGAGATTTTTCAATTTCATGAGGTTCCTCCCCAGCGTTGGAAACGGCACATAGTAGGAGCGGGCGCGCCTTGATTACAAGAATTTTGCGCGCCGGTACGCGGTCGACGAATCTGAACGTGCGTTCATGTACCGGCGGCTCAGTGCCTTTCCTTGGCCACTGCGTTGATGGCGTTGAGCATGGCGGCGCGTCCCGACTTGAGGGTCTCGCGCACCGATTCCTGCTTGCCGATGGCGCCCATTTCACGCTGGCGGCGGACCGTCGACTGCACCATCAGCGGGTCGAGGCCCAATTCGCGCAGGGTTGCCGCCGACTCCTCCATTTCGGCCGCACGCCGTTCGCCGTGGCTTGCCATGCGTTCGATATTGTAGTCGGCGATTTTGGCCCAATCGAGCGTGGGGTAGTTGTTCTTCAGCGACGTCGTGACTTCTTCCAGCACGCCCGCGCGGGTGGCCGCGAGAAAACATTCGAGCGTCAGGGCCTCCATGCCCTTGATCATAACGCTTCGGATCATCTTTATTGCGGCCGCCGAGCCGTTCCCGGGCCCGACGACGGAGAACTGCATGTCCAGTTCGCGCAGCAAAGGCGCGAGCTTGTCGGCATGCGGACCTGCAATCAGCAAGGGAGTGCGGTGCCGTGCCGGATGAATGGCGGCGACCACGGCGACGTCCACGTAGCGGGCACGTTCACCAAGCAGTTTCGCCGTCTCCTGCTTGCGGCCCGGCGAGACGGAATTGATGTCGAGATAGTACGGATTGCCGTTCAGGTGGGGCGCGACAGATTGCGCCGCCTGAAGGCTCGATGCCGCCGTCACTGCCGATATTACCATGTCGGTTTCGCGCACAGCGTCAGCAGCCGACACGGCGGTGCGGACGCCCATGGCCTCACCGGCGGTCTTGAGGCCGGACCCTTCTGGCCCTGGAAAAAGGATGTCCCAGGCCGCGATCCTCTCGATTCCACTGTCGCGCAAACCTGACGCAATGGCCTGGCCCGCTTCACCGAAGCCGATAAAGGAAATCCGCGGCGTATTGCGTCGTGTCATGGATGTTCGCGCTCACGATTCCGGGAGGCCCGGAACGGGCGGCGTTCCCTTGGTGTGGAAGGATTTGATCGTCTGCAGGCCCCAAGCCTGGCCTTTCTTTCGTTCAGCCTCGGTCCAGGTGATCGGCTTCCAATCCGGAGCGAGCACCAGCCGTGCGCCGGCGCAGGATACCTCGATGCGATTTCCGCCTGGCTCGTAAACGTAGAGGAAGAAGGTCTGCTGAATCGCGTGTTTATGCGGGCCCGTCTCGATATAGATCCCGTTCTCGAGAAAAATATCGGCGGCGCGGAGCACATCCTCACGTGCGTCGAGCGCGAATGTGACGTGGTGCAAGCGGCCTTTCGTGCCGGTGTGGTCGCGTGTATATGCGAAATCGTAGCTCTTGTTCGTCGCGGTCATCCACATGCCCGCTTCGGTGCCGTCGTCGAGCACGATCTGTTCGGTCAGCGTGAAGCCGAGATACTTCTGGAAGAACTCGCGGTTTGCCTTGATGTCGACCGCAAGCCCGTTGAAATGATCGATGCGTCTGGCATTGATGCCGCGGGCAGGAAATCTCTGCGCCTGGTTCTTCAGTGCCGGTTTAAGCTCCGGCGACGGCGAATACCATTCGGTGTCATAGTAGATCTCGAATCTGTGGCCGTCCGGATCCCTGAAGGCGAATGATTTTCCGTGGCCCAGATCGCCGTCAGTCCAACCGATGTCGAAGCCCGATCCCTTGAGAGCGGCGGCACGGCGCTCCAGCGCCTGCGGTGACCGTGTACGGAAAGCAGCGTGGCCCAGTCCGGATGTTTTTGAATCGGTCAACTTGAGCGAATAGCGCTCGTAGTCGTCCCAGCCGCGCAGATAAACGCTGCCGTCTTTCTCGCCGCTTTGGGTCATGCCCATCACGTCGATGAAAAACCGCCGGCTTTCCTCGAATTTCGGCGTCAACAGTTCGACATGGCCGAGGTGAGCGATATCATGGATCGGTTCAGGCTGCATGGTGTTGGGTCTTTTTTTGTTTCCGTGACGTCGCTGGGTCAATTGTGCCGAAGCGTTCGTGTGAAGGCCAGCACCAGGTTGTTGGCGGGCATCGGCGATACTTCTGCCGCCGCCATTCCGTTGTCGAGCGCAAGGGCGTTCAGATCGGACAAGTCACGTACGCCCCATTCACTATTTTCAGCCCGAAGCACGGCATCGAACCGCTCATTGCTCGGCGCCGTGTGGTTCCCCGCCATCGTGAAGGGGCCGTAAACCATCAGCCGTCCACCGTCGCGCAGATAGCGTCCGGCGCCTCTGAACAGGTTCTGCGCGGCTCGCCATGGAGAGATGTGCAGTACATTGACGCTAAGGATGGCGGCGAGCGGCTGGTTCTTGCCGGTAGCGGATGTCCATGTCCAGTCAGGGTCGGAGAGGTCGATGCTTTGCGGCGGCTTCAGGTTCGCAAGCCCGGCATGGGCCCGCCAGGCTGCGATGCTGCGGAGATGGGAGTCCAGAATATCGCTCGGCCACCAGGTCAATTGCTGCGCGCGGGACGCAAATGCCGCAGCATGCTGTCCGGTGCCGCTACCGATTTCGAGGACATCGCCGTTTGGCACCGACAGGTACCCCGCGATGGCGGTCCAGATCGGCTCGTGATTGCGGTGGAAAGCCGGCGCATCCAGCCGCCCGTCGGGTTGCGGCGGAGCACCCGTCTTTCCGAATTCGACAACGAATTCCGCCATGTTCGTCACATCGGCCCTGTTCCAGGCGGATGGCTTAACCTTTACGGGCACCCGCGGTCAAAGGCCGCGCCCTGGCGGGATCAGGCGCCCGGCTTCATTGTTTTTCGAGGTGCGATGGGGCAAAATCCCACGACAAAACAAGAAAATTCAGGGAGGAGCAATGATGGATGGATTCAGGAAATCGCTGGTATTGCTGGCCTCAACGCTAGTTCTGCCAGCCATGGCACACGCGCAGACGAAGATCACGATCGGCATTCCGACGTCGCCACCCAATATCGTTCATATGCCGGTGCTCGTCGCGAAGGATCTCGGCCTCTACAAGAAGGCCGGGCTCGACGTAAATATCGTTTCACTTGGCGACGGGACGAAAGTGTACCGCGCCCTGCTTGCCGGCAATATTGAATTTGGGTTGACCCCCGGCGCACCAACGATCATTGGCACCTCTCACGGCTCCAACGTGAAGGGTCTCTCCGCCAATCTGCCGAAGTTCGAGGCCTCGATGGTGGTGCGCGGCGATATCAAGACCCTGGCCGATCTCAAGGGCAAACGCATCGGTATTCAGGAGCCCGGCGGCTTTGCCGACATCCTCAGCCGCAGCGTTCTTCGCGCCGCGAAGATCGATCCCAAGAACGTAAACTTCGTAACTATCGCGAGTGAAGATGTGCCTGCGCTTGTCGCCGGACAGGTGGATACCGCGATCCTTCACGTCGAGCAGGAGACTTTCGCGAAGAGCAAGGTGCCTGACCTGCATGCGATTGCACGCATGTGGGAATTGCAGCCAAAGACGCTCTATACGTTCCTGTCGGCGACAGAAAATACAATCAAGGCAAAGCCGGAAGTGGTCCAGGCCGTGGTCACTGCGACCATTGAAGCGACGCGGGCCATGTATACCCAGCGGGACAAGATCATTCCCATCCTTGTCAAGGAAACCGGCTATCCTGAGAAAATACTCGCCGACAGTTTCGATTTCCTGGTGAAGGAATGCATCTGGGATGCCAATAGCGGCCTTAGCCCGGAGCGGATCAACTTCACCGCTCAGCTGATGACCAAGGTCGGCAACATCAAGCAAGGCCAGACGCCAACCTATGATGACGTGGTCGATACGTCGTTCGCCAAGAAGGCGCTGCAGCAGCTTGGCGAATGGAAAGGGCCGGTTTGCCCGACAGCGGCGTTCTGAAGCTGCGGTCCGACAGTATCCTGGCAGGCGTCGCCCGTGACGGCGCCTGCCGCAAAGCCGGCCGATAGTCGCCCGAGGAAAGGATCATGATGACCGTCGCTGACCACGTCCACAGCGGACCCGTCGCCGGCCAATTACAGCCGCAGGTGACGGAGGAGGTGCCCTGGTGGGAGCGCGCTTCGATCTACCGCTACGGCTTTGTCGTGATCATTTTGATTGTTTGGCAGCTGGTCGGGCCATACATCAGCCCGATCTTCTTCACTTACCCGAGCAAGATCGCCGTCGCCTTTTACGAGACGACGGTTTCCGGCGAGTTGCCGTATTTCCTCGCCCAAAGTCTGGAGGTGATGGCCTACGGGCTCATTGCCGCAGTGGTCGTTGGAATCCCTCTCGGGGTTGCGATGGCCCGCATCCGCTGGCTCGATTGGGCGCTCGATTTGCCGATCAACGCACTTTACGCGACGCCTCTTGTGGCGGTGGTGCCGCTGCTGGTTCTTTGGTTCGGCATTTATCTGAAGGCCAAGATCATCGTGGTCTTTCTGTTTGCAGTGTTTCCGATCCTGATCAACACATATCAAGGCGTTCGGGAATGCGACAAAGGAATGCTGGAAGTGGCGCAGTCATTCCGCTCGAGCGAGTGGCGGATGTGGCAGGATGTGCTCCTCCCGTTCGCTGTACCCTACATCATCGCCGGTCTCCGTCTGGCCATTGGCCGCGGCCTCATTGGCATGATCATCGCAGAATTTTACACGACGATCTCGGGTCTCGGCTTCATGATCACGAAATACGCCAACATGTTCGCGATGGACAAGACTTTCGTTCCCGTGATCGTGCTGATGGTGCTCGGGGTTTCGCTCACCTCGCTGCTGAAATGGGTCGGACGCCGGATTGCGCCCTGGAGTCACGCCAACCGCTAGTTCGCCGCATCGGCGAAATTCCCTCCCGGCCCTGATCAACTCTGAAAAACAAGAAGCCGCCGTTGCCGGCGGCTTCTTTCACATCAGCTGATGTGTGCTCGATTACTGGAGCGCAGTACCGATCTTGGTGAACGTGACATTGAGGTTGGTACCGACGGTCTGCACCGCGGCAATGATCACGACCGAGATGCCGGCGGCAATCAGGCCATATTCAATGGCAGTCGCGCCGGACTCATCCTTCAGAAACGCAAAAACCTTAGACATTACGCATCCTCCATGTGGCTGAAACTCTAGACGTCAGGTATCATCCAGAAAGATGATGGCACCAACGTACCCATCGCCCGTTAAGAAGAAGCTTCGGTCGAGATGCAGGATTTGCTTTAATTTTTCAGGAAAATTTAGCGGGCCGCACACCGCAGCGGACGCTGCGGCAACCGCCACTTTGGCAAGGCCGGTTTTTCCAATTAAATCCGCATTGAAAGATTAGACTCGCCGGCGCTGCGCGGAATCGATCAGGCTTGCAGCGGCTCTTTTGTTAACGGGCCATTATCCACGGCAACCAAGAGTCCTGAATTACCCGCAACATCGGCTGATCTGTCGAGGAACTCGATGACATGGCCTCGGATCGTAACTTTTTGCTCACCATAAGGGCTCGCCAAAACAAGCGAATGCCTGGCGAGTTCAATGATCGTTGAACAAAAAGGCCGCCATCGCCGGCGGCTCTCTTCGTTATCGTCCGGCCGGCATCGCGCAACCACGACCCAGGGCAAGACCTATTCCTCGTCCGGATGATCGATGTAGACCAGCCCAGCCTTCGCGAGCGGCTCGCGCATGTTATACATATCAAGGCTTAGCATGCCGGCCTCAAGCTGCTTGCGTTTGCCGTCTTCGTCATCTTTCCTCTTTTGAGCCTTTTGAGCCGTTTCGACCGCCCGGTTCTTCGGGATCACCACCACGCCATCGTCGTCGGCAACGATGACATCGCCGGGCTCGACATTCACGCCAGCACACACGACCGGCACATTGACGGCGCCAAGGGTCGATTTGACCGTGCCCTTGGCCGAAATTGCTTTTGACCAGACCGGAAAGCGCATTTCGGAAATCGGACGAACGTCGCGACATCCGGCGTCGATAACGAGCCCGGCGACGCCGCGGGCACGAAGCGCGGTTGCGAGCAACTCGCCGAACATGCCATCGGTGTTGTCGGATGTGCATCCGACCACCAGGACATCGCCTTTCTGACACTGCTCGACAGCGACGTGGATCATCCAGTTGTCGCCGGGCTGCGCGAGCACGGTGACGGCCGGCCCCGCAATTTGCGCCCCGGCCCAGACCGGGCGCATATAAGGTTTCATCAGCCCGGAACGCCCGAGCGCTTCATGCGCCGTCGACACGCCGACCGCTCCAAGTGTTCCGATTGCATTGCTGTCGGCACGTTTGATGTTGCGGACGACGATGGGCTTCATTTCAGGATCTCCTCAACAGTGGGAAACAGCCGCAGATACGCCTCACCATATGTCATGGGTACGCCGGTGTTGCGGCTGCCCTGGATGCCACGATTGAGCGCGACGCGTTCATAGTATGCCCACAAATGCTTTTGCGCGGCGAGAATCTGAAACGCTTTGTACTTCTGCTCCCAGACCTCGTCGATTTTCAGGATGAGATTGGGTCTGTAGTTGCACATTTCCGGCTGGTGCGGCTCGAACAGAAATACTGGCGGCGCGGAATATTTGTATTTGGCATCGGGTTTGTGGCCCATCGCCTGGGCCACAACGCGCGTCTCCTGCGCGAAATGGGCGGCATTAGGGTGATCGAAATTGTAGGGATCCTCGAGCGCATGGGTGAGCACGAAGGCGGGGTTGAGCTCGCGGTAGATGTCGACCATGCGGTCGAAGTGGGTCTCGTTGAGCTTGAGCGGGTAGTCGCCGCAGTCGAAGAACTCGATCTCGGCGCCGAGCAATTTGGCGGCCCGTTCCGCTTCGTCCTTGCGCCCGGCTTTGACTTTCGCGAGCGTCGCGCCGGCTTCTTTCCAGGCGAATTGGCTTTCACCTCGCTCGCCGTATGACAGGCATGCGATCTTGACCCGGTAGCCGCGCCTGGCGTGGAGGGCGATCGCGCCACCGGCGCGCCATACGAAATCGCCGGGATGGGCCGTGATGACCAGCCCGGTCTTCTGATCCGCCATTGCGCAACTCCTGTTTCAAGTGCGCCTGTTTAACTCGGTTGTATGCCATATGGTCAAGCGCGCGCGGGTCAGCGCGGGTGAGGGCGTTTCACAATGGCAAATGGCGATCCCGCCGGCCTGCAGAGGCCGAATTTCGACGAAGTCTGGCAGCATTGTTTGCGCTACCACAAAGCGACCGAAAGGGAACGAGCGATGAAGAAAACCTACACGGGCGGCTGCCAGTGCGGGAAGGTCCGCTTCGAAGCGCAGGCGGAAATCGGCGAAGTCATTGCATGCAACTGCTCGCGCTGCCGCAGATCGGGAGCGCTTCTGTCCGCCGTCATATTTTCCGATTTCAAATTGATCTCCGGTGAAAATGAAATCACCGACTATCAATTCAACAAGCGGGCAATTCACCACCCGTTCTGCCGGACCTGCGGTATCCAGTCTTACGCCTATGGCAAAGGCCCCGGTGGCCGGGACATGGTCATGCTGAATGTGCGGTGTCTCGACGGTGTCGACGTCGATCAATTCAAGGTCAGGAAATTTGACGGCGCCAGCCTGTAGCCGCTTCGCCAGGCCCGGGCGTTACGAAAGGGCTTCCAAAAAGCCATAACGGGCAGACCGTCGTCCGCCCGTCACAAGCTCTCGGATCCATTCCTGTCGCACAGGCCGAAACCTGCCGCGGAGGTACCAGTTACTGAGAGCCAGGGCCAGCAGTCATGAACCACGAACACTGCGCGCAGCGCCCGCGTCCCATGCCCATTCCGGTCATGGCGACCATCCGTGTCCGGCAGAGCCGAAGATGGATGACCTGAACGAAAGCGTAGCGTCACCATTCGCCAACGCAAGCGGCGAGAATCGCTGTTGATAATTCCGAGGATGAATTATGGCGGCCAAAAAAACAGATACTAGCCCAGGATCGTTCCCTTGCCGCGTCCGTCCCTGGCTTGTTCGATCATGACCGTGTCGTATTTGAGCGCAAGCTTTTTTGTCAGCTCGGCATTCATCAGTTCATCCTGAGTGAGCGCGTGCATGGCGGCAAACATTCCTTCCGTTCCTGCCGGACTGTAGATCATGAGCATGCGCACGCCTTCCTTTGATGTCACCTGGTGCGGCACGCCCGGCGGGATGTGGACACACGAGCCTTTTTGAGCGCGGAATAATTCATCGCCGACCTGAAAATCTGCGCTGCCGTCGAAAACGTAAAAAGTTTCATAGGCCTTGATGTGATAGTGCGCGCGCGACTGAAATCCCGGTTTGCAATTTTCCTCGACCACTTCAAATGTTTCTCCGGTATCGGCTCCGGTAATCTTGACGATCACCTCATTCGCTTTCGCGTAGATATTGCCTTTGCCCGGCGGTGAATGCTTGCCTTTGCTTGCTGCGGTCATAACGAGCCCCATCAGGTGGTGTCTGTCTATTGATTGCACAAGCCGGCAATCCCTGAACAGGGGGCGTGTGGGCTGGACGCCGTGCAAAAATAGTCTGACATTTGCCGTCAGGCGCGGCCAGCAGCGAGGTTCTTCAAAATGGCTCGAAATTCCGCCCGCGAGCGGCTTGATGCGGCGCTCGCCCGTATCGATGATCCGAAAGGCGAGGGTGCACGCGCCTGCCTCACCGTCTATCGCGAGCGGTCCAAAGCTGCGGCAGACGCCGCGGATGCACGCGCGCGGTCCGGAATTTCGCTGGGTCCGCTCGACGGCAGCATCGTGAGCATCAAGGATCTCTTCGACGTATCCGGGGAAACCACCAGGGCGGGATCCAGGATCCTGGCCGAGGAGGGGAAGCCGGCGCCGGCAGATGCGCCGGTGGTCCGCCGGCTGCGCGCGGCCGGCGCAATCATCATCGCAAAGACCAACATGACGGAATTCGCCTATTCCGGCATCGGCGCCAATCCGCATTTTGGGACGCCGGGCAATCCCGCCGATCGCAAGCGTGTTCCCGGCGGATCGTCATCAGGCGCTGCGGTCGCCGCGGCCGATGGCATGTGCGAGATCTCGATCGGCACCGATACTGGCGGGTCGTGCCGCATCCCGGCCGCGCTGTGCGGAATTGTGGGTTACAAGCCCAGCCGTCAGCGCGTTCCGACAGACGGAGCATTTCCGCTTTCCTACAGCATCGATTCAATCGGGCCGCTTGCACGGACAGTTGAGGCCTGTGCCAGAACCGATGCGGTGATAGCCGGTGAAATTTATGATCCGGTCGAGCCGGCGCCGCTGCGCGGGCTCCGCGCCGGTATCGCACAGGGCGCGCCGCAGGAACTGCTTGATGACACGGTGAAGAAGAGTTTTTCCGTGGCGGTTGCGCAGCTGGCCAGAGCCGGTGCAACGATCTCGGAAGAGAGCCTGCCACTTCTTGATGAGATGGCGCAGGTGAACAGCAAAGGCGGCGTTCAGCCGGCAGAAGCCTTTGCCATTCACCGCGACCTGTTGTCACGTCGCGCCGACGCAATCGATCCCAATGTCCGGGTTCGCCTCGAGCGCGCGCGCAATATCAGTGCCGCCGACTACATCGAGACGGCACGCGCCCGCGCCCGTCTTATCGGGCGGATGGACAACCGGCTCGCCGACCTTGATGTCCTGGTAATGCCCACGACCTCTATTGTAGCACCGACGATGGATGAAGTGGCCGCTGCTGACGACTTTGCGCGAAAGAACGCCATGGTGTTGCGGAATACGGTCATCGCCAATTTCTTCGATCTTTGCGCCATATCCTTGCCCCTGCCGCGCCAGGGAGGGCTGCCGACGGGCATCATGCTGGTCGCCCGCAAAGGCCATGACCGGCGGCTTTTCAGAATTGCCGCGGCCGTTGAAAGGTTGTTTTCGGCCTGAAATTATTGCCTTGTTGAGCACGGCGGATATCCGGCATCATGCCGGGGAGAGATCGCCTGACCTGAGGAGGGCTGACACATGGCGCGCAAAACACACAACACCATTGGGCACGTCACGCGACGAACGGTCACCAGCGGGCTTGCTGCCGCGGCGATGGCTGGTGTGGCTCCGTTCAATATCGTTCGTGCACAAGGCGCCGCCCTGAAGGTCGGCGTTCTGCTGCCACGTTCGGGCGTTCAGGCAGGCATCGGTCAGGATTGCCAGCGTGGTGTCGATATTGCACCCGCCATCCTGAAGGATCTCGGCCTCCCGCCATTGCAGATCATGAATGCCGACACCGAGACCAAGGTCGAGGTTGCCCGTGCAAACGCTGAAAAGCTGATCGGCGAGGGTGCTCAAATCCTGGTCGGCGCCTTCGATTCCGGGCAAAGCACGGCAATCGCGCAGGTCGCCGAGCAGAAAGGCATTCCCTACGTCATCAACATCGCGGCCGCGCCACAAATCACCGAGCAGGGCTACAAATTCGTTTTTCGTAACTTTCCCACCGCGGGCATGATCCTGTCGGATGCCTTCGCCAATCAGAAGGAAATATTCGAGACGGTCGGGGCGGCACCCAAGACCGCCGTGTTCATGCACGTCAATGACACGTTTGGCACCGCCATGAAAGGCGGGATCGGCGCGGTGATGCCGAAATTCAATATGCCCTACAAGCTGGTCGAGACGATTGCCTACGATCCGGCCGCGCGCGACCTGTCGGTCGAAATATCCAAGGCCAAGGCGACGGGAGCCGATGCGCTGCTCATGGTGAGCAGGCTCAATGACGCGATCCTTCTGACCCGCGAACTGGTCAAGCAGCGCTGGTCGCCAATGGCGATCTTAAGCATGGGCCCCGGCTGGTATGAGGATCAGTACCTCAAGACGCTCGGCAGGCTGTCGGATGGTCCGCTGAGCTTCGTGCCCTGGTACGATCCCAACAAACCTTTGAGCAAAAAGCTTGAGGCCGCGCTCGCAAAGGCCAATCCGGGCGTAAATCTCAATACCAATCACGTCTACACCTTCGAAGCCTTGCTCGTTGCGGCTGACGCCTACAAGCGCGCCGGATCGAGCGATCCCAAGGCTCTGGCGGACGCAATCCGCAAGTCCAATATCACGAACAATGTCAGTCCCGGTCCGGGAATCCAGTTCAACGAAAAGGGTCAGAACGACAAGCTCAAGAATTCCGCGATTCAGAACCGCGGCGGAAAGCTGGTGACGGTGGCTCCGAAGTCAGCGGCAAACGCCAAGATCGAATGGCCGCTCAAGCCATACGATAAAAGAGCGTAACCGGCCGTTTGCCTGACTGGCGAAAATAATGGGGCTGACGCGCGGAGCGCAGAGGGAGACGAGTGCCGGCGGACATATTGCTTAACGTCGCCGTTGGCGGGGTACTGACCGGCCTCGTCTACGGCCTGATGGCGCTCGGCCTCTCGGTGATCTTCGGAGTCGTGCGCGTCGTCAATTTCGCACATGGCGAGATGATGACCATCGCCATGTATCTGGCGGTCGCGCTTTTCGGCCTGTTCCATCTCGACCCGCTCATCATGCTGGTGCCGATTGCGGCCGTATTGTTTGTCTTCGGCTACGCGCTCCAGGCCGGCCTCATCAATTTCTTCATTACCAG
>DATEKG010000396.1:0-3741 GCA_035277565.1 Pseudolabrys sp.
TTTCGAAGCCCAAGGTTTTCGCGGACGTTGATTGAGCCGCGCTGATATACCAAACGCTTTGGTCTTTGAAGCGACGCCACGGATTCGTCCCCGCTGGCCTGCGTTGCTGATACCGGGCGGGAATTAACGCCCAAATGTCCTGCCACTGTGTAAATTTTTGCCCTTCAATGCGCAGCGCATTGCGGTACCCCGTAGCGGGCCCATTCCGCCGCCGCTATGCTTGCCGTAAAGGCGCGCGGAGTTTCAAGGGAAAACGCCAGAGAAAACACCATGAACTATTCGACCGATTTCCCCTCGATCAAGGACCAGGTTTCGCCGGAGGAATGGACGGCGCGGGTCGATCTCGCCGCCTGCTATCGGCTGATCGACGCCTACGGAATGACCGATCTCATTTACAACCACATCACCGCGCGGATTCCCGCCGAGAAAGATCTGTTGCTGATCAACCTTTACGGGCTGCTCTACAAGGAGATCACGGCGTCGAGCCTGGTCAAGATCCATGTCGATGGTGACATTGTGTGGAAGCCTGACACCGACTACGGGATCAACAAGTCCGGCTATGTGATCCACGGCGCTATCCACAAGGCCCGGCCGGACGTCGCCTGTGTCCTGCACACGCATACGCGGGCGGGCATGGCGGTCGCTGCGATGAACTGCGGGCTGCTGCCCTTGTCGCAGACCTCAATCCGTTTTGTCGGCCATGTCGGCTATCACGATTATGAGGGGCCGGCTGTCGAGCTCGACGAGCGCGAACGCCTCGTCCGCGACCTCGGGCCGCACGATGCCCTCATCATGCGCAATCACGGCCTGCTCACCTGCGGTCCAACCATCCAGCAGGCGTTCAACACAATGTACCAGCTCGAGCTTTCATGCCGCTCGCAGGTTGACGCCATGGCCGCGCGCACCGAGCTTACAATGCCGGGCGAAAATGTCCTCGCGCACACCGCACATATGTACCAGCCCGGCACCCGGCGTCCCTACGGCATTCTCGAATGGCCGGCGATGCTGCGGCGGCTCGACGCCGAGCAGAAGAACACCGACTACCCGCCATACTGGCACTGACAACTTTCCACCACGGGGACGACCATGCCGAATTTTCTGTCTCGAATGATCGCGGCTGTGTTGCTGCTGCTTTCGCTTTCACCATGCGCCCTTGCCGATGACTACCCCAACCGTCCGGTGCGGTTGATCATCCCGTTCCCGCCCGGCGGCAGCAACGACGTGGTCGGCCGGCTGGTGGCGCAGCAGCTCTCCGCGAAGCTCGGACAGCAGGTCTATGTCGACAATCGCGGCGGCGCCGGCGGCACGCTGGGCACGGAGGCTTGCGCAACGGCTGCTCCCGACGGCTACACAATCTGCGTCATATCGATTGCGCATGCCGTGAACCCGGCACTGTATACGCTCAAATACGACCCGGTTAAGTCTTTCACTCCCGTTTCGATTTTCGCGACCGGCCCAAATGTGCTGGTCGTCAACCCGACTTCCCCCATCAGATCGGTCAAGGATCTGCTCGCGCTCGCGAAACAAAAGCCCGGAGAATTAAATTACGCATCGGCGGGAGTCGGCAGTTTCCAGCATCTCGGCGCCGAACTGTTCAAGCTGCAGGCGCACGTCAATCTCACGCATGTCCCCTACAAGGGCGGCGGCCCGGCGATGCAGGACGTCGTGGCGGGACACGTGAAGATCATGTTCTCTTCCCTGATCCAGACCACGCCCTTCATCAAGTCGGGACAGCTGATCGCGCTGGGAACCGGCGGCTCCAGGCGGAGCCCGGTCTTGCCGGACGTACCGACAATCGCGGAAGCGGGCGTGCCCGGCTATACGGCCGAGAACTGGTGGGGCCTCGCCGCGCCGGCGAACCTGCCGAAGCCGATCGTCGACAAGCTCTACTCGGCCACCCAGGCGTCCCTCAAGTCCCCCGAGCTCAAGGCCGCCTTCGACCGCGAGGGCGCCGTCGCAGTCGAAATGACCTCGGCTCAGTTTGGCGAATACATCAAGAGCGAGATCGCCAAATGGGGTCACGTCGTCAAGGAGGGCAATATCCACGCGCAATAGCGATGGCGACGATGCCGGCGCCAAAGGCGTCGGCATTCCATTTAACCCCTTTTAACCACTGTAGTTTCCGCGCCGAACTGCGACGGCAGCGGGCTTTACCTAAGCTTTACGGGCCGCCGATAAGGTGCGCGGGCGCATTGGGGAACAGCCCAATCAATCAGTGGAAGGCGGCAGGAAGAATCCTGCCCAAGACAAGTAATGTCGCAGGCCGCGTCCGTCATTAATGAACTTGAAGATGTTCTGGCCGCAGGCTCGAGCGATCGCCGCACCGAAATCCTCAGACGGGTGACCGATCTTTTCCTCGGCAACGCCGACGGTTTCAGCCGCGAGCAGGTCGGGCTTTTCGACGATGTCCTCGCCCACCTGATCCGCCAGGTTGAAACCAACGCGCTGGCCGAGCTTGGCGCCAAACTTGCGCCGATCGAGAACGCCCCCAACGGAATTATCCGGAGTCTGGCCCGTCACAACGAGATCGCGGTTGCCGGCCCGGTGCTTGCCCAATCGCCGCAGCTTACCGACGGCGACCTCATCGAGATTGCGACGGCGAAAGGTCAGGACCATCTCGGGGCGATCTCCGAACGTGGGCGCCTGGCATCGGCCGTCACCGATATTCTCATTCAGCGCGGCGACACCACTGTGGTTCGCAAGCTGTCGCAGAACCAGGGAGCGAGCTTTTCCGAGCGCGGATATGTCACGCTCGCGACACGCGCCGAGACTGACGAAATGCTCGCAGAGAACCTCGGTATGCGAATGGATATGCCGCCGGAGCTGCTGCAGACGCTGATGGCCAAAGCCACCGAAGCCGTGCGCGCCCGCTTGCAGGCCGTCGTTTCACCGGAAGGTCAGGCGGCGATACAGCAGGTCCTCGATTCGGTATCGGACAAGGTGCTGCGCAAGGCGTCGGCGCCCCGCGATTTCAGGCGTGCAGCGGCCGTGGTCGACAAGTTGCAAAACGACGGCCGGCTCAACGAGATGGCAATCGCAGGCTTTGCCAATGCCGGCCAATATGAGGAAATGGTCGCGGGCCTCGCGCGTCTTTGCGCGGCGCCGATCGAACTCATCGAACGCCTGATGCAGAACGCGCGCTATGACGGTGTCCTGGTCGCCTGCAAGGCTTCGGAATTGCGCTGGCCGACCTTCACCGCGATTCTGAAGGCGCGGTTCGCACCCTATGAGGTGCCCGCCGGCGACATGAAGCAGGCGCGCGCCGATTTTCTCAAGCTCTCGGTCGCAACGGCCCGGCGCATGTTCCGCTTCTGGATGGTGCGCGGCGTGGCCAGGGTCGACGCCTGACCCGGCAGCCTTCCGAAAGGTCCGATGTCCCGGCGCCCATGGCAGCCCGCGCGAACTTGTCATCCGAAATGTTATAATGTTACATTTCCGATACCGTAAAACGAGCCACAAATCAGGGTGCCCGAGTGATGAGAGGCTTCGCCGCAGGGCTGCTCCTTGTTGTGGCATTGGGAGCCGCTTGCCCCGCCGGGGCGTCCGATCCCGGGGTCAATGTCGTGGCCGCGGAGAATTTCTACGGCGATATCGCGCGCCAGCTGGCCGGCGACCGCATTTCGCTCGTCAGCATAATGACCAACCCCGGCGAAGATCCCCACCTTTTCGAGGTAACGCCGGGCATTGTTCGAAAGGTCGCGGCCGCGCAGATTGTCGTGCTCAATGGCGCTGGCTATGACG
>DATEKG010000397.1:0-6894 GCA_035277565.1 Pseudolabrys sp.
GCCGGCACCTTGTCCCGGAGTTCGGTGACGATGCGTTCGGCAACTTTTGCCCCGACGCCGGGCGCGCGCGCCACCATGGCCTTGTCACGCATGGCGACGGCCGAGGCCAGCTCTGATGCTCTCAGCGTACCGAGCACCGACATCGCGACCTTGGCGCCGACACCCTGAACCGTCTGCAGCAGGCGAAACCATTCGCGTTCGATATCGGTCATGAACCCGAAGAGCCTGATCTGGTCTTCGCGCACATGCGTTTCAATCGACAGGGCTGCGGGCTCGCCCGGCGCGGGCAACGACTGCAGCGTGCGCGCCGAACAATGAACCTGGTAACCGACCCCGCCGACGTCGAGGATGATGCAGTCCTCGCCATAGCTGTCGACGATACCCTTGAGCTTGCCGATCATGACACTGCAACCTTCATCATCACGCTCGCCCGATGATGAGCGTGGCAGACAGCGATGGCCAGGGCGTCGGCGGCGTCATCGGTCTGCGGATCGGCTTTCGGCAAGAGGATCCCGATCATCATCCGGATCTGCGACTTCTCGCCGTGCCCGGCGCCGACGATCGTCTTCTTGACGAGGTTGGGCGCGTATTCGGCAACGGCGAGCCCCGCCCTCGCCGGCACAAGCACGGCGACGCCGCGCGCCTGCCCCAGCTTGAGTGTTGCAACGGCATTTGTATTTACGAAGGTCGTTTCGACCGCAGCTTCATGCGGGCGATAGCGCTCGATCACTTCGGCCAGTCCGTCATGGATCAGGACAAGACGCGCCCCAAGTTCGGCGCGATCGCTCGTCTCGAGCGAGCCGCAGGCGACATGAATCAGCCGGTTGCCGTCGCTCTCGATCAGCCCCCAGCCGGTGCGGCGGAGACCCGGATCGATGCCGAGAATGCGAATCGGATGGCGGCCCATGGGCCCGTTGATAACCCCGGCCCTGCGCTCCGCCTAGCGTGATTTGCGCCCTATTCAAACCGGTTATGTGAGTCATTCCCCGCAGGCACGATGGACAGCGCGTTGCGACCGGCTATGGTTCGCGCAATGCCGGGTTCCGCCTCTTCCCTCCGCCGCAATCGACGGGCCGTCGTTATCGGCGGCTCCATGTCCGGCCTGTTTACTGCCGCCTTCCTGCGCCAGATCGGCTGGGACGTGGACGTCTACGAGCGCTCGAATGTCGAGCTGGTCGGCCGCGGCGCCGGTATTACCGGCCACCCGGAATTGCTTGATGCCCTGGTGGCCAGCGGGGCCGGCATCGAAAATCTCGGGATTGAAGTCCCAAAGCGCATCGCCATCGATCGCGAAGGCCGCATTACGGAAGAACGGCCGCTGCGGCAAATCCTGACGTCGTGGGACCGGCTGCAAAGGCTGCTGCGGGCCACCATCGATCCGGCGCGCTACCATCTCGGCTGGAATTTCGAACGTGTCGAGCAGGACGAAGGCGGCGTGTCTGTGCAATTTTCCGGCGGCCGCGTTGAGCGCGCCGACATCCTGGTGGGCGGCGACGGCATCCGATCAAGCGTTCGCGGACAAATGGCTCCCGAAATACAGCCGGTCTATGCCGGCTATTATATCTGGCGCGGCGCACCGAACGAAGCCGATCTATCGACGCGCACGCTGCGGGAGATTTATCCCTATTTCACGTTCTATCTGCCGCCGCGGCAGGAAGTGATCACATATCCGATCGCGGGCTTCGACGACGACCTCACACCCGGCAAGCGGCGCTTCAATTTCATCTGGTATCGGGTCGCCGACGCCGAACGGCTGCGCGAGCTCAATGTCGACGAGAGGGGCGTGCAACATGAATATTCGGTGCCGCCGCCGTTGATCCGCAAGAATCTGATCGCCGAGATGCATAAGGACGCACGCGAGATCCTGCCGGGGGCGCTGCTCGACGCGCTGATGGCGATCAGGCAGCCCTTCATCACCCCGATCTATGATTTCACCGCGCCGGCAATCGTGTTCGGCCGTGTCGCCATGGTGGGCGATGCAGCAGCCAATGCGCGCCCTCATATGGGCTTCGGAATGGCCAAGGCGGCAACCGACGCACAGGCGCTTGCGCGGCACCTCGACGCGCATGACGATGCCGGCACGGCACTCGAAGCCTACAATGCCGAGCGTCAGCCGATCGGAAATACCATCGTGCTGCACGGCCGCAAGCTCGGCACGCATATGGGCGTTAATCTCAAGACCGAAGAGGACCGCCGCATGCACGAGTTGTTGCAAAGCGACGGCGCGATGCTTGACTGGATCGCCGTGCCGCATTTCCTTGACGCGTATAAATGACCGACCTGCCAAAACCCGACTTCGCGCGCAACATGCGCATCCTCGGCCACACCGATCAGGGCGGCCGCCCCGACGGCGTGCAGATCATGGTGCATCGCGGCCATGCCTATGTCGGGCACATGTTTTCGAAGGGTTTTTCCGTCATCGATGTCCGCGACGCGAAAAACCCGCGCGCCATCAATTATGTCGCCGCGCCGCCCAACACATGGAACATCCATCTCCAGGTGCATGACAACCTGCTGCTGGTGATCCACGCCAAGGACATGTTTGCGGCCGCGGAATTTGCCGACGAGCGCGCTTACTACAGCGGCGCGCTGGGAAAAACCGTCGGTACCGCCGAAGCCAGGCGAAAACGCGACTGGAGCGCGGGGCTCGCTGTCTACGACATTTCAAAACCCGAGAACCCGAAACAGATCGGATTCATGCCGGTCGAGGGCGGCGGCATCCATCGCGCCTGGTATACGGGCGGGCGGTGGGCCTATGTCTCCGTACTGCTCGATGGCTTTACCGACTACATGTTCATGACCGTCGACCTGAGTGAACCGTCGCAGCCGCGCGAGGCCGGGCGCTGGTGGATTCCGGGAATGAACCTTGCGGCCGGAGAAAAACCGTCATGGCATGCCGCGCGGCGGTATGGCCTGCACCACGCCATTATTCACGGCGACACCGCCTATGCGGCGTGGCGCGATGCGGGCATGGTCGTCCTCGATATTGCGGATCGCAGCAAACCAAAAATGATCGTGCACAAGAACTGGTCGCCGCCTTTCGGCGGCGGCACGCACAACTGCCTGCCCCTGCCCGACCGTGACCTGCTAATTGTTCTTGATGAGGCGGTGCTCGACCACCAGGAGGACGGGCTGAAACTGATCTGGGTGTTCGACAACCGCGCGCGCGACAACCCGGTGAGCATTTCGGCGTTCCCGACTCCGTCCGAAGGTGACTACAAGGTCAAAGGGGGCCATTTCGGTCCGCACAATATCCATGAGAACCGGCCGGGCAGCTTCGTGAGCTCGAAGCTGATTTTCGCCACCTATCAGAACGCGGGTATTCGCGCCTTCGACATCTCGAATGCGTTCGCGCCCAGGGAAGTCGGCGCGCTTGTGCCACCGCAGCCGGCACGGCTCGCCGATACGCGGCCAAACCGCACGCGCGTGATCCAGTCAGCCGATGTCTTCGTGGACGCCGCCGGGCTGGTCTATGCAACCGACTACAACGCCGGGCTTTATATTCTTGAATTCAACGGCGGCTAGGCCGGTGACTATGCGCTCATCTTCTGCACGAGCGCATCGGAGACTTCAAAATTAGCATAAACGTTCTGCACGTCGTCGCTGTCGTCAAGCGACTCGATCAATTTCAGGATTTTCTCCCCGGCCTCGTCGTCGAGCGCGACCGTATTCTGCGGTTTCCAGAGCATCGATGATTTGCGCGGTTCACCGAACTTCCCCTCGAGCGCCTTTGTGACATCGTTGAGCGTTTCGGGAGTCGTGATGACCTGATGGCCGTCGTCATTCGAGACGACATCTTCGGCGCCGGCCTCTATCGCAGCCTCCAGCATTGCGTCCGCGCTGGCCGCCTTGGCGTCGTACTCCACCACCCCGACGTGATTGAACATGAATGACACCGCGCCGGTTTCGGCGAGATTGCCTCCGTTCTTTGAAAAGATGGCGCGGACTTCACCCGCTGTCCGGTTCCGGTTGTCGGTGAGCGCTTCGACGATGACGGCAATGCCGCCGGGCCCGTAGCCTTCGTAGCGAATCTCGTCATAGCTTTCAGTGTCGGCGCCCTGCGACTTCTTGATGGCCCGCTCAATGTTGTCCTTCGGCATGTTCTCGGCACGCGCAGCCAAAATAGCGGCGCGCAGCCGCGGGTTGAACGCCGGATCCGGCATGCCGAGCTTGGCGGCAACTGTAATTTCGCGCGCGAGCTTGCCGAACAGCTTGGAGCGCGCCTTATCCGCGCGCCCCTTCTTGTGCATGATATTCTTGAATTGGGAATGACCAGCCATAGGCAAATGTCGATCGTTATTGATGCCGGCGCTATATAGTCCGGCCGCCGCGGAAAATAAACTGTTCCGTCGGCCGGTCAGGCCGGCGCTGCAGCGGGCTTTTTTTCACAAATAAAGATTATGTGGCTATCGCAACGTTGCACAGGACAGAGGCGATGCGCGCGCCGACCTTCAGCACGTTCCGGTGGACCCGGGCCTTGTACCGGGTAACCGCATCCCGGTCGACGAGAAAGAACTTCTGCTGCGGGTAGGTGCGGCCGAAGATGTCGAGCAGCATGCTGCGGAACTGGCCGGCGGCCAGGTCCGGCTGCTCGGCCGGAATCTCGGCATAGGCCGCGAGCTCAGCCGATGCGAGCGCACACAACAGCGCTGTGGCGACTGTCGAATAGACCTGCCGGTGGCGCTGAATCGTTGCAATCGCACGATCGAGCGCAAACTCCTGGCCGAGATCGCCGTTGACAACCAAAGGCTCATCCTCGCTCGGCCGCGCGAGCGGAAACTGATCGATCAGCCAATCGCCAATATGGACAACATTGCTGCGGCCTCGCCCGAAGGTCAGCACGTCGTCTTCGTAACGTGCGAACCAGATATCGAGGCGATCAAGCAAGCGATCGAATGTGGGCCGCGGAACAAGCTCGCGTCCCAGCGTTCCGAAAATACCAATCACCGCCCTGGCTCTGGCGAGCGTGTCGAACAATGTTTCGCTCAGCAGCGGCGGAAAGAGCCCGCCTCCCGTGCCGAGAATGGCGAGATCGTAGCTTTCACGCGCGGCCGCGAGCGTATCGAAGGTCAGATGATGGATGTCGGCCTCTCCGGGCAGCAATGCATTGATCATGTTGCACCCGAGCCGGACGTCGAAATCGCCGGCATTGCCGCCGGAGATTACAGCGACACGGCAAGACGCAATCGGCGCAAGCTGCTCCGAGGGTGTCAGCCGCATAAGAACTTGCGCCGCGTCGACCGGCGCCGTGCACTCGATGCGAAAATCGTAGCGATCAAACAGCCGCGCAAGATCGTAAAAGCTCATCGGCCCGGCACGGCCGCCGTTTCCGGCAAGATCGCTCGGGCGGTAGCTGAGCACGATATCACGCTTGCAGAAACGCAGATGCGTGAAAAGCGCATCGATGTCGGAGGCGCGCTCCAGTGCACCAAGCATGACGATAACGTCGCTCTGCAATGCGGCTTCGACCGGAAATTTGCTGCTCGCGAGATCGCCACCATCCGATCCGCGCTTCTTGCCGCCCCGCACCGGCCCACGATAGCTGCAACCGGCCGGCAGCATCTGTCGCAGCGCCCCGCCGCCGCCAAGGTCGAGAACATTGGCGCCGCAAGGGATGAACTGCACCGCGAGGGCGGCACACGGATCAAACTTTGCGGGCGCCGGCTCATCAAGCGATGGCAGCTCCAGCGCAAGATTGCTGTTGATCTGCAGATTCATGGGGCCCGTGCCGAGGTCGCAATGCCGGACCCAGCACATGCCGGCGAATCAATTTCGATTACCGAATCATCCTCGCGATTCGAGGTCAATCACCAGTTTGAAAATTTAGCCCCAGAATGGGGGCCGCGTTTCCCGCAGCACGCCGCCAAGCCGCACCGGCGCGATCTTGCGCGCGAGTCCCGTTTGATCGTCGGTTTCGACGGCAAGGCCGCAGAAAGTGGCCGGCCCGCCCGCAGCCTCGAATTTACCGCCCGGCACCTTGCGCAGAAATCGGTTCAAGGGTTCGTCCTTGTTCATACCGATGATGGACTCATAGTCGGCAGTCATGCCGACATCCGAGACAAAGGCGGTGCCGCCCGGAAGGATGCGATCGTCGGAAGTCGGGGCATGCGTATGCGTACCCACGACCAGGCTTGCGCGTCCATCGGCGAAATAGCCCATGGCCTGCTTCTCGCTTGTCGCCTCGCCGTGAAAATCAATGATCAAGGCATCGGCGCCCGAGCGAAGCGCGCAGGCTGCAAGCTCTCTTTCGATTGCCGCAAAGGGATCGTCGAGCGGGTCCATGAAGATCCGCCCCATCGCATTGATGACCAGGGCTCGCTTGCCGTTTTTAGTGTCGATCAGTGCGGAGCCGCGTCCGGGCGTACCTTTCGGGTAATTGAGCGGCCGGATGAGCCGCGGAGCGCGCTCGATGAACACCAGCGCCTCACGCTGGTCCCATGCATGATTGCCGAGTGTGATCGCATCTGCACCGGCATCGAGCAGTTCGTTGTAGATGACTTCCGTAATCCCGAAACCGCCGGCGGCGTTTTCGCCGTTGACGACAACGAGATCGAGCTTCCACTCGGCAACAAGTCCGGGCAATCGCTCGTTGACAATGGCACGCCCTGATCGGCCGACAATGTCACCAACGAAAAGAATGCGCATGCGGTCACTTTTTGCGGAAGTCGATCACTTCGCGCTCGGTCAGTACGAGATCGAGGCGCGCATCGCGATCCGTGGCCGGGACATGCGGTATCTCCTGCGCGGCAAATGCGATGCCGACAGCAGTAACCGGCTTCCTGCTGCGCAAACTGTTGATCGTCATATCGTAATATCCTGCGCCGAAGCCGATTCGATGGCCGCTACGGTCAAACGCCGCGAGCGGAACGATGAGAATATCGGGCGCAACCTCCG
>DATEKG010000398.1:0-8698 GCA_035277565.1 Pseudolabrys sp.
CCGGAAGCAGGTTGGCGGAGGACGCGTCATTTGCGGGCTGTCTGGAGGAGTCGACTCCGCAGTCGCTGCCGTGCTGATCCATGAAGCGATCGGAGATCAACTCACTTGCGTTCTGGTTGACCACGGTCTGATGCGCCTCGGCGAAGCGCAAAAGGTCGCGGCATTGTTTCGTGACAGCTACAACATCCCGCTTGTCCATGTGGACGCATCCGGCACATTCCTTGATGCGCTGTCCGGAATCGAAGATCCCGAGCAGAAGCGAAAGATCATCGGGAAAGCATTCATCGATGTGTTCGAGCAGGAGGCAAAAAAAATCGGAGGAGCCGAATATCTCGCACAGGGCACACTCTATCCCGACGTAATTGAAAGTGTTTCGTTCACCGGCGGACCGTCGGTCACGATCAAGTCGCATCACAATGTCGGTGGACTGCCCGAGCGCATGCACATGAAGCTCGTGGAGCCGCTGCGGGAGTTGTTCAAGGACGAGGTGAGGGCGCTTGGCCGCGAACTGGGGCTGCCGGAAGCCTTTGTCGGGCGGCATCCGTTCCCGGGGCCTGGCCTTGCCATCCGTTGTCCGGGGCCGATTACGCGCGAGAAGCTCGATATCCTGCGGTTGGCCGACGAGATTTATATCGAAGAGATCCGGCGCAGCGGCCAATACGACAATATCTGGCAGGCATTTGCCGTCCTGTTACCGGTCAAGACCGTCGGGGTCATGGGTGACGGTCGCACCTATGACTACGTGGTCGGACTGCGCGCGGTGACGTCAACCGATGGCATGACAGCCGACTTCTATCCGTTTGACATGGCCTTTCTCGGCACGGTGGCGACGCGCATCATCAACGAGGTCAATGGCGTCAACCGCGTCGTGTATGACGTTACGTCGAAGCCGCCCGGCACGATCGAGTGGGAGTGAGGGGAAAACGTCACTTGTGACTTGCCCGCTTTTGCTTGGTGCTCGCGCGCCGCTGCAAGCGTTTGCGCGTCGTGCTTCGCTGTCTTCGGACCTTCTGGCCGCGTTCCCCAACGACCTTCGCGTCTGCAACGGCGACAAGCGGCGGATCTGCGCCGGGCACATCGGCCATCTCGAGTCCGAAGAGGGCGGCAACGTCGCCGTCCAGTATCGCTGCCGCAGGCTTTGTACCGGGCAGTGAAAGACCGTCGGATACGCCCGCCACCAAATCGCTTTCATTCACGCCGCGCAGGACGAACAGAAGTCGAGGCTCCTTGTCGAGGCGGGCGCCGACACCATAGAGGACGGCTGCCACGTGCTTGCACATGTGGGCCCAGTCGGGACAGGTGCAGGAGAACTTGATCTCAGCGGGGGACGGAAAGAGTCCATCGCCTTCGCAGCTGACCCTGCGCATGACATTTTCCTCCAACCGGCCTTGGAGGAGTTCGATCAACGAATTGACCGAGCCGGTGCAGTCCTGGCACAACGCCTGCCAGTGGCGCGCTTTCAAAGGCGCGATGTCGACCTTGATCTCGTAGACATCCGAGCCTGCCACCGTAGCCGTGACTTTGCCCTTGGCGACTTGGAGATCGAGGACGGCGCCGTTGCGGACATAGGAGCGCCCGCGCGGCAACCGATGCGCGAAGTCGCTGTAGCGCTCGAGATTGTCGCACCAGGACTTGCCCCAAAAGGTCTTCGCGATTTTTCGACCGTCGATCGTTATAGGCCCGACGGACTTGCCTTTCTTTCGCAGCTTGGCGAGTGCGCGCTGCGCTCTATCCCGCTTTGCCGCCACCGACACATAAGGCTGCCAGTCGTACCAGTCCATTCGTCATCCCTCGCTCATCGCAGCGTTTAAATCGAGAGAAACGAGTCTGAGCAACTCCTCGGTCTTCATTTCTGTCAACAATACTTCGGCGCCGCCGCCAAGGAAGTCGCCGGCCAATTGCTGCTTCGATTCGATTAGCCGATCAATCTTATCCTCTACCGTGCCCCGGCAAACGAATTTGTGCACGAGCACGTTCTTGGTCTGCCCAATGCGAAAGGCGCGGTCGGTAGCCTGATTCTCCACGGCCGGGTTCCACCAGCGGTCGTAGTGGATAACATGCGATGCCGCGGTCAGGTTGAGGCCCGTGCCGCCTGCTTTGACGGACAGCACGAAGAACGGAATGCCTTCGTCGGATTGAAACCGGCGGACCAGGTCTTGGCGCTTGGCGATTTGGGTTTCGCCATGCAGAACCAGGCCGGGGCGCCCGCACACGGCCGCAAGGAACGCCGCCAGCGGTTCCGTCATTTCCTTGAATTGCGTGAAGACCAAGACCTTTTCCTGCCGCGCCGCGGTGACTTCGACGATCTCGCGCAGGCGGGCAAACTTTCCGCTGTCGTGGTGGGCCCAGGAGCCATCGCCCAGCCATTGTGATGGATGGTTGCAGATTTGCTTCAGCCGCATCAGGAGCGCCAAAACGAGGCCGCGACGCTTCATGCCATCCGCGACTTCGAGTTGGTGCGCCATTTCGCCGACCGCCTGCCCATAGAGCGCGGCCTGTTTGCGACTCAAGGAGCAGAAGGCCTTTACCTCTGTCTTGTCGGGCAAGTCGGCGATGATCTGCTTGTCGGTCTTGAGGCGCCGCAGAATGTAAGGACGCACCAGATCGCGGAGCGGGCCGTATGGATTGTGCGGCCGGTCCGCGAGGCGCTTGACGAATGTCGAGAATTGCTTTGCCGATCCGAGCAGACCGGGGTTGACAAAGTCGAAGATCGACCAGAGGTCGCCCAGCCGGTTCTCGATCGGCGTACCGGTGAGAGCGATACGCGCCTCGGCGCGTAGGCGTTTGACCGCTTGGGCCTGCTTGGCAGACGGATTCTTTATCGCTTGGGCCTCGTCCAGAACGACGAGACGCCAACCGATCTGCAAGAGCGATGGCGAGCGTTGAAGATAGCCATAACTCGTGATGACAAGGTCGGCGTCGGCCAGGCCGTCGCGTTCGCCGCTCGCCTGTCCGGTCGGTGCTGCGGAGGGATGGGCCAAATGCGTCCGAAGGCTCGGCGCAAAGCGCGCGGTCTCCGCCGCCCAGTTGGCGAGCAGCGATGCCGGCGCGACGAGGAGGCTCGGCTTTGCCTTCGCAACGGCTGCGTGCTTGAGCATTAGCAGCAGGCCCAAGACCTGGATCGTCTTGCCGAGACCCATGTCGTCGGCAAGGCAGGCACCGAGCTTGAGCTGAGACAGCAGGTAGAGCCAATGCACGCCGGTCTGTTGATAGGAGCGCAACGTGCCGTTCAAGTATTCTTCGGGGTCTATCCGCGACGTTGCGCACGGGTCGCGCAAAGCGGCAAGCGTCTTTTCCAGCCACGGCCCCGCCACTGCCCGGCCCCAATCGCTGGCGGTTGGCTCATCGGCACTGCCGGCAATGCCGGCACCCGCCGTCAAGCGCATGGCCTCGGCGAACGAGACGCCGTCGGCTTTGGCCCGGCGCTCGATCGCGGTGAACTGTTCCAAGGTCTGCTGCAAACGCTTGCGATCGATCTCGACCCACTTGCCGCGAATGAAGGCAAGACCTTCAGTTTCAGCGAGCAGGCGTTCGACTTCTGCCTTCGACAGGGTCTCGCCGTCGAGTGTCACTTCCATCGCGAAGTCGAGTAGCGCATTCATGCCAAGTGTCGACGGTGCAACAGCGCCGACCGTCGCCTTAACCTGCGGTCGTAGCGGGCGACTCATGCGCCAGCTTGCGGGCATTCTCACGACGACGCCGGCGGATTCGATCGTGGAAGCGTCCTTCAGGAAGCGAAGCGCATGTTGTGGCGTCCAGCGCAGCGGGTGAAAGATCTCCCCTGTGTCGACCATAGCCTTGAGCCAAGGGTGGGTTTGCGCGGCGCGCTGTACCGGCAACAACAGCGACAGCAGGCGATCGCGGTTCTTCGTGCCCGCGTATTCCTGCAAAGCTTTACCCAATGGCAGGTGCTGCGCCTTTGCTGCCGTCGAGAGGCGCGTCGTGTAGGTGGCGAGGAAGGCGAACGGCGCCTCGTCATCCTTCCTGTTCTCCGCCAAATTGAAATGCACACGTCCGACCAGATTCCACGCCGGATGGCGAGACTTGAGGAACGCTTGCACCGACAGCTTGGCCTCGGCGCGCTCGGCATCGAAGGCCGCGTCCGTGACCCGCCAAAGATGGGCAAGAACGGCAGGCGTCATGTACTCGGCACCTGTCATCGGCGGCACGGACGCCGCCAATTCGCGCAAGTTCTCGTCTGCCGGCGGCGGCGAAGCCGGCTTCACCCAACCGTTGTCTTCGCCGACATCGGGGAGCGCGCATACTGCGGCCACGTAGCGTGCCGCGAACTCGCGCCAATATGACAACTCCGGCGACAGCCTGGAGCCGACCTCGTCAGCGCCAAGACACAACAATCCGTGCCCCGCGCCTTTGGCAAACGCGGTCATGAGGCGCGAAGCCTGTATCGGCTCCAGCGCCAGGCCTTCACCTGCCTCCACGATTCCCAGTTGGCCGTGCGGTGTCAGAACGGGCGCCAGAATCGTCACGGCGGGCAGCCTCTCACCGGCCCGGAGTTGGGTTCGAGTGGCTTCATGCGTCGTCATCGTCCGCGGCGCCAAGCCCCAGCTCCTTGCGCGCCTCGCGCAATGCCCGCGGCTCGATCAAAAGCCCTTGGCGTTCGTAGCGCTTACGGGCGCGGCTGAAGCGTACGACGACGAGCCGTCTCTCGCTCAGCTTGGCTGCACGTTTCGTCAGCTTAGCATTGCCGCGCGGAAGGTAATCCAGATCGGCAAACCCGGCGCACTTGAGACAACAAGGCCCCGGCGGCTCCATCATAAGGAGGTCGCCGCCGTGCCCGCAACGATGACACGTCCAATCGGGTTTGAGCGGCGCGATTGCGACCAGCTCCGGCGGACGGTTCATTTTCTCACCGAGCCGCCGACGCGCCTTCTCTTCGAGCTTAGGCGATATCCAATGCGTGCGATATTGCTGCTCTATATTCGCATCGCCGCTCTTGCTGAAGCGTAGCGCTGGGCGGCCCGGTTGGCGTGCCACATAGTCGGTCTCGCTGGCCACGAGTCCTTTGGCCATCGCCCACGACCGGAAGAGATGCATTGCCTCGGAGATGCGTGCGAGATTAGCGTTGATGGCCCGCTCAAGATAGTCGATCCGCTTTTGCTGCCATGCGTCGACATTGCTCGGCACGAGCCAGCCGATGCCAACCAGCACGTCGATTGCGCTCACACACGCCTTGTTGGACAGCGCTGCCTCCGCAGCTTGTCGAACGCGTCGATCGAGATTCCGGCGCTTCTCGGGATTCATGGCTTATGTTCGCATGCGAGTGATGATCCCATACATGCGAGTGATGATCCCATACAGGACTGAGATGACAAGCTCCTGTCACCAAACCCCACGACTTCTCGCTGCCACGCATCGGTAGCCGACGGCGGACTTCATCCAGTCGAGCTTTGCCCCACGGCTGACGATCCTTTTTCGACGGGAACTGCGTGATCATTCGCGCCGTGATGGGAAGAAATCGGCCGATCGATGCCGATAGTTGCTGAAACCGGGCAGTTTCCGAATCGTAGAAATTCTTGTTTGAAATCAATAGTCCAAATTTCTGGCGGATCGGCGAGACGGTATTTCACCGCAGGTGGAAAAAATTTGTGCTGCCAAATCAGCATGCGACGGTGCACTGGAATGATCGAGTGGGAGCGAGGGGCAGTCGAGAGCAATAAAATAACGCTGACGGGGACATCCGCCGCCGAAACCGCCACTCTCGTTTGGTCTTAACTGGCAGCGGATCGGCGCGCCTCCGCGGCGGCCAGCAACGCACTTGAAGCGCGAATATAATGCATTGTTTTTATTCGATGACACTTCCCATTGTCGGCGCTGCGCCAGCACGAGTGTCCTTGTGGATCTTGCCGTCCTTCATGATGACCACGAGGTTCTTGTCCGGTTCTGCGAGCAGGTTGATATCCTGCAGCGGATCCCCGGCCACCACGAGCAGGTCGGCGTAGGCGCCATCTTCGATGACCCCTAGCTTCCCGGGATAGGGATTGCGCGGACCCGACAGCGCCAGCAGCTCGGCGTTGCCAGACGTCGCCATCCTGAGAGCCTCGGCGTTGCTATACCAGCGCGACATATGAGTGAGCAGCACGCCCTGCCGCTCGGTGATCTCGGATGAAAAGAGCAGGTCGCTTCCCCACGCCGTCTTGATCCCGTACTTCCTGGCGTATCCGTACATGGTGGGAGTTCCGGCCAGCACCTGCAGCAGGTTGATGCGGCTTTGGCCGGTCATTGGCGCGTTGTCGCTCTCGTCGATGAACGGCTGTGTGCTGAGCCACACGCCCTTGTCCGCCATCAACTTCGCCGTCGCCTCGTCCATCAGGTGACCGTGCTCGATGCATTGGACCCCGGCGTCGATCGCCCGGCGGATGGCGGTCGGCGGATAGGCGTGCACCGCGACATAGGTGTTGCGATCGGCCGCGGCTTCGACGCCGGCGCGCAGCTCCGGCACGGTGAAGGTCACCATATCGAGCGTCGTGCGCGGCGAAGCGACCCCGCCCCCGCCGGTCATCTTGATCTGCGAAGCCCCGAGGAACAGCTGCTCGCGCGCGCGCAGGCGCACCTCGTCGGCGCTGTCGGCGATGGCAGCGGCACCCGAGCTTTCGAGTTGGCTCTGAGGGCCGCCGGGGTTTCTCGGAACATCCGAATTCATGCGCATGTCGCCGTGGCCGCCGGTCGTGGTGATCACCGCCCCGCACGGATAGATGCGAGGACCGACGGCCAGCCCGGAATCGATCGCCTTCTTCAGCGCGAAGGATGGGCCGCCCAGATCCCGTACGGTCGTAAAGCCGCGCATCACTGTCCGCTCGGCCTGGGCACTCGCGGACAGGAAGACGAAGCCGATGTCGGCCGTCAGCAGCTGCGCCGGGCTCAGGCTGGCGAACATCACGTGCCAGTGCGCATCGATCAGGCCCGGCATCAGCACGCGCCCGCCACAATCGACCAGCCGCGCGCCCTCAGGCGCGCCCTGGCCGGCCCCCGCGACCTGCTTGATCCGTCCGTCCTTGATCCGCAGACTCTGGCCGCCGCGCAAACCGGAGGATTTGCCGTCGAACAGCTGGAAGTTAGTGATGATGGTCGGCGGCGCCGCCCCCGTCGCCTGCGCGCTCGCCCTGGGTGGGAAACCGAGGCCGGCGAGCGCGACCACGCTTGCTGCGCCTGCAAGCATGCCGCGGCGAGAAAGCTCCCTGGTGATCCGTCGATCGGCGGATCGAAGCGTCGGTTGGCAGCAAAGGCAGCCCGCCGCGCCCGCGTCGGCCTCGCCATCCGTAACGCAAGTAAACATCTGCGACCTCACTGCCGGAGAACGACGCCTGCCGACTTTCCGGGTAGCGTTGGCTCGATGCGTGGCTCGAGAAACGCCATCTCGCCCGCTCCAACCTGCACCGGAAGAGGAGGCTGGGTCAATCAGTGGAATATCTAGATGCCCGGGTGGCCAAGGCCCCCGAGGGGATTGGCGCGCTTTGGAGACTCGACAATCGGGGGAAAGCTGCGCCTCAACCCAGGCCGCAGCCTCGCCCGCCGTAAAACCAGACTCTCCGAAGGTCGGCTGTGGGTCGAACCCGGTATCTGCTCTGTTGCCGCTGCAGGGTCGGCTTTCGGCGCTGAGCGGACCACGGGTTGCTTTACCCTGGCGGCGGCTTAATACCGCATAGCGGGCATCGGCCAGGAGCCGATCGACTGTCTCGCGACGGACGCTCGTGATACGTGGCGTCGTGACGGTCTTTTTTTGAGCTGCGCGGATACCGCTTGGCCGGCGGCGTGTCGGAGGATCGACGAATTGATGTCTGCGGCGTGTCGGAGGATCGACGAATTGATGTCTATAGTCCCTGAAACCGAGCAAATCGCGGATCGCCGAACTTCCTCTTTAAATTCAAGAGCGCGAATTTCTGACGGATCAGGGGGACGATGCTTGACGATGCGCCGAAAAAATCTTCCCCGTTAGATCACAGTGTTACCATCGCTTGGAATGATCGAGTGGGAGTGAACATGTCCGTCACCATCTATGGCATAAAAAACTGCGACACGATGAAGAAGGCGCGCGCCTGGCTCGACAAACACGGCGTCGCGTACGACTTCCATGATTACAAGGCCTCCGGAATAGATCGGGCGCGACTGGAGCGCTGGGCGAAGAAGGTCGGCTGGGAAACTTTGCTCAACCGCGCCGGAACGACCTTCAAAAAACTGGCCGATAAGGAAAAGGACGGCATTACATCGACCAAGGCGGTCTCGCTGATGCTCAAACAACCCTCGATGATCAAGCGGCCTGTTCTCGACGTGGGCGGGGGAAAATTACTCGTCGGCTTCAGCCCCGAGCAGTACGCCGCAACATTGGGGTAACGAACACAGCACAAACCGCGCATTTGCCGGCGGCTCCACAGGACCAGCCCTTGATCCTGACCGCGTTCCCTGCCACATGCGCCCCATGAACAAGCCAGCGGCCGCGTCCGATTCGATACCGGTAACACCGTTTGCGACCCCGCTTGCCGCAGAGGTCGACCGGCGACGCACATTCGCGATCATTTCGCATCCGGACGCGGGCAAAACCACGCTCACGGAAAAGCTGCTGCTGTTCGGCGGCGCCATCAACCTCGCCGGACAGGTCAAGGCAAAGCGCGACCGGCGTTCGACGCGGTCGGACTGGATGGCCATCGAGCGCGAGCGCGGGATTTCGGTCGTCACATCGGTG
>DATEKG010000399.1:0-7691 GCA_035277565.1 Pseudolabrys sp.
GGGCCGACAAAGCCGGAAGCCGGAGTGATCGCGACGAGGCCGGCGACTGCGCCGGAGCAGATGCCGATCACGGTCGGCTTGCCGCGGCAGATCCACTCGACCAGCATCCAGGTGAAGCCCGCGACCGCGGTGGCGATCTGCGTCACGGTCATCGCCATGCCGGCCTGCATGCCGGCGGTGACAGCCGAACCGGCATTGAAACCGAACCAGCCGACCCACAGCAGCGAGGCGCCGATGAAGGTGAGCACCATGTTGTGTGGCGGGCCCATGTCCTTGCGCTTGCCGAGGCAGATCGCGCACATCAGGCCGGCAACGCCCGCATTGATATGCACCACGGTGCCACCGGCAAAATCGAGCACCTTGAACCAGGCATCGGAATTGCCGTTGGACATGAAGCCGTCGGCCCCCCAGACCCAATGCGCGATCGGCGCATAGACCAGCACCGCCCACAGGCCGATGAACCAGAGCATGGCGGAGAATTTCATTCGCTCGGCGAAAGCGCCGGCAATCAGGGCTGGCGTGATGATGGCGAATGTCATCTGGAAACAGAGATAGACGGTTTCAGGAATGGTCACAGCGAGGCCGTTCGGCGTGCCGATGCCTGTCGAGATGTCGCTTAATATTCCTTGCAGGAACGCGCGACTCGTTCCGCCGATGAACGGCGAGCCTGGCGTGAAGGCAAGGCTGTATGTGATGACCGCGTAGAGAATAGTGACGAGGCAGGTCACGGCGAAGCTTGTCATCACCGTGTCGCCCACATTCTTCTTGCGCACCATGCCGCCATAGAACAGGCCGAGGCCCGGAATGGTCATCATCAGCACCAGTGCGACCGATGTGAGCATCCAGGCAGTGTCGCCGGAATTCGGCGTGCATTTTTCCAGTATGGCTTTTTTCGGATCCGCATCATTGGCGCAGGCGGGCGGCGGGGCGACGGGCGTGGCGGCCGCTGGCGCGGCGGCGGGGGCCTGTGCCTGAGCATATGACACGTCGAACGACGCCACACTCAGGAAAAGGCCGAGAACGATCCCGAATGCGAGAGCCAACAGCCCCGCACGGGAGGATTTCTTCAACGTCATGGTCTTGACTCCTGTCCGTATTGTTTGCGGTGCGGGTTACTAGAGAGCCGCAGCATCGGTTTCGCCGGTGCGGATGCGCACGGCGTTTTCCAGATTGAAGACGAAGATTTTTCCGTCGCCGATCTGTCCGGTCTTGGCGGCGCCTGTGATGGCGGCGATCACCTTGTCGACCTGCTTGGTGTCAACCGCCACTTCGATCTTGATCTTCGGCAGGAAGCTCACCGCATATTCGGCCCCACGATAGATTTCCGTGTGTCCTTTTTGACGCCCGTATCCCTTGACCTCGGTAACGGTCAGCCCTTGCACGCCAATGGAGGTCAGAGCGTCACGGACCTCGTCGAGCTTGAAGGGTTTAATAACGGCCATGACGATTTTCATGGAATTCGATCCCCGCTTGAGCCCGTTTGTTACGTCACGCAGTGCGGGCGGGTTCACTGAGCCCCGACCTGCGAAGCTCGCTCCGCAGGCACAGCCGGAGGGATAGAATCAAACGCCGTGCCAGTTGCGACGCCGACTGCTATATAATTGATTTAATAGAAGAACTCGTCACCGCGCCGGAACAGGTGAGTGGATGCGAGGCGGTGCCGCTTAAAGATACGCCAACGTTCCACAGGCCTGCTTAAAAATTAATCAGAGCCTGTCGTGCCCGAAAATCCGCGACGGCTTGCGTGATCGCGCCGCTGCCGGCGTGGAAAGCGGACCGGTTACTGGATCGCCTCGCCATGCAGGCTGACGTCGAGGCCCATGATTTCTTCCTCGTGTTTCACGCGCAACGGCACCAGCACCCCGATAACCTTCAGGATCAGGAAGGTCAGCGCCCCGGACCAGACCAGTGTGACGATAATGCCGTAGAGCTGCGCCAGGACCTGCTGCGGATTTCCTTCCAGCAGGCCGCGAATCCCGTTGGGCGTCTCCGGGCTCGCAGACAGTGCGCCGACCGCGAAAATGCCTGCGAGCAGGGTCCCGGTGAATCCGCCGATGCCGTGCACGCCGAAGACGTCGAGCGAATCGTCGTAACCGATCTTGAGCTTGAGCCGCGTGCACGCCCAGTAGCAGATCGCGCCGGCGATGATACCGATAAGTATCCCCTGCATCGGCAGCACGAAGCCCGATGCGGGCGTAATGGTGCCGAGTCCGGCGACGGCGCCGGAAATCATTCCGAGTACTGAAGGCTTGCCGCGTTCCCACCACTCGAGTGCCATCCAGGTGAATGCCCCCGCGCTCGCGGCAAGATGCGTGGAAACGATCGCCATGGCGGCGCGCGAGTTTGCGCCAAGTGCGGAGCCGCCGTTGAAGCCGAACCAGCCGACCCACAGGAGACCGGTCCCGATGACCGCAAGTGTGAGATCGTGCGGCGCAAGATTGTCCGTTCCGTAACCGCGGCGCGCACCGAGAACATAGGCGGCGACAAGTCCGGCGACACCGGCATTGAGATGCACCACAGTGCCGCCGGCAAAATCGATGAGGCCATAGCTGCCGAGGAATCCGCCGCCCCAGACCCAGTGCGCGATCGGCACATAGACGAGCATCAGCCAGAATGCGCAAAACAGCAAAAACGCCGAAAAACGCAGGCGATCGGCGACGGAGCCCGCCACGAGTGCGACCGTGATGACCGCGAATGTCATCTGGTAGATCATGAACAGACTTTCGGGGATGGTTTTAGCGAACGGCGATACGGCGTCGAGTGTTACGCCATTGAGGAATATGCGATCGAGCGTTCCAATGAAGGGGCCGTCACCTGTGAAGGCGAGGCTGTAGCCGATGACCGCCCAGAGAATGGAAACAAGAAAAGTCGCAGCGAGGCTCTGCGCCATTGTTGCAAGCACATTCTTCTTGCGCACCATTCCGGCATAGAAGAGAGCCAGGCCTGGTATAGTCATCATCAGCACGAGCCCGGTCGCGCCGATCATCCATGCAGTGTCGGCGCCGTCGATTTTTGTGGAGCCTTGTGCGAAGGCCGGTGAAGCGATAAGCAGAATGGCCGCCGCAGGAGCGAGGCGCGGGAACGCCTGTTTCATGGACATCTCCAGTTTCCTTGCTGTTCGTCAGAGTGCGTCGACGTCGGTTTCGCCGGTGCGGATTCGCACGGCCTGCTCGATCGGCGTGACGAAAATCTTGCCGTCGCCGATCTGACCCGTGCGGGCGGAAGCCGCGAGCTGATCCATCACCTGGTCGAGTTGCTCGCTCGCAATTGCAATCTCGAGCCGCAGTTTTGGAAGAAAATTGATGGCGTATTCGGCGCCGCGATAGATTTCCGTATGGCCCTTCTGGCGGCCATAGCCCTTGACCTCTGACACGGTCATCCCGTGAATGCCGATGCGCGTGAGCGCATCACGGACTTCTTCGAGCTTGAAAGGCTTGATGATGGCAATGACAAGTTTCATGAGATTCGTCCCCGGCGCCCGCCCATTGGCGGATATGGCTTGCGCGCCCCCGCAAAACCCGCCCGGCTCCGGCGGAGACCATGCGCACGAAAACCCGTTCCGGCTGGAGCCGGCACGGGCTGGCTGCATAAGCTACCGGCAGATGGCCCAAATTTTAAGCGCTGATGCTGCCATACCCACAGGCAGTCGCCGTGTTTTAGGGCAATCCAGGGCAGAAATATTGTCTTATTTGGCCTGACTGCTTTTCGCGAGGCCAAGGGCGGCAATGGCCTCGGGCAGGATCGCGCGCGCCTGCCGGCGCGTCATTCCCGGCCGAATGTGCGCGTCATAGAGTAATGTCAGCAGCGAACGGTCATAGACCGTGAGATAGCCAACCATGCGCTTCTGGTTGAGGGTCGTCCACGGATTGTGCTGGTCGTGGTTCGAGAGCCCGAAGGCATGCAGCAGCTCGTGATAGGCGCAGTCCAAAAAAACATCATCGCCCTTGTCGACAATGATGAACGAGACCGAATGGACAATGTCGCCGCCCGCGGTCGATTTCACGCTGGTCATGCACTGCGGGTCGGTGCGCTCGACGAAGGTTCCGGCGACCCTGGCGCCGAAGGCTTCCTGAAGTGCGGACCTGAAATCCCTTTCGTCGATCAGCCGCACCTCAATATCGGAATCTGACGCTGTTGTTTCGCTCAGGTGCAGGTTCGGGACTTCGCGCGCATAATCCTCAATGACGCGCAACATCTCGGCGCGCCGGTCGACACTGCCGCCGCCGAAAATATGCGCATGAATCGGATGCTCGAAGCGCCTTATGCCAAGCGGCTTCGCACCGATGCGCAGATCGGAGCCGAAAGCAAGCGCAAGAAATCCGCGCTCAAGCTCGGCAGACGTGAAGCGCGTGTATTGCGGCGGCGCACCTTCCCACGTGCCGTCAGGAGCGCGCTGCCTGTCCGATGCGGCGTGCAGGGCAGTCGTCGCCGAGATCAACGCAACCAGAATGGCGGCCAATCGCAACATGTTCCGGCTTCAGGTTTCCAGCCGCTGGCGCACCAGGCCTTCCTGTGCCACGGAGGCAACCAGCGTCCCGTCGCGCTTGAATATAAGTCCGCGGGCATACCCCCGCGAGCCGTGCAAATTCGGTGAATCCTGCGCGTAGAGCAGCCAGTCGTCGGCGCGGAACGGCCGGTGGAGCCAAAGCGCGTGGTCGAGGCTTGCCGCCATGAATTCCTTCTCGAACAAGGTTCGCCCGTGCGGCGCGAGCGCGGTATCGAGCAGCATCATGTCCGATGCGTAAGCCAGCACACATTGATGAATGGCCGGGAGATCCGGCAGCCTGCCGGTTGCTCGAATCCACACGTTGAAGTTGCCGCCGGGGATTTTTTTGCCGAGGTAACGCTCGAACTCGACCGGCCGCAGCTCGATCGGGCGTTCGCGTTCGTAATAGCGGCGCACGGGGTCGGGCATAACCGGTAACAGCTTCTCGCGCATGTCGGCATCGCTCGGAAGTTTTTCCGGCGGCGGCACATCCGGCATCTTCGCCTGGTGGTCGAGGCCTGGCTCGTCGGTGTGAAACGAGACGAGCATCGAAAAGATCGGATGACCGTGCTGACGCGCGGTGACGCGCCGGGTGGTAAAGCTCTTGCCGTCGCGGATGCGGTCGACGTCATAGATGATGGGAACCTTTGGATCGCCGGGCAGCAGGAAATAGGCGTGCATGGAATGCGGCGGGCGCGACGCGTCAACGGTACGCACGGCGGCGACAAGCGCCTGGCCGATCACCTGCCCGCCGAATACACGCTGCCAGCCGACCTGGGGTGAGCGGCCACGGAAAAGGTTAATGTCCAGCGGCTCGAGATCGAGAATATCAAGCAAGTCCTGAACGGCTGATGACATGCGGAAGCCCGGAAGTGGTCAAAGCACGCTCTCAACCTGCTATGCTATGACCGGTTTTACAAGGAACGTGCCAAGGAAAGTGCCAAGGAAAGTACCAGGGAAAGCGCCAAGGGATGTGATCATGCGCAGCGGCAGTTCCGTGCAGCAGCGAGCCGATATTGTCATCGGCGGGGCCGGCTTTGCCGGACTCGCGCTGGCGATTGCGCTGCGGGAGGGGCTGGGCGCTGCCTTTACGGTTGCGGTCGTCGACCCGGCTCTGGCGCATGAGCAGTCGAAGGATCCACGCGCATCCGCGATCGCCGCCGCCGCCCGACGATTGTTCGAGGCAATCGGGGTCTGGGACGCGGTTGCGGCAAACGCACAGCCCATCCTCGACATGGTGGTGACCGATTCCAAACTCGACGATGCGGTGCGGCCGGCTTTTCTGACTTTTGGCGGTGAAGTCGAAGAGGGAGAGCCCTTTGCGCATATGGTCGAGAACCGGCATTTGGTCGACGCGCTTGCAGCCAAGGCGAAGGCGATCGGCGTTGATATTCGCGCGAGTTCGGTGACGGGGTTCGAGCATCAGCCGAATTCGGTCACGGTGCGGCTCGCGAGCGGTGACGCGATGACCACGCGCCTCCTCATCGGGGCAGACGGCGCCCGTTCGTCAATCCGCGAGCAGGCCGGCATCGCTACACATGGCTGGAATTACGACCAGTCGGCCATTGTGACGACAGTTGCACATGAGCGTGATCATTGTGGCCGCGCGGAAGAGCATTTTCTGCCGGCCGGGCCGTTTGCGATCCTGCCGCTGACGGGCCGGCGATGCTCGATCGTGTGGACCGAGACGAAATCCGAGGCCGAGCGGATCATTGCGCTGCCGGACGATGAATTCCACGCCGAACTGGAGAAGCGCTTCGGCCTGCAGCTTGGCGACATCGAGGTTATTGGACCGCGCCGCGCCTTTCCGCTCGGGCTGTTCACGGCACGCACCTTTATTGGCGAGCGCATTGCGCTTGTCGGCGATGCCGCGCACATCATCCATCCGATTGCCGGGCAAGGCCTCAATATGGGCCTGCGCGACGTGGCGGCTCTCGCCGAGGCGATCGCCGATGCGGCGCGTCTGGGGTTCGACCCCGGCGGGCCGGATGTGCTCGAACGCTATCAGCGCTGGCGGCGCTTCGACACAATGAGCATGGGAATTGCAACCGATGGGCTCAATCGGTTGTTCTCGAACAATTCCGACGTGCTGCGGCTCATGCGCGATATCGGCCTCGGCCTGGTCGAGCGCATGCCCGCGCTCAAGCGCGTATTCATCCGTGAAGCGGCGGGCTTCACGGGCGATGTGCCGAAGCTGCTGAAAGGCGAAGCGCTGTAGATCCAACCCAACTTGCTATCGTTTTTGGACTTGACATTATTATCGCATATAGCGATATTTGGCAATGACGGTCAGGTTTACGTCGGCAGCTCTGCGCCAATGGATCCAGCTCGCTCCAGAAGTTCGCGCGCGACTCAAAGCTCGGCTCGAAACATTTGCAGAGACAGGTGTTGGAGACGTGAAACGTCTTAAAGGGCGAGCCGGATCGAGGCTGCGGGTCGGCGATTGGCGCGTGGTTTTTTATGAAGAGCGCAACTCAATCGTGGTTGTGGCTGTAGGTCACCGGCGCGAAATTTACCGCTAAGAGGTCAGCATGACGGTGCGTTACCAGAAAACGGCTAAAGGCGAGGTCGCTGTCCTCCCACGCAAGGAATATGAAGCGCTCGCGGCGAAAGCCGCCGAAGCGGACGAGGATGCAGGCACAGCGCGGCTTGTTGCGCGTGCCCGCAAGGAGATTGCGGAAGGCGCGCCGCTCGTCCCAATGGAAGTTGTCGAACGTATCGCGGCAGGCGATCATCCGATACGAGCAATGCGCGAATGGCGTGATATGACACAGATGGAGTTGTCGTATCGCACCGACATTGGACAGGGCTATATCTCCGACCTCGAAACCGGCCGCAGGAAAGGAACAGCAGCCGCTTTACGCGCGATCGCCCAAACATTGCGCGTGCCGCTCGATATTCTGATCACGGACTGATTTGCTGGCCAACAAAGCCTCACGTCAGCGGAATGCTGCCGACGTGGTCCTGAAACGCGTTTCGTTTTGAGATCGAGGCATACCAGCGCTCGAGATTGGCCATCGCCGGACGCTGAGGCACGAGCTGCACGAAGCGATAGCAGATGATACCGACCGGAATATCGCCATAGGAAAAAGCAGAGCCCGCGACGTGTTCGGTCTTGCCCAGCTGCGCGTCCAGCATCTTCATCGCTTCGATGGTCTTTTCCTGTGATGCCTTGATGGCCGCCAGGTCGCGCTTTTCCTCCGGC
>DATEKG010000400.1:0-6350 GCA_035277565.1 Pseudolabrys sp.
GGCTATGCGCAGGCATGACGCAGAGTGTGTGGCACAGCATCTCATCCGTCATGGCCGGATTTATTCCGGCCATCCACGCCTTGCTTTCCTGATACGCGATGAAGAAAGACGTGGGATGCCCGGCATAAAGCCGGGCATGACGGCTGAGAGGTGTTCCGCCGAGCTCCAGTCCCATAGCGACGCTTCTCACATGTGCGAAGCACGCCATTCGGCTATGCGCGGGCATGACGATTCAAATTAGACCGATCGCACCTAGATGGCAGCGACCGCCTGAACTTCGACCAGCAGCGCCTCCTGCACGAGGCGGTCGATCATCAAGAGCGTGTTGGGCGGGTAGGCGCCGTTTGCGAACATCCTCGGAAATTCGCGCAACCGGAATTTCATGAATTTCGGAATATCCTGCGAGTGCACCAGATATGTCGTGAACTGCACAATATTGCCCCAGCCGGCACCGGCCGACTTCAAGGCAATTTCGATATTCGCGAAGGTCTGCACACATTGGGCGTCGAAGTCGTCGCTGACGACCTTGCCGTCCCGGTCAACGCCGACCTGCCCGGCGATGAACAGGAACTCGGACGCCTTGACGCGCGTGAGTTGCGAATATTGGCCGAGCGGCTTGCCGAGCGCGTCGGGATTGAGAATCCTGATGTCTGCCATCGCTGACTCCTTATCCTGACGCACCCGGGCAAACCTGCTTCAGCATTCGCTCTATTCGATCTGGACGCCGCTCGCCTTGATCGGCACTGCCCATTTCCTGATCTCGTCGGCAACGAATTTGCCGAGATATTCGGGGCTCTGCCGGTCTGGACCGACCAGCGTTGCACCGATGCCTTGCAGGCGGTCACGCACGGCCGGCGTGTTCATTGCGCCGACGGCTGCGTCGTGCAGCTTTTTCACGACATCCGCGGGAGCGCCTTTCGGCAGGAAGATCGCGTTCCATGTGTAGGCCTGGACGTCGAGCCCCTGCTCACGCGTGGTCGGCAGGTTCGGCAGCACCGGCGATCGCGCTGTCGTCATGATTGCCAGCGCCTTCACGCTGCCGCCATCGATTTGCGGCTTGGCGGTCGAGACAATCTCACAGAGAAAGTCGATGCGGCCGCCAATGAGGTCCTGCATCGCCGGACCGGTGCCCTTGTACGGAACGTGGGTGATATTCGTGCCCATCGCCGTGTTGAGCACGACGCAGCCCAGATGCGTTGCCGATCCGGCGCCGGCGGAGCCGAACTGCATCTTGCTCTGGTTTTCCTTCGCGTAAGCGACGAATTCCTTGAGATTGTTGACCGGCAGGTCTTTTCGCACGAGCAGGGCGATGGGAACCTCCGCGATCAGGATAACCGGGGTGAAATCGGTGAGCGCATTATAAAGCGGTCGCTTGTACAGCGTCTGCCCCTGCGCATGCGTACCAACCGTGCCAAGCACCATCGTATAGCCGTCCGGTTTTGCCTCGGCGACGCGCTTGGAGCCGGTCATGCCTCCGGCGCCACCGACATTTTCGATCACGACGGTCTGCCCGAGGATTTCGCCCATGCGCGCGCCGATCACGCGCCCCAGCACGTCGGTCGGACCGCCGGCGGCGAAGGGGATCACCATGGTGACAGGACGGGTCGGGAAATCATCGGCGCTCGCCTGTCCGGTCAGCGCCATCGCGGCGAGGGCCGCCGCAAGAATTACTTTTCTCATTGCTGAAACTCCACCTGGAGGCGGGGAGACTTGCGCGGACGGCGCCCGGCGGTCAAGCCATGCGTCGCCGGATGGCTAACCGACCTCGACAACCTCTTCCGGGAACTGGTGCAGCCGGTCGCCGGGCCCGTTCCCGCCAATGAGGTAGTTGTCGCACAGCCAGTTGAGATAGCCGGCGTGGAGGTAGGTCGGATGCACGACGATGTTCATGTCCTTCTCGATGGCCATCGGCTCGTCGTGACGGATCAACGGGCGCTCCACGAGGTCGTAGCCTTGCCCGTGGCAGTAGAGGCGGGCCTCCGGCGGGCGGCCGTTCTTGCGCATGAATTCATTGAATGCGTCCCAGATATCCTTGCAGGGCGTCCCTGGCTTGAGCAGATCAAGCGTGAACCGGCGCGCGGCCTTGCAGAAGTCCAGCTCGTCCTTCATGGCCTGCGGCACCTTCGCGCCGACAACGCAGGATCGGCCGAGCTCGGTATACATGCCGCCGGGCCCGTTATCCTCGACCAGCAATGCAATCTGATCGCCCTTCTGGATGACGCGATTCTGAAGATGGCGGTTGGCGAACTTCGAGGGTTTGCCGAGCGGCATTGACGCGCACAGATAGATGCCGTTTTCGCTGCCATGGCATTGGCTGTAGTGCTGGGCGGCGGCGGCGACCTCGGTGTCGCGCATGCCGGGTTTTGCCGCCGCAAAGGCGGCCCGCATGGCGCCGTCCTGCATGAGCGCGGCGCGTTTGACCAGTTCCATTTCCTCCGCGCTCTTGATGACCTTGATCCTGTCGACCATGTCGGTTGCATCGACAAAGCGTGCCTGCGGGAAAGCGCGCCTGACGTAGTCGAGCAGCGCGAATGACATCTGGTAGGTACCGACATAACCGATGGTGCCGCGAGCAAACGGCTTCAACGCGCTAGCGGCGAGCTCCGGATCGTAGTCCTTCGTGTAGTGCGCGGACGCATAACTCGGAGTCGTGAGTATTTTTTTTACGCCGCGCCAGTTCTGATCACCCTGCGCGGTGGCTTCGCCGCCTCCGAAGGGTCCCTGGCAAACGACGGTCATCTCTTCGCCGCGCGGAAACACGACCGTGTTCGGGTAGCCGTTCGTCGCCGGCATGTCGGTGAAATAGCGGACATAGCCGCCCATGTGATCGTTGTTGTTCTGCATGAGCAGAACGTCGATCTTTTCCCGCTCCATGGCCGACCGAACGGCGCGCCAGCGCCGCTCGAGTTCGGCATCGGAAATTGGCGTGTTGAGCCGTTCGGACAAGGCCATGGTTCAATCCTTCCAGGAGGCGGGCTTGCGCACAATGTTGATCATGGATTTGAGATCACCGGCAAGGAACTTCTCCATATTGCCGGCGATCGTCGGCATGGCGCGATCCTCGTAGCCCTGCGAATAGCCGCCGAGATGCGAGAAGATCGTGACGTTTTTTGCTTTCCACAGCGGGCTGCTTGACGGAAGCGGCTCCTGGGAAAATACATCCAGCCCGGCGCCGGCGATTTTTCCCGCCTCCAGCGCGGCAACCAATGCCTCCTCATCCACGACGCCGCCGCGCGCCACATTGATGAGAAAAGCGCTCGGCTTCATTGCATCGAATACTTTCCTGCCGACAATGTTTCGCGTCTCCCCGGTGAGCGGCGTGAGCACGACCAGATAGTCCAGCTCGCCTGTTACCTCCAGGAGCCTGTCGCGATGAACCATACGATCGAAATTCTCCGTATCGCGCGGACTGCCGCTGATGCCGACCACGGTCATGCCGAGGGCCTTGCAGATCGGCGCCAGATATTCGGCAATCAGACCTACGCCGAGAATGCCGACGGTTTTCCCGGCGAGCAATGCCGCCGGCCAGCGCTCCCATTTGTTTTCATTCTGCGCGCGCACCGAGCGCGGCAGATCGCGCGCCAGGGAAAGCATGAAGGCAAGCGTGGCTTCGGACACCGGTGCGCCATGAATTCCGCGAATATTCGTGACCAGCACCTCTTTTCCGAGCGAGGGCAGGTCGACGATATTGTCGACCCCGGTCCCGAGGGCCTGAATCCATTTCAGCTTCGGCGCATCCCGCACCACGTGGTCGGCCATCGGCGGCGAGAAACACAAGAGAATGTCGGTGTCGGCGATATAGGGACCGACGTCATTGTGATGCCCGACGACATTGATGGTGAGCTCGGGGAACCGCTCGAGCAGCATGGCCCTGTAGCGGGCGCGCATGGATTCCTGGACTTCGGTAAGTATCAAAACCTTTGGCATGACATTTGGCACGGCGCGCGGATATGACGGATGTAAAAATTGTGCCGCTGCCTCGAGGGAACTCCGGGGCAGCGAGGTCGCGGCAAATGTAATAAGGCCAAATACCGGTGCGGCAAATATCTCCCGCCGGGTGACCCGCATCGCGGGTCTGGGCTAAACTGACCGTACGGGAAAAGGGGTGTCTCCGATGCCGATCGATCTTGCGCAGGTAGACTGGCTTTACGTCGTAGTCCTGGCGGTATTTGTCGCCGTGGCTACCTTTGTCGGCAATTTCCTGTCGTTCAACCATCGGGGGACTGCTGCCGTCCTCTCGGCGATCCTGTTCTCCGCGCTGTTTGTGTTCTGGACATATTACCCGCACCGCATTCCGTTCCTGCCGCGCACGCTCTCAGGCCCCCCGGCGACGACCGAAACCAAGGCTCCCGCGCCGGCCGCCCCTGCGGCGCCGGCAGCTCCGCAAAAACCGAAAAATCCGGTGACCGATATCACCCCGCCGCGCAACCCCGTCACCGATGTCAGCCCGCCGGCGGCACCGGCAAACCCGCCCGCGGCGCCCGCCAATCCACCTGCGGCACCGGCGCACTAGGCTTGCATCGGACCGAGGGAATAATGTTTTCTCCAACAAGCTGAAGTCGAAGGCGGTATAGTTGCATGAAGAAAGTCTATCCAGATGCCAAGGCCGCACTTGCCGGCCTGCTGAAAGACGGCATGTTGATCTGCTGCGGGGGATTTGGCCTTTGCGGCATTCCCGAAACGCTGATCAAGGCGATCCGTGACAGCGGCGTGAAGAACCTGACCGTTGTGTCGAACAATGCGGGTGTCGACGGCGCAGGCCTCGGCCTGCTGCTGGAATCACGTCAGGTCAAGAAAATGATCTCGTCCTATGTGGGCGAGAACAAGCTGTTCGCGCAGCAATATCTCGCCGGCGAACTGGAAATCGAATTCAACCCGCAAGGCACGCTTGCCGAACGCATTCGTGCGGGGGGCGCCGGAATCCCCGCGTTCTATACGCGCACCGGCGCCGGCACCGATATTGCCAAGGGCAAGGAGGAGCGCGAATTCAACGGCAGCCGCTACATCATGGAGCGCGGAATCGTTGCTGACCTCTCGATCGTGCACGCCTGGATGAGTGACATGGAGGGAAATCTTGTCTACCGGAAGACTGCGCGCAATTTCAATCCGATGATGGCAACCGCGGGCAAGGTCACCGTCGCGGAGGTCGAGCACCTCGTCCAACCGGGCGATATCAATCCCGACCACATCATTACGCCGGGCATTTACGTCAAGCGCATTATTCACGTGCCCGATGCCGTCAAACACATCGAGCAGCGTACCGTGCGCAAGCGGGAACCCGCCGCAGCAGCCGGAGAGGAAGTCTAGAAATGGCATGGACCCGCGAACAAATGGCCGAACGCGCCGCCAGGGAGTTGCGCGACGGCTTCTACGTCAATCTCGGCATCGGCATTCCGACGCTGGTTTCGAACTACATTCCCGACGGCATGACGGTCCAGCTGCAAAGCGAAAACGGCATGCTCGGTTTCGGACCTTTCCCTTATGCAGGGGACGAGGATCCCGATCTTATCAATGCCGGCAAACAGACCGTGACGGAATTGCCGACGACGAGCTTTTTCTCGTCGGCGGACTCATTCGCCATGATCCGCGGCGGCCATATCGACCTTTCCATCCTCGGCGCCATGCAGGTTGCCGAAAATGGCGACCTCGCCAACTGGATGATTCCCGGCAAGATGGTGAAGGGCATGGGCGGCGCCATGGACCTCGTCGCCGGCGTGAAGAAGGTCGTGGTGGTCATGGAGCATACGGCCAAGGACGAGCCGAAGCTGCTTCACAAATGCAAGCTGCCGCTCACCGGCGCCGGCGTGGTCGACATGGTCATCACCGATCTCGGCGTATTCACGATCGACAAGAAGGCCGGCGGCATGACGCTGACCGAAATGGCGCCCGGCGTCACCGTCGACGAAATCAAGAAAAAGACCGAGGCGACCTTCAAGGTCGATGCGAAGCTGAAACACTAGAGCGTGAATTTAAATCGTCATGCCCGGCACCCGGGTCCGGCTTTCAGCCGGCCCGAGCGCAAGCTTTATGCCGGGCATCCACGTCTTGAGATAACGAATATCTAAAGACGTGGTTGGCCGGAACAAGTCCGGCCATGACGAACTAAGAGACTTCGCCACACACTCTGCGTCATGCCCGGCCATGACCAAGTCTGGTGAACCTCAATCAGTTCTGCCCTAGACGCCCAAATAGACGGGAACGAAACCGTCGCGCCGGCTTTGACGGCCATGACGCGGCCGCCCGATTTCAATGCTGAAATGCGCCGCCTGCGAAAGCGGATGCCGGCCTGGGCAGGACGCCTGATGGTGGCCGCGCGCCGGCCGGGCGCGATCTGGTGGCGTATTCCTCTG